>NZ_JBAVDI010000044.1:0-7290 GCF_049587115.1 Aeromicrobium sp.
TCAAGGCGATCTTCCCGCAGGTGCCCGGCGCCGACGTCTACCGCGACGTCGTCGCCTCGGGAGGCCAGCTCGACGTGGGCTTCATCCCGCTGTGGCTCGGCCTGGTGACCGGCACCGGCCTCATCCCGCCCGCCACCACAGGCACCAACCCGCAGTCGGCGGCGCTCGTGCTGCTTCAGCACCTGAACGGTGCCGCAACGTTCACCGCACCCCTGCTGCTCAACGCCCTGCTGGGCGGGGAGCCGACCTATGACGGACCGTTCTATGCCGAGCGCTCAGTCATCAACGTGATCGACAAGGTCAAGGTCCCGGCGTTCTTCCTGTCCGGTGAGTACGACCTGTTCCAACGCGGCACTCCCCTCCTGTTCGAAAAGCTCAACCAGCGCAAGATCCCGACCAAGATGATCGTCGGCCCGTGGGATCACCTGCAGGCCTCCAGCGGCGCGGACGTCGGCCGCGCGGGTTACGGATCGCTCGCCCAGCTGCAGCTGCGCTGGTTCGACCGCTACCTCAAGGGCGCCCTCGACTCACGACTCAACTCAGACATCGCCAACCTGACGTACTACGAGCAGGGCACGGGCGCCTGGCGCAAGGATTCGCGCTGGATCGGTTCGTCGTTGCAGGGCACGAAGCTTCGGCTCAGCGGGTCATCCGCCCCGCTCGGCGCTCCGGGCAGCCTGACCGGCGGCGCCGTCAAGACGGGCAGCTCCGCCATCGCGCCCATTCCGGCAGCCGGCCTGTGCACGCGATCAGCCAACCAGTGGACTGCCGGTATCGCGAACACCATCGCGCCATCCCTGCCGTGCTTCACCAACAACGCCCTGAACGACGCCTCGGGCGCCGTGTTCTCGACCAGGCCGCTGACCAAGGCCGTCACGCTGCAAGGACCCGTCAACGCGCACCTGTTCGCCTCGAGCACCAGCGGCGACGGCATGCTCTCGGTGACGCTCGAGGACGAAGCGCCCGACGGGACGGTCAGCCGACTCAGCGGTGGCTGGCAGGTCATCTCCCACCGCGCACTCGACAAGTCCCGGTCTCGATACCTGGACGGCGTCCTCGTCCAACCCTTCCACCCGTTCACCAAGGCGGCGAGGAAGAAGCTCGCAGCCGGTCAGATCGCCCCGATCGATGTCGAGATCTTCCCGACACGGGCCAAGATCCTGCCCGGCCACCGGCTGCGCATCGCGATCCAGGCCTTCGACGTGCCCCACCTGCTCCCGCCCGTGCCGGACGCGCTCGGCACGGCGACGGTCATCCGGGTCCACACCTCGTCGGCCCTGCCCTCGACGATCAACTTCCCGAGCGTCGGAACCCTGCCGACCGTCAGGTAATCAGTCCCGCGGAGTGATGTGGCGGATCAGTCCTTCTTGCGCAACGGTCGCGACGAGCGTGCCGTCCTCGGAGAAGACCCTCGCCGTGGACAGTCCTCGCGCGCCGGAGGCAGACGGTGACGTCTGGTCGTACAGCAGCCACTGGTCGGCGGCGACCGGCCGGTGGAACCAGATCGTGTGGTCCAACGATGCCGGCTGGACCTCGGGCGAGCCGATGAACTGTCCATGCGGCACAAGACTCGCGCCGAGCAGGCTCAGGTCGCTGATGTACGTGAAGGCGGCGTTGTGCATGATGCGCGAGTCCGGGAGAGTCCCGTCGGCCTTGAACCACAGCCGCTGGACCGCCGGCACCAGCGACCGCTGTGGATCGTCGGCAGCGCGGTTGTCACCGATGTAGCGCATGTCGAAGGAGGACCACTCGCGCTCCCAATGGGCCGCGGCCTCAGGACCCCGCATCGCGATGATGTCGGTCAGTGGTGTCGCGTCCGCGGGCGACGGCACCTCGGGCATCGCGTCCTGGTGGTCCCAGCCGCCCTCGACGACCTGAAACGACGCGGTCATGTAGAAGATGATCTCGCCGTGCTGGCGGGCGGCGACGCGGCGGGTCGTGAACGAGCGCCCGTCGCGGACGTTCTCGACGTCGTAGACAATCGGAATGCTCGGGTCGCCGCCCAAGATGAAGTACAGGTGCAACGAGTGCACGAAGCGGTCGTCGGGAACCGTCAGCTGCGCAGCCATCAGTGCTTGTGCCGCGACCTGCCCGCCGAACACCCGCTTGAGCGAGGAGCCCGCCGGCTGGGATCCACGGTAGAGCCCCACCTCGAGGCATTCCAGATCGAGCAGACCGACGACTTCGTCCAGGGATGCAGGCACAGGACCAGCCTATCGTCGCGGTCGGTCTCCGGAGCTGCCGGCGGCCTAACCCTGGTCGTTCTTGCGCTGACGGGCGAGAAACTGTTCGAACTGATCGGCCAGCTCGTCACCGCTGGGGAGGTCCTCGTCACTGGCCAGCAGCGACTGGGCCGCGCCGCGGGTGAACGCGTCGTACTGTTCCTCGAGACCGCCGAGCAGGCTGGCCCCGCCCTGCTCCTCGATCTGCTCCTCGATCGCGGCCAGCGCCTCGTCCTGGCGCGCTCGCAACGCATCGACATCGACGGAGAGTCCGGTTCGATCGACCAACGCGTCGATCAGAGCGAGTGAAGCGGTCGGGTAGTCGATCTGCGCGAGGTAGTGCGGTACGTGCACGACGTAGCCGGCCGCGTCGTGGCCCGACTGGCCCAGGCGGTACTCCAGCAGCGACTGCGCCGAGGATGGCACCGAGACCTGTGCGGACCACAGATTCTGACGGTCGACAAGATCGGGGCGCGTGCCGTGTGCCGTGATCATCGGCGGTCGAGTGTGCGGCACTCCCATGGGGACTGCTCCCAGCCCCAGGGTCAGCGGCACGTCGTGCTCCTCGATGACGTCCTGAACCTCGGCGACGAACCGCTCCCACTGGAAGTCCGGCTCGGGACCGGCCATCAACAGATACGGCATGCCATGCAGATCGTGCTCCAGCACGACCTGCAACCGAGGATCGTCGTACTCCGCGTAGTGGTCCTCGTGAAAGGCGATCATCGGGCGTCGGGCGCGGTAGTCGAACATTGCGTCCAGATCGAACTCGTGCACCACCTGACCTTCGCCAGAGCGCAGTCGATCGGCCGCGAGCCGGGCCGCCGAGCCGGCGCCCAGGAAGCCGTCGAGGGCATGGATGAGGACCGGTCCCCCACCCTCGCGGGCGGCCGGTTCGTCGTTGCGTCGGGGTAACCACTTCATCGTCATGGTCAACCACTCACTGCGCGGCGCTATTCCGGGCGAGGACTGCCAGGGTGTCGTCGGCGACGGCCTGCGGGGTCAATCCGAGTCGTTCGAGGATGACGTCCCGTTTGGCGTGGTCGAGGAACGCCTGCTCGACTCCGTGGACCTGGATGGGCACGTCGCAGCCCGCATCGCGCACGGCCTGCGTGATGGCCGCTCCGACACCGCCCTGCCGGCCGTTGTCCTCGATCGTCACGACCAGTCCGAACCCGCCGGCCAGCTCGACCAGTGCCGGATCGACCGGTTTGACCCATCGAGGATCCACGACCGTGACGCCGAGTCCCGCTGCGCGCAGCAGCTCGCCGACCGCAGCACCGAGATGCCCGAAGGATCCCACCGCGACGATCAGCACCTCCTGCGCTTCGTCTCGGGAGAGGATGTCGGTCGCACCGGTTCGGTCGATCGCGGGCAGGTCGTCGCACACGGCACCCTTGGCGAACCGGACGACTGTCGGCGCGTCGTCGACCTCGACCGCCTCGCGAAGGAGCTGCCGCAGCTGCTGGCCGTCTCGGGGTGCGGCGATGCGCAGGGTGGGAACGATCTGCAGCAGCGACATGTCCCACATGCCGTTGTGACTCGCTCCGTCGTCGCCCGTGACACCGGCCCGGTCGAGCACGAAGGTCACGCCGCACCGGTGGAGCGCGACGTCCAGGAGAACCTGATCGAAGGCCCGGTTGATGAAGGTCGCGTAGACCGCCACGACCGGGTGCAGGCCACCCATCGCGAGCCCGGCTGCGCTGGTGACGGCATGCTGCTCGGCGATGCCGACGTCGAAGACGCGCTCGGGAAACTTGTCGGCGAAGGCGTCCAGCCCGACGGGATACAGCATCGCCGCGGTGATGCCGACCACGTCGGGCCGCTCGTCGGCGATGCGGACCATCTCGTCGCGGAACACCGATGTCCAGCCCGCCGGAGCGACGTTGACGGCCTCACCGGTCTCACGATCGAACGGGTTGGCCTGGTGCATCTGGTCGTTCTCGTTGGCCACCGCGATGTCGTAGCCCTGCCCCTTGGTGGTCAGGACGTGCACGAGCACCGGGCCGCCGAACTTCTTGGCCTGCGCCAGCGCGCGCTCGACCGCGGGCCGGTCGTGTCCCTCCACGGGACCGATGTACTTGAGCCCGAGGTCCTCGAACATGCCCTGCGGCGCCAGAGCGTCCTTGACGCCCTTCTTGATCGCGTGCAGGGCCTCGTAGGCGGCGGGGCCGACCCGGCTCGATCTGTTGAGCCGGTCCTTGATGGCACCCAGCGCGGGCTCGTAGCGCGGGTTCGTGCGGATCTCGGTCAACCGGTTGGCCAGACCGCCGACGGTCGGCGTGTAGGAGCGTCCGTTGTCGTTGACGATCACCACGAGCCGCCGGTCCCGGTCGGCCGCGATGTTGTTGAGCGCCTCCCAGGCCATGCCGCCGGTCAGGCCACCATCGCCGATCACAGCGACGACATGATCGGGCTTGCCGAGGAGATGGTTGGCCTTGGCCATCCCATCGGCGTAGGACAGACTCGTCGAGGCGTGCGAGTTCTCGACCCAGTCGTGCTCGGACTCGGCCCGGCTCGGGTAGCCAGACAGGCCGCCCTCCTTGCGCAGCTGATCGAACTGGCCGGCGCGGCCGGTCAACATCTTGTGGACGTACGCCTGATGGCCGGTGTCCCAGACGACGCGATCGGTCGGCGAGTCAAAGACCCGGTGGATCGCCATGGCAAGCTCGACGACGCCCAGGTTGGGACCCAGATGCCCGCCGTTGGAGGCAACCGAAGCGATCAGGAGCTCGCGGATCTCGGCCGCGAGCTCGGTCAGCTGCTCCTCGCCCATGCCTCGCAGCTGCGCGGGTCCGGTCAGGTTCGCGAGAACGCTCATCGATCCCTCCTACCCTGTCCGGCCATGAAAGTCAGTCTATCGAGGACGACCCACGACGCCGAGTCGGCAGGCGGACTACTCGCCCTGCCGCAGATCACGGTAGCGACCGTGCAGGTGAGCCAAGGCGTCAGCCGCCCCCACCTCGACGGACTGCACGACTCCCTCGACCAGCAGACTCCAGCCGACCGAGCGCGTCGCCCCCTGCTCCAGGTGCACGCCGATCCAGCCCGCGCACCCGGTCAGCACAGGTCCCCAGGCGCTGTCGGTCCACTTGCCCAGGGTGAATGGCCCGCCCGGCGCGGGAGCCGTGCCGGCGAACGCGTCGGCGAGGAAACGGTGCTCCGCTCCCACGACGTTGACGACCCACGACAACGGCTGTGACTCCCAGAAGTCGGAGTCACCGTCCACCAGTCCAATGACACGTCCGGGTTCGCCGCCGGCCAGCAGCACCGACGACACGGTCAGGCCACGACGGCCCCTACCGGTCCCGGACGTCCACACCGTCACGGGAGCCGGCATCCGGCCTCGCATTCGGCGGAGCTGGTCTCGGTCGCCCTCGGCCGGCACGAACGGATGGTCGGAATGAATGGTCACCTGGCCAGCCTACGCGTCCTCGCCTTGACTTAATTCAACAGTCGTACTAAACAAGTGGAATGGCCGCAGCCCGCAACCAGACAGGACTCGTGCTCGGGGTGGACTCCTCGACGCAGTCCACCAAGGCCCTCCTCGTCGACGCCGCGACCGGACAGATCGTGGCGCAGGGTTCCGCACGCCATCCCGGCGGCACCTCGGTGGACCCGCTGGCGTGGCTCGACGCGTTCGACCGAGCGACGGACGGCCTGCTGGACCGCGCCGACGCCGTCTCGGTGGGCGGCCAGCAGCACGGGATGGTTGCGCTCGACGCCGACGACCTGCCGGTGCACGACGCGATCCTGTGGAACGACACCCGCTCGAGTGCCGAAGCGGTGGACCTGGTTCGCGAGCTCGGTGGCCCGGACGCGTGCGCCGAGGCAGTGGGCAGCGTGCTCGTGGCGTCGTTCACCGCGACCAAGCTGCGCTGGCTCCGCAATCACCAGCCTGAAGCGGCGGCCCGCACCCGGCGGGTCCTGCTGCCACACGACTTCGTCTCTCGACACCTCGCCGGCGGCGAACCGTTCACCGATCGCGGTGACGCATCAGGGACCGGATACTTCTCCACGGCGGACGACGCATGGCGGCCTGACCTCGCCGAGTCGGCCCTCGGCCACCCGGTCGAGCTCCCCCGCATCGTGCCGTCCACGCAGGTGGCCGCGATGACGGCGAACGGCACGGCTTTGGCGGCCGGAACCGGGGACAACATGGCAGCCGCCCTTGCCCTCGACCTGGGGCCCGGAGACATCGTCGTCTCCATCGGCACCTCCGGTGTCGCCTCGACGGTCAGCCCGTATCGGATCGCCGACGGCACCGGTACGGTCACCGGTTTCGCGGACGCGCGGAAAGGCTTTCTCCCGATGGCCACCACCATGAATGCCGCGCGCATCCTCGACCTGCAGGCTCGCCTGCTCGCTGTGGACCACGAGGAGCTCGGTCGGCTGGCCCTGGCCGCTCCGCCCGGTGCGAACGGTCTGACCCTGCTCCCCTACTACGACGGCGAACGCACGCCGAACCGGCCCGGCGCGTCTGGAACGTGGGCGGGACTGACCTCCTCGACGAGCCGTGAGGACCTGGCCCGGGCTGCGTTCGAGGCGCTGCTCTGCTCCCTCGCCGACGCCGTCGACCACCTGGTCGCGTGCACTGGCGTGCCGCCGGGTCGGATCCTGATGGTGGGTGGCGCGGCCGGCAACGCCGCCGTGCGTGCTCTCGCGCCGGCGATTCTCGGGTCACCCGTGACGGTGCCAGCACCCGGTGAATACGTCGCGCTGGGAGCCGCGCGCCAAGCGGCGTGGGCGCTGGCCGGGACCCCCGAACCACCAGCCTGGGATGCGGCAGCCGCCGAGACCCATGACGCACCCCCAACCCCTCTCGTGCGTGAGGCCTACGCACAGCTGCGCGACCGCACGTCCGACTGGACTCCAACGAAAGGCTCCTCATGAGCATCCCGACCCCCGCACCCTCCGACAAGTTCTCATTCGGCCTGTGGACCGTCGCCTATCCCGGACGTGATCCGTTCGGTGAACCGACCCGAGCAGACATGGACCCGGTGTACGCCCTGGAGAACCTGGCCCGGATCGGCGCGTACGGCGTCAACTTCCACGACGACGACCTGAT
>NZ_JBAVDI010000045.1:0-17501 GCF_049587115.1 Aeromicrobium sp.
GGCGAGAAGTGACCCGTCAGCGTTGCCGGTGGGCGAGGAGGTAGCCGTCGCGGTCGTAGACCAGCTCGTACCTGCCGCCGTGCGTCCGCTCGGCATACGCAACAACGTCCTCGGGCGAGCCGATTCCGGCAGCGGCGTCGAACAGCACGTACTCCGGTGTCGCGTCGCCGATCGAGCCGTACCAGTAGACGGTGTGGTCCGTGACGAGATGGCTCATCATCGCGATGTCGGTCTCGACGGTCGCGCCCTTCGGTACCTGCGCGATGGCCGCCCGGGCCGATCCGACGCGCGGCGCTTCGGCGTACGTCTTGCTCTCCAGCAGCGCGGCCAGCGGAGATCCGACCAACGTGAACGCCGTCACGACGACCGCGACGACCGTCGCCCACCGCAGCGCGGGCCACCGGCGCATCGCATCGATCATCGCGACGAACACGATCGGCATGAGCACCAGCGAGTAGTGCCACTCGGTCCCCCAGTAATAGCCGTTGTCGCCGGCGAACCGCCACACGAACGTCGGGATCACCAGCAGCACCCACGGCGACGCCAAGGCGGCAAACCCCGTGATGGCCAGGGTCAGCGCGACGGTCGCGAGCTTGCGCCCCGGAGAGTCGAGCAGCGTGACCCACAGCCCGCGGTCGCCGCCCAGCGTCGACGCGTATGCGTACGAGTCGCCCGCCGCGAAGACCGGAATGATGACCAGCACGGTCACCGCGACGGCCACGAGGCCGACGAACCCCAGCACGAGCCCGTGACGGCGCTGCCCCACCAGCCACAGGACGAACCCGACAGCTGCAACCGTCAGGCCAAGATCCTCCTTGACCAGCAACAACGGCAGCGACCACGCGACCACGGCTCCGAACCGCCGATCCACGTAGGCCGCGCCGGCCAGCGCCAGGAGTGGAGCCGCGAACGCGACCTCGTGGAACTCCGCCTCGACCGCCGACTGCAGGCCGAACGAGAGCGCGTACGCGGTGCCGATCGTCGCGCCGGTCCACGTGCCGAGCTTCCGCATGGCCAATGCCGCGATGACCGCGACGGAGATCGCGATCAGCACCACTTGCGTCAGCGCAATGGTCTGCGCCGCCGGAAACAGCCGGTAGACCGGCGCGATCAGTGCGTCGATCGGCGAGAAGTGGTCGCCCAGGATGTTGTACCCCGGGCCCTTGACGTCAACGATCGGCGCACCGGGCCGGGCATACCCCTTGACCGCCTGCTCGAAGATGGCGTGATCCCACGACGAGATCGTGAAGCGGCGGTACCGCAGCAGAGCGAGCAGTCCGTACGCCGCACCCGCCGCGAGCGCGAGCAGGACAGCGAACAATCGCTGACGACCAATGCGCGTCATCGGCCGAGCGTGAGGTTCTCGCCCGTCTCGGGATCGAACACGTGGACCTTGAGCCGCGGAATCACGACACGGATCGACATACCGGGGCTCAGGGGACTGTCCGGGGCGAGCTCCGCCACCAGGAAGTTCTGGAACAAATCGAACTCCAGCAGATCCTCGACCTCGTTCAGGAGCTCCTCGACCTCCGGTTGGATCTCATAGCCGAGGTAGGCGAACTGACTGCTGCCGCGCCATTCAACATCGTCGATCCGGGTCGTGAACTCGACCCGGTCCGTCACTGCCTGTCCGCCTTGCCCGGTCGCGTCGTGGCAGTGCTCGGGTCGGATGCCTGCGACGACCACGCCGCGGCCGGCGATCCGCCTCTGCAGGTCCTCGTCGAGCGGCATCGTGGCCAGCGGCATCACGAGCTGACGGTCCATCGGAAAGGCAGGCACCAGATTCATCGGAGGCGAGCCCAGATAGCCCGCCACGAACATGTCGGCGGGACGCTCGTAGAGATCCCGCGGCGTGCCGACCTGATGAATGAAGCCCTGATGCATGACCGCCACTCGGTCGGCGATGCTGAGCGCCTCCTCGACGTCGCTGGTCGTGAATATCGACGTACGCCCGTTCTCGTGCTGCCACTGGGTGGTCACGGAGCGCACGTGCGAGCGCAACCGCTCCGACTGCTGGGTGAACGGGGCGTCGAGCAGGTACGCGTTGGCATCGCGCACGAGCGAGCGACCCAGGGCGACCCGCTGGCGCTGCGCATCGTCCAGCTCGGCGGGTTTCAGCTCGAGCAGCTCACCGAGGGCCAAGAGCTCGGCCACCTCGTGGATCCGCGCCGACAGCTCCGTTCGGTCGTAGCCACGGCGCAGCGTCGCCGCGAACGCCAGGTTGTCGAAGACGTCCAGGTGGGGATGCAGCGCATAGTCCTGGAACACCATGGCCAGATCGCGGCCGCGCGGACCGACCGCATTGACCACGTCGTCGCCGATCACGATGTCACCGGAGCTCTGCTCCTCGAGCCCCGCGAGCGTCCGCAGCAGCAAGCTCTTGCCGGCTCCCGACGGCCCGGTGATCGCGAGCGTCTCACCGGCGGGGACCGTCAGGTTGACGTCGTCCAGCAACGGCCGCTCGGGACCGCCCGACGTCGTGAGGTGGCGAACTTCGATCGAGGTCATCGGTAAGACCTTCCGAGGAGGTGGCTGATCCTGCGCGGGAACACGAGGAGGAGGAGCAGGGCGGGCAGGACCCACAACAGACCGGCCGCCGCCACCGTCGAGCTGGGGCTGTCGAGCTGGCCGCTGGCAAGCAGCAGCGTCGCAGGGAATGGGCGGGACGCATCGTCGGCCGACAGGGCCGCGCCGAGCACGAAGTCGTTGCACCCGGCCACGAACACCAACAGGGTCGCGACGACGACACCGGGGGCGAGGTGGGGAAGGACGAACAGCCGCAACGACTGCCGCCGCGTCGCACCGTCGGCTCGCACCGCATCGCGCAGGGACCACGGCACGTCCCGAAACACCGTGACGCACAGCCAGACCGCCAGTGGGAGCGTGAGCGCCAGGGCCGCCGGGACCAGCATCAAGCGGGAGCTGTATCCGCCGAGCTGAATGAGCTGGTCCTGGAGCGGCCCCGCCACTGCCACCAGCGGCAGCAGCAGCGTGGCGACGACCAAGGCGTACGCAGCTCGGCGTCCGCGGATCGGCAGGCGCACCAGCGCATACGCCGCCATGACCGCGAGCGGCATCGCGATGATCGTCGCGATGCCGGCAACGAGCACCGACGTTCCAGCGGCGTGCCGCAAGATCTCGGAGTGGATCGCACCGTCGAAGGCGCCCCACGAGACGTCCCGTGGCCACAGGCTGCGCGGCGCCTCTCCGGCCGGCGCCGTCGCGACGGTGAAGGTCCACAGCATCGGGAGGATGGTCAACACCAGGAAGACCTCGACCCCGAGGATCGACCAGATCGAGAGCGGGCGGCGGGTGTCGGCCAGGAGGATGCCCGCGGCGCCGGTCGCCATCAGGACGACCGCCACCACGATCCAGGTCCACAAGTCGGGCCGGGCGACCCGGACGATCCCGTAGTTGGCCGCCGCGAATCCCAGGACGAAAGCGGTGCCGGAGGCCCACAGCCTCGAGCGAACGGAGGGTGTCACACGACCCTCCTGACTCGGAGCAGCTGGACCATCAGCAGGCCGAGCAGTCCAGCAATCACCAGCAGCACGATCGACATCGCTGCCCCCAGGCCGAGCTCGAAGGACGAGAACGTGGTGTTCCACACGATCAGCGGCGCCGTGCGCACCGAGGCGCCCGGCTCGTCGACCAGCAGAGGTCCTTCTAGGATCCGGAACGTGTCGAGGCTGCGGTACGTCGCCGCAACCGCGATCGCCGGTCCCATGGCGGGCAGGACGACACGCCGGAACCGCTGCCAGCCGCTCGCCCCATCGGCCACCGCGGATGCCATCAACGACGTCGGGACCCGCCGCAGTCCGGCGAGCAGGATGACAGTCGTGATGCCGACCCCACGCCACACCTCGCCGACGGTCACACCGACGAGCGAGCCGAACGGGCCGACCTCACCGAGACGGAACCACTCAGCCGCGAACCCGGTCGTCACGGCGTCCCGCCACACGACTGCTGTCACCACCGCCAGCAGGGCGAACGGTACGAGGACGAGGACCCGGGTGACGGGCCAGAGCACGGTCAGCTGTCGTAGCGCTGCTGCGAACGCGAGACCGATCAGCAGCTGAAGCACGACCGCAACCAGCACGATGATCAGCGTGGCGGACACCGCAAGCCACCACGTCCGGCTGGTCAGGATGTCGAGATAGTTGTCCACGCCGACGAACGAGCGATCGTCGGGCCCGGTCAACGAGTACGAGGACAACGAGAGCCACACGCCGCGGCCGATGGGCCACGCCGTCACTGCGAGCAGGACGACCACCGCCGGCGCGAGCCACCGCCAGCCCTTCACTGGAGCTCCCCGGCCATCGCAGCGCGCACGGCTCGCTGCGACTGCTGGAGGGTCGACTCCGGCGCGAAGTCGGCGAGCGGACGCCACGTGTCGTCGATCGCGGCGCGGGCGAGGTGCCAGTACGGCGTCACCGGGACAGCAGCGCCGGTCTGCACGGCAGCCTTCGTGACCTCTGCCATCGGGAAGGAGTCGGTGACGCCCTCGACGTCGTACGCCGTCAGCTGGCTCGCGCTGTGCCCGGTGTCGATCATCAGGGTTCGCAGTGACGTGGGGGAGGTCAGGCAGCTGATCGCGGCATACGACAGCTCGGTGCGCGGCGCGTACAGCGGCACCGCGAGACCCACGCCGGACAGCGGGGCGATACTCTCGTCGCCGACCGCGGGATAGGCGGCCCACCCCATGCTGGGGGCCACCGCAGCGAGTGCCGGATCGGTGATGACCGAGCTGGAGGCGAGCAGGAATCCGCCGTCCGGCGCAGCGAAGGACGTGAGCGCCTCGCGCGACGGCCCCGGACCGCGCCCGGAGTCGAGGTAGAAGCCGGCGACAGACCCGGCGGTCCGGCCGGCGGCGGAGTCGAGACCAATCTTGGGGTTGCGCCCCGCGCCCTGCAGCAGATCTCCACCGGCACCCACCACCAGCGCGTTGACCCACTCAGTCACCCCGCTGCCGTCACGGTCGTCGATCTGGATCGTCACGCCCAGTCGTTCAGCGCCGGCCACCAGGTCGTCCCAGCTGATCGGCTTGGAGGTGTCCAGACCTGCGCGCTCAGCGACGTTCCCCCGGAACCACAGGAGCTGCGGGTCGAACCACCACGGCGCGACGGCGAGCTGTCCGTCCCACGTCGCGGCCTCGAGCGCGGCCGGCAGCACGTCCTTGCCGAGCACCGGCGCCAGCTCCTCGGGCACCGGCGCCAGGAAGCGGGCCGCAGAGAACTCCGCTGTGAACGCCGAGTCGAGGCTCAGCAGGTCCATCGAGGCGTCCTTGGCGGTGAGTCGCCGCACGAGCATCGCGTGCCGCGTGTCGACATCATTCGGCAACTGCTTCAGCTCGATCTTGTACGCGCCTGCGGCCGCGGTCGTGCAGGATTGTGCCAGCACGCCAGCGTCGACACGATCCGGACCGACGTACCACGTGAGTGTCGGCGTGCCACCGGACTCAGGAGCAGCCGATCCGCAAGCGGTGAGCACGCTCAGAAGCAGTGCGGCGGCCGCGCGTGCACAGACCCTCCCTGGTGCGCTCACGAGCGCAACTTTGCCACAGAGCAGGTCCGTGTCCGGTCTCAATCGTGCAAGTCCGGGAGAAGCCGCGGGCCGGAGCTTCCCCGCCCGCGACTTCCCCGGTCGTCTGCTGCCTACAGCGAGACGTCCTCGAGCATCTCGGTCACCAGCGCTGCGACCGGCGAACGCTCCGACCGGGTGAGCGTGACGTGTGCGAACAGCGGGTGCCCCTTGAGCTTTTCGACCACGGCGACGACGCCGTCGTGGCGACCGACGCGCAGGTTGTCACGTTGGGCAACGTCATGCGTCAGCACGACCTTGGAGTTCGATCCGATGCGCGAGAGCACGGTCAGCAGGACGTTGCGCTCGAGTGACTGCGCCTCGTCGACGATCACGTACGAGTCGTGCAGCGAGCGTCCACGAATGTGCGTCAACGGAAGAACCTCGAGCATGCCGCGGTCGAGGATCTCGTCGATCACGGCGGGTGAGGCGACAGCACCGAGCGTGTCGAACACCGCCTGACCCCACGGCCCCATCTTCTCGGACTCGCTGCCCGGCAGGTAGCCGAGCTCCTGGCCGCCCACGGCGTACAACGGACGGAAGATCACGACCTTCTTGTGCTGACCGCGCTCCATCGTCGCCTCAAGGCCTGCGCACAGCGCCAGCGCCGACTTGCCAGTGCCGGCGCGGCCGCCGAGGGACACGATGCCGACGTCGGGGTCGAGCAGCAGATCGAGCGCGACGCGCTGCTCGGCCGAGCGTCCATGGATGCCGAACGCGTCCCGGTCCCCCCGAACGAGCTGGACGTTCTTGTCGGCCGTGACGCGACCCAGCCCGCTGCCCTTGTCGGAGAGCAGGACGAGGCCCGTGTGACACGGGAGATCGCGAGCCTCGGCGAGGTCGAGCGAGCCACTCTCGTACAACAGGTCCAGGTCGAAGCTCTCGATCTCGAGCTCGCGCATGCCCGTCCAGCCGGACTCCAGCGCGAGCTCGGCTCGATACTCCTCCGCCACCAGGCCCACCGCGGAGGCCTTGACCCGCATCGGCAGGTCCTTCGAGACGATCGTGACGTCGAGGCCCTCATTGGCCAGATTGCGGGCGACCGAGAGGATCCGGGTGTCATTGTCCCCGAGCCGGAAGCCCGATGGCAGCGACGAGGAGTCGGTGTGGTTGAGCTCGACCCGGATCGTGCCGCCTTCCTCGCCGATCGGCAGCGGGACGTCGAGGGTGCCGTGCTGTACTCGCAGGTCGTCGAGGAAGCGCAGGGCGCTCCTGGCGAAGTAACCCAGCTCGGGGTCGTGCCGCTTGCCCTCCAGCTCGGTGATGACGACGACCGGAATCACCACCTCATGCTCGTGGAAGCGATTGACCGCGTTCGGATCCGCCAGCAGGACACTGGTGTCCAGGACGTACGTCCGGCGGGTTGAGCTCGGGCTCTGCTTGGTGCGCGATGCAGCCACAGCTGTCTCCTCAACGAGCCCGCGCGCACCCTGCGCCGGCCCTACTCGTGGGCGGGGATTCGGGGCTCAGGGGCGAGCGTCAACACTCCTTGAACGTACGACCGCGCAGCACCCAATTCCGGCAGGACACGCTGACCGCATCCCCCCATCCCCCCCGATCGCTGACGGGTCACTTGTCGTCCGGTGGCGGGTCACTTTCTAGCCCCCGCTGATCAAGCCGTCAGGTGGCTGAGTCACCGCTGATCGGGCGGGCGGCGGCTGGACGCCGAGGCTCAGTGGCCGAAGCGGCGATCGCGCGTGGCGTATGACCGCATGGCCCGCAGGAAGTCGACGTGTCGGAACGCCGGCCACAACGCATCGCTGAAGTAGAACTCCGAATGCACGCTCTGCCACAGCAGGAACCCCGAGAGCCGCTGCTCACCGGAGGTACGGATCACCAGGTCCGGGTCGGGCTGTCCCTTGGTGTACAGGTGTTCGGCGATGTCGTCGACCTCGAGTGTTCCGGCAACGTCGACCAGGGATCTCCCCTTGGCTGCCTGGTCCAGCAGCAGCGAACGCATCGCATCGGTCAGCTCCTGCCTTCCGCCGTAGCCGACGCAGATGTTGACGCGCATTCCCTGGACGCTGGCCGTCGAATCCGCAAGCCGCTTCATCCGACCGGCCGACTCGGCGGGCAACATGTCCAGATTCCCGATCACAGCCAGCCGCCAACGCCCCTCAGCAGCGAGCTTCTCCATCAGCCCCTCGACCGCGGCGAGGATGCTCCCGACCTCGTCGGGCGAGCGCTGCAGGTTGTCGGTCGACAGCAGCCACAGCGTGACGATCTCGACACCCAGCTCGTCGCACCACTGCGCAAATTCGGAAATCTTGTCGGCACCAGCCTGGTATCCGTGCTCGTATCGCGTTCCGGCACCCTTGGCCCAGCGCCGGTTGCCGTCGACGATCGCACCCACGTGATGAGGGAGTCGAGCTGGATCGAGCATCTTGACGAGCCGACGCTCGTAGACGCCGTACGCCAGGTCAGTGACTCCCATGCGGGTCAGCGTAGTACCCCCTCCCGCTAGGCTTGACGCATGACCGACCACGAGCACGAGGGCATCGTCCACGAGGCCAGCGATCGTCTGCGCGGCACGGTCGAGGAGATGAAGCCCAAGCTCCGGGGCTGGCTGCACGCTGTCACCCTGCCGTTGGCTTTCTTCGCCTTCATCGTCATGCTGGTCATCGCCGACGACACCTTGGTACGCCTTGGCGTGGCGGTATTCATGGTCAGCTCGATGCTGTTGTTCGGTGTCAGCGCCGTCTATCACCGCGGCACGTGGTCCGACCAGGTCCGAGGTTTCTGGAAGCGCTTCGACCACGCCAACATCTTCCTGCTGATTGCCGGCTCCTACACTCCCTTCTCGTTGCTGCTGCTGACGACCAAGCACGCCATCATCATGCTGTCGCTGGTGTGGGGTGGAGCGCTGCTGGGGGTCGCATTCAAGATCTTCTGGATCGGTGCGCCCCGGTGGCTCTACGTCCCGCTGTACCTTCTGCTCGGCTGGGCGGCGGTCATCTACTTCCCCGAATTCGTGGACAACGCGTCGACCCCAGTCCTGGTGCTGCTGGTGACCGGCGGCGCGTTGTACTCGATCGGCGCGCTCGTGTACGGCTTCAAGTGGCCCAACCCCTCGCCGAAGTACTTCGGGTTCCACGAGATCTTCCACGCGTTCACGATCGCGGCGTTCATCGTGCACTACATCGGCGTCAGTCTGCTGGCCTATCAGCAGCGCTAGGTTCTGGCCGCCAGCTCCCGCGGATCGGTGACGGGACGCCGACACACGAAGCCCTCACAGACGTAGGCCGCGGCGTGACCGCCGACGAGTCCGCGCTGCTCGAACAGCGGGATCGCCAGTCCGACCTCGCCCGCGACCACGACGGCGCCCGGTGAGGCCAGTTGCAGCGCGGCCCGGTGCAGGTCCACCCGGTCGTCAACGTCGCCGACGACCGCGATCTCCAGCGGCCCGCTGACGACCGCCTCCGCGGCGGCAAGCGTCCATCCCGCGAAGCGCGGCACCTGGGTTGCGATCGACGACGCAGATCCGATCGCCGTCTCGGCGGCCGCGCGGTATCGGTGCTCCCCCGTCACTGCGGCGAACCCGATCAGCGCGGCGGCGGCCGCCGAGGTGCCGGACGGGTAGGCGTTGTCCGACGCGTCCTTGGGTCGGACGACGAGGGTCTCCGCATCGTCGGCAGTGTCGAAGAGGCCACCTGCCGCATCGGAGAAGCGGTCGATGACGCGGTCCAGGAGAGTTCTGGCCCGCTCGAGCCAGACCGCCTCTCCCGTGATCCCGAGGACCGCGATGAAGGCCTCGGCGACAGCTCCGTGATCTTCGAGCACCGCGGCGTTGACGCCAGCGACACCGTCGCGAGACGTGCGGGTGAAGGACGCCCCGAGATGCACGTCCACCAGCAGCTCAGCTGCTGCGATCGCGGCGCTCCGGAACTCGGGCTCGTCGAGCAGCACACCGGCCTCGGCCAGCGCCGTGATCGCCAGACCGTTCCAGGAGGCGACGACCTTGTCGTCCCGCGGTGGCCGGGTGCGCGCTGCCCGGGCGGCCAACAGCCTCATCCGTACGCTCTCCCAGCGCTCGGCGTCGTCCGGGTCGGTGTGCCGCTGCAGGGTCGAGAATCCCCGCTCGAACGTTCCGGGGCCAGTGACACCGAGGAGCTGCGCCGCCCAGGCGCCATCCTCGGCGCCGAGCACCCGCATGAGCTGGTTGGGGTTCCAGACGTAGAACGTGCCCTCGTGCCCGTCGCTGTCCGCATCGAGCGCGGAGGCGAAACCACCTTCGGGTGTGCGCAGCTCATCGAGCAGGAAGCGGCCGGTCTCCCGCGCGACGCGCTGGGCCAGCGCGGAGCCGGTCTGCCGCCACCAGTGCAAGTAGACCCGCAGCAGGAGAGCGTTGTCGTACAGCATCTTCTCGAAGTGCGGCACGCGCCAGAACCGGTCGACGCTGTAGCGAGCGAAGCCGCCGGACAGCTGGTCGTACATCCCACCGCGCGCCATCGCCTCGCACGATCCCGCGACCAGGTCGAGCGCCTGCTGCGACCCGGTCCGTGCAGCGTTGCGCAACAAGAACTCGAGCACCATCGACGGGGGGAACTTCGGGCTGGTCCCGAATCCACCCGCCTCGGCGTCGTACTGCTTCGCCAAGTCGGTCACGGCGGTCTCGAGCTCCGCCGGCCCGAGCGCACCACCGACCGGGTCGATGTTCTCCTGCAGGTGAGCCAGCACATCGTCACTGACCCGAGTGACCTCGTCGCGACGATCGCGCCAGGCCTCGGCAAGCGCCTGCAGCACCTGACCGAACGCCGGTGTGCCTTGTCGCGGCTCGGGCGGGAAGTACGTTCCAGCAAAGAACGGCTCGCCGGTCGGCGTCAAAACGCAGGTCATGGGCCAACCGCCATGGCCGGTCATGGCTTGGGTCGCCTTCATGTAGACCGCGTCGATGTCGGGGCGTTCTTCACGGTCGACCTTGATGTTGACGAAGTGGTCGTTCATGTAGGCCGCGGTGGCCTGATCCTCGAACGACTCGTGCGCCATCACGTGGCACCAGTGGCAGGCGGCATAGCCGACGCTCAGCAGGATCGGCCGGTCCAGCTCCTGTGCAACAGCCAACGCCTCGGCGCTCCACTCCCACCAGTCGACGGGATTGTCCTTGTGCTGCTGGAGGTACGGACTGGTGGCTTCCGCGAGGCGGTTCGGCATACCGCCACCTTGCCACCAACTGCGTCGCGCGAGGGCGGTCGACCCCGGTGCGACCTAGCTGCGGTCGTGCGGGGTCGTGCGCCCGATGCCGGGGTCGGCGTCCTCGCCGTCCCAGGGCTGCTGCGCCGTGCGGGCGTGCCGCAGGAACGAGCGAGCCAGGAAGTAGGTTGCGATGCACAGCAGGACGACGATGCCCAGGGCAACCCAGCCTGGCTTGACGTCTTCCTTGCTGAAGGCCGGCTCGGCGGTGACCAAGGCAGCTATCGCGTACGCATTCATGATTCCAGTCTAGTCGTCCGCAATTGTGCCGACATCGAGGCTTCGGCCACGGACGAAACCCGCCTCGACCGACGGTCCGGCTCTAGTCGGTCGCTTCATCGAGCTCCGCATCGGGCGGCTCCCCGGGTCGAGAGACTGTCAGGACGGCCTCGACGACGCCGTCCTGCTGCTCCAGCTGCTGCTCGAGTGCACGGAGACGATCCGCGACAGCGGGCTCGGGCTCATCGCCGACCAGGTCTACGCTCGCCACGATGTAGACGAGGTGGGGTCCGACGAACTCCACGTGCAGGTAGCCGACACTCGACACTCCCGACATCCCCGCGATCGAGCTGAACACGTACTCCCGGATGGGCTCGGGGACCTCCATGCCGACGAGGAAACGGCGGTTGCGGTCGATCAGCACGAATGCCACCACCCCCAGCAGCACGCCGACGAGGATCGACCCGATCGCGTCCGGCACGGGCGAGCCGGTGACCTGGTGCAGAACGATGCCGGTTGCAGCAATCGAGATGCCGACGAGAGCGGCAAAATCCTCCGCGAAGACCGCTCGCAGCGTCGGATCGGATGTCTCGAGCGCATGCTGCAGCACGGGCTGTTGCACGTGGGCAGCCTGCCCGCGCACCTGGTGGACTGCCTGCGTGAACGACACACCCTCGAGGACGAACGCGATCGCGAGCACGACGTAGGCGACCGTGAAGCTCTCCTCGGAGGCCGTCGCGGTCAGCTCCTGCACGCCGTGGGTGATCGAGACGACAGCACCCGCGACGAAGAGCCCGACCGCCGCGAACATCGACCACACGTATGCTTCGCGGCCGTACCCGTGCGGGTGCGACCGGTCCGGTGAGCGCCGCGAGCGCCGGTCAGCCACCAGCAGGAAAATCTCGTTGCCCGTGTCCGCCCAGGAGTGCGCAGACTCAGCGACCATCGACGCCGAACCGGTCATCACGGCGGCGACCGACTTCGCCACCGCGACCAGCGAGTTGGCGGCGAGGGCGAGCAGGACCGTGATGTTCATGTCGTCAGCGCAGTCCGGCGAACAGATCCGTCTCGGGAAGCGATGTCTCGACCTTGCTGTCCACCAGCTGGTAGTCCTCGGTCGGCCACGCATCCGACTGCACCTGGTGCGGAATCGCGAACCAGAACCCGTTCGGGTCGATCTGCGTCGCGTGCGCCAGCAGCGCTGCGTCACGCGCTCCGAAGTACTCCGCGCACTCGACCCGCGTCGTGAGCCGGGCTTCGTCCTCGGGCTTGCGCTCCCACTTCGCCAGCCGCTCGGCGAACGGGTTCTCGAGACCGTGCTTGGTCATCTCGTCGTCGATCGCCTTCATGCGGGGGTAGCTCCAGCTCAGGTGGTAGTAGAGCTTGGAGACCTGCCACGGCTCCCCTGCCTCGGGGTAGCGATCCGGATCGGCAGCGGCCTCGTAGGCGTAAACGCTGATCTCGTGACACTTGATGTGATCGGGATGGGGATATCCGCCGTTCTCGTCGTACGTCGTCAGCACGTGCGGCCGGAACGAACGGATCAGCCGGACCAGTGGCGCGGCGGCCTCCTCGATCGGCACCAGGGCAAAGCAACCCTCTGGCAGCGGCGGCTTGGGATCGCCGTCGGGCCATCCCGAGTCGACGAAGCCGAGCCAGTCCTGCTTGATGCCGAGGATCTCCCGAGCCCGATCCATCTCCTCACGCCGAATCTCGGCGATGAGCTCGGGATTGTCGGTGATGCCGGCATGCTCGAATCCGGGATTGAGGATCGAGCCACGTTCGCCGCCCGTACAGGTCGCGACGTGGACGTCGACGCCTTCCGCGACGTACTTGGCGGTTGACGCGGCGCCCTTGCTGGATTCGTCGTCGGGATGGGCGTGCACGTGCATGAGGCGGAGCTTGTCGGCCACGGTTCTCCTTCTGGGGCTTGAGCAAAATCCTCGCACCCTCCCCAACCTCGCAGACGGCCCGGGTGTTCCGCAGCCGGACGCACTCCACCTCCTGCCGCGTGCGGCGGGAGCGACCAGGCCGTTCCCGACCGCTTTCGCGAGGCCTGAGACACTGGGTTCGTGACCGATCTCAGCTCTCGCTACGGGACTCGCAGCCGTCCGCGCTGGTTCTGGCCTGCCGTCGCGGCAGTCGGCATCATCCTGGGCATCAGCTTCGCCGCATGGGTCGGTTTTCAGGACAAGCCGGTCACTGGTCGGGTGTGGGGCTACGACGTCAAGGACGACCACCGGGTCACCATCACCCTTGACGTCATCCGGCCCGATCCACTGGCGGTTCGCTGCACGGTGTACGCCCAGGCCGCGGACCACTCCATTGTCGGCGAGAAGACCGTGGACGTGCCCGCTTCGGACCAGAAAAAGACTCGCGTCACGATCCCGGTCCAGACCGAACGACGGGCTGTCACCGGTGTGTTGAGGACGTGTGCCGAACAGCGTTGAGTGGTAACGTGGGAGGTTCACCCCGGGCGCATGCCTGGGGTGCAGCACGTGAAGGAGCGCTCTCATGACTCAGCCGACACAGACCGACACCATCTGGGTAACCCAGCCTGCGTACGACCGCCTGCAGGAGGAGCTCGACCACCTGCGCGGCGATGTTCGGGCGGACATCACGGCCAAGATCGCTTCTGCCCGGGACGAGGGCGACCTCAAGGAGAACGGCGGCTACCACGCCGCCCGTGAGGAGCAGGGCAAGACCGAAGCCCGAATCCGTCAGCTCGAGGACATGCTGCGACGTGCCGAGGTCGGCGACAAGCCTGCCGACGACGGGCTCGTCGAGGCCGGCATGATCGTCACGATCCGTTTCAAGGGCGACAGCGACACCGAGCAGTTCCTGCTCGGCTCGCGCGAGCTCCTCAGCATGGATTCCAGCGTCGAGATCGACGTCTACTCACCGACCTCCCCGCTGGGTCTGGCGATCCTCGGCAAGAAGCCGGGTGACACGGTCTCGTACGAGGCACCCAACGGAAAGAGCCTCACGGTCGAGGTCGTGGCTGCCAAGCCCTTCTGACCCACGGCAGCTACCGGCTCAGACCAGCTCGTAGCCGAGCTCGATCAGCCGATTCCTGACCTCAGCCCGGTGCTGCGGGCCCCGGGTGGCGACCTGCATGTCAACATCGACCTGGCGCACGCCGAGCGTGTCCGAGGCGCGGTCGTGGTTGACATTGAGAACGTTGACCTGCATCTCGGCGAGATCTGTCAGCAGGCCCATGAGGGCGCCCGGGCGGTCGGAGATGCGGGCTCGGAACAGCAGGAAGCGCCCCGCAGCGGCGAGACCGTGGCGGATGACGTCAAGCAGCACCAGTGCATCGATGTTGCCGCCTGAGAGCACCGCGACGACCGGGCCCTCGAATGCTTCAGGCTGCTCGAGCAGGGCTGCCACCCCCGCCGCGCCCGCGGGCTCGACCAACATCTTGGCTCGCTCGAGCAACGAGATCAGTGCGCGACTCATCGAGTCCTCACCGACCGTGACGACCTCGTCGACGAGTGACGACAAGATTCCGAACGGGATGTCACCGGGTTGGGCGACCGCGATGCCGTCGGCCATCGTGGCGCCCATCGTCGCGGCCACCGGTATTCCCTCCAGCAGCGATCCGGGATAGGCAGCCGCGTCCCGGGCCTGGACCCCGACGATCCGCAGATCGGGCCGCTCGGTCCGAAGCAGTGCGACGCCTGCGGCCAGCCCGCCACCACCCAGCGGCACCAGGATCGTCCTGACGTCGGGGCACTGCTCGAGGACCTCCAGCCCCAGGGTGCCCTGGCCGGCGATGATGTCCTCGTGGTCGAACGGATGGATCAGGACGGCTCCGGTGCGCTCGGCGAACTCGCGAGCCGGCACCAGCGCCTCGGTGACCCCCGTCCCGTGGAACCGGATGTCAGCTCCGTAGCCCTCGGTCGCGGCGACCTTCGGCAGCGCGGCGCCCACTGGCATGAAGATCGTCGCCTTGATGCCGAGCAGGGAGGCGGCGAGTGCGACCCCCTGGGCGTGGTTGCCCGCGCTCGCCGCGACAACGCCTCGAGCCCGCTCCTGCTCGGTGAGCCGGGCGATCCGCACGTACGCCCCGCGGATCTTGAAAGACCCCGTGCGCTGGAGATTCTCGGCCTTGAGGAACACATCCTGGCCCGTGCGTGAGCTCAACCAGCGCGAATGCGCCATGGGCGTCACCTCGGTGACCCCATCGAGCAGCTGTCGAGCGGCCCTCACATCATTCAGATCCACACCGTCAACGTAGCCGCTGAGGGCGAGGGAACGGAACTTGCGGCGTTCAGCCCCTGCGTCAGAGCGAGGCACTGGCTGCAGGGATCGTCACGCCGGTTCGGGTTCCATCCCGACGTCGTCCTCGGGCTCCTCCTGGTACTCCTGGGCGACCGAAACGAGGTGACGCACGACGCCGTTGAGGACGGCTGCGAACGGGACCGCGATCAACGCTCCGATGACTCCGGCCACGGTGACGCCGGCGGCGATCGCGAAGATGATCGCGAGCGGGTGGACCGCGACGAGCCGTCCCATCAGGAACGGCTGCAGGACGTGCGACTCGATCTGCTGGACCACGATCACCACGATCAGCATGAACAGTGCGGTCCACGGCCCCTGCGCGACCAAGGCGACGAGCACCGCCACCATGCCCGACAGCAGCGCACCGATGATCGGGACGAACGCGCCGAGGAACACCAGTACGCCGATAGCCAGCGACAGCGGCACTCCGAGAATCCACGCTCCCAGCGCGATGCCGAGCGCGTCTGTCGCGGCGACGATCACGGTGGCTCGGACGAACGCGGTCAGCGAGGCCCACGCGGTGTGGCCCGAGGAGTTGACCTGTGAGCGAGCTGCGCGCGGGAACAGGGCGACGATCCAGGCCCAGATGCGGTTGCCCTCGTAGAGGAAGAAGAAGGCGGAGAACAGGGCGATGAAGAAGCCAGCGAGAACGTGGGTCAGGGTCGTTCCGACCTCGGTGACTCGGGTCAGCAACGACGTGTTGCTTCCCGAGATCGACTCCTTGGCCGAGTCGATCCAGTCCTGGATCTGCGAGTCGCTCAGCTTGAGCGGACCGGTGCGTGCCCAGTCCTGCACCTGGGTGATGCCGTCGACGACATTGGCTCGCAGATCGGAGACCTGCGTCGCCAGCTGCTGGCCAACCAGCGCAAGCGCCCCGAACAAGGTCGCGAGCACCATCAGCACGACGATGAATGTCGCGGCGAGTCGGGGCAGGCCACGTGCCTGCAGCCAGTTGACGGCATCGATCGTCAGCGCCGCACCCAGCACCGCGATCGCCACCGGAATCGTGATCTCGGAGAAGAATCGCAGCAGGTACAGCCCCAGTCCGACCGCGGCGGCGATGACCAGGATGCGCCAGGCCCACTGCGTAGCGATCTCCACGCCGATCGGGACCTGGTATCGGCTGGTTGTGCGTTCGTCCGTCACCTGCGTCACCCTAGCCGCAACCCGGCACCGCAGGCCGTACGGAACATTCAGGCTCTCCTGCGTGTTGACCCAGTGTCACGCAGAGACGCCGAGGGCGTGAAGCGTTGATCCGTAGACTTCCTCCGAGAGGTGAATCGCATGTTCTTTGGTCGCAGCAAGTCCGAGCTTCCCGCAGCCGAGGCCGCACTGCCCGGCCGCGAGGGTCGTCAGTTCCAGGTCGGTGGCGTCCACCAGACGCTCGGCACCCCGGTCGAGACCCAGGCGCCCGATGGATTCGCCGTGGCTGTGTTCGGGCTGGGCTGCTTCTGGGGCGAGGAGAAGACCTTCTGGGAGGTACCAGGCGTCTGGTCCACCTCGGTCGGCTACGCCGGGGGCGTGACGCCCAACCCGACGTACGACGAGGTGTGCAGCGGTCGCACCGGGCACGCCGAGGTCGTCCGGGTCATCTTCGACCCCGCCAAGGTCACGTACGCCGATCTGCTCAAGGTCTTCTGGGAGAATCACGACCCGACTCAGGGCATGCGTCAGGGTAATGACCGCGGCACGCAGTATCGCTCGATCATCCTCGCCACGACGCCTGAGCAGCAGGCTGAGGCCGAGGCGTCCCGCGAGGCCTACCAGCAGCGCATGACGGCCGCCGGGTATGGCGAGATCACGACGTCGATCGTCGCGCTCGACGCCTACTACTACGCCGAGGACCAGCACCAGCAGTACCTCGCCAAGAACCCCTACGGCTACTGTCCGCTGCACGCCACGGGCGTCACATACGCCTGAGTGGCGAGTCCAGCGCGCTGCGCGACACAGCGCGGGCCAAGGTCACACTGAGATCCATCGTGGGTCAGGCGGGGCTCACCGACATCTCGCGCTGGTGTTCCCGTCCACCCTCTTTTGCCGCAACAGCCAGCCAGCCCATCGCAAGTGCTGTCAGGCTCCACGCGACCAGGTCGACCCACGGAAGACCCAGGAAGACCGCGGTCGCGAAGTGCAGCGGCTGGGAGATCGTGAGTGCCCAGCCGACCGGGGTCGGCAAGGTGCGCGCGAGAAGGATGGCAACGCCGAGCAGGACCGTGCCAATGACGTGG
>NZ_JBAVDI010000046.1:0-3748 GCF_049587115.1 Aeromicrobium sp.
CACGACTTCGCCGACCCGAAACGGATGGGCCCGGCCCGCATCCTGCTGCGCCCCGAACGCAACGACGCCAAGACCGCGGTGGCCCAGATCGAGGCGCTCGGTCACAGCGCTGCTGACGTCTCGCACATCGTGCTGACCCACATGGACTTCGATCACATCGGCGGCATCGCTGACTTCCCCGACGCGACTATCCACACGACCGCCGACGAGTACGACTGGGCCGTCGTGAACCCCGACTTCGTGTCCAAGCAGCGCTACGCGCAGAAGCAGTGGGCCCACGGGCCCATCTTCCAGACGCACTCCGGACCCGGTGACATCTGGAAGCACGGAATGACCGGCATCGAGGTGCTCCCGGGAATCACGTACGTCCCGATGACGGGTCACACCAAGGGCCACGCGGCTGTTGCGGTTGACGCCGGGGACCGCGGCCTGCTGGTGCACGCCGGCGACGCCGTGTTTGACGCGAACTCGTACACCGCAACCTCGCCGTCGGGGAGACCTCTCAGCAAGATCGGCATGTTCCGGGCGTTCGAGAAGGTCATGGCCGACGACCGCAAGAAGCTCGACGGCAACCACGCTGCGCTTCGCCGACTGAACGACACGGACGGCATCACCGTGCTGAACGCCCACGACAAGCGGATCTTCGACGATCTTGCCTCCTCCTGACCGGGCGTCGGGGATGTCGCTGACTGGTCGATAGGCGGTCGCCTCCGTGACCAGCGGCACGTAGTGATCCGGAGGGCCGCTCCGTATAGTTGGTTGCGCCGAGCAATCACCTTTACCTCTCCGGGAGCCGTCCTGTGTCTTCGTCGACCCGACGCACGCACTACTGGCTGACTTTTGTCGTCCTCTCGGTGGCGGTCTCGTCGTACTCACTGATGCAGTCGCTGACGATCCCTGTGCTCGCGGAGATCGAGAAGCAGCTCAACACCGACCAGAGCACCGTGACGTGGGTCCTGACGGCATACCTGCTGTCGGCATCGGTGTTCACGCCGATCATGGGCCGGCTCGGGGACGCCTACGGCAAGCAGCGCCTGCTGGTGCTCTCTCTCGTCGCCCTGGCGGCTGGCTCGTTGCTCGCCGCGCTGGCCACCAGCATCGGGGTGCTGATCCTCGCCCGCGTCATCCAGGGTGTCGGCGGCGGCGTGCTGCCGCTGGCCTTCGGCATCATCCGAGACGAGTTCCCGCACCACAAGGTCGGCGGAGCGGTCAGCGTCGTGTCCTCGCTGCTGGCGGTCGGTTTCGGTGCCGGGATCGTGCTGGCCGGCCCGATCGTGTCCGGACTGGGCTACCACTGGCTGTTCTGGCTGCCATTCATCGTGACGCTCGTGGCCGCCGTGGCTGCGATGGTCGTCGTCCCGGAGTCGCCGGTACGCACACCGGGGCGCATCGCGGTGCTGCCGGCCGTCCTGCTCTCGGCCTGGCTGATCGCCCTCCTGCTCGCGCTGAGCGAGGCACCAAAGTGGGGCTGGGGGTCTTCGCGAACCATCGGTCTGCTGGCGTTGTCAGCGGTTCTCGTGGTGGTGTGGATCCGGGTCGAGCAGCGTGCTGCCGTTCCTTTGATCGACATGCGAATGATGCGCCTGCCCGGGGTGTGGACGACCAACCTCGTCGCCCTGCTGGTCGGCGTCGGCATGTATGCCTCCTTCGGCTTCATCCCGCAGTTCAACCAGACTCCCAGCGCCAACGGGTATGGGTTCGGGTCGAGCGTCACCGAGTCGGGTCTGCTGATGCTGCCCTCGGCCGTCGCCACATTTCTCACCGGGCTCGTCGCGGCGCCGATCGCGCGGCGGATCGGGCCCAAGGTCGTGGTCGTGATGGGTTCGACACTGGGTGCTGCCGGCATGCTCATGATGGCTTTCTTCCACGCCGCGCAGTGGCAGGTGTACGTCTCGAATGGCATCGTCGGCCTCGGGATCGGTCTGGCCTTTGCGTGCCTCGCGGGTCTGATCGTTGCCGCCGTTCCGCCGGAGCAGACGGGTGTCGCCAGTGGCATGAATGCCAACATCCGTACGATCGGCGGTTCGATCGGCACAGCGGTCATGGCGAGCATCGTCACGGCGCACTTCTTGCCGAGCGGCTTCCCCCGGGAGATCGGCTACACGGCCGGATTTGCCGTGCTGGGTGGCGCCCTGCTGCTCGCGGCGGTTGCGGCGCTGGCGATCCCGAGCATCTCCGGCAAGCAGCTCGAAGAGGACCTCGAGCAGGAGCCGTCTGCCGGATCGCTGCGATCTCCTGCCCCCGCCTAGACTCCACGCATGAGCCGCTCCAACACCTTCTTCCGGGATGGGTCAGGACAGCTCGTGCTGTTCCAGGCCCCCAACGCCGCGATCTGGGTCTTCCTTCTTGCCACCGCCGCGCGATTGAGCCCCTACGACGACCGGGACGGCGAGCTGCGCTGGATCGGCGCAGGCGCGCTCATCGTGTGGGGTCTGGACGAGCTGCTGCGCGGAGCCTCACCATTTCGTCGCGTCCTCGGTGTGCTGGTGCTGGGCTGGCAGCTGTGGCGACTACTGGCCTGACAGCTCGACGACAAGGTCCATGAAGCGCTGTGCGGGCTCGGCCCGCTCCGGGCCGCCGAGGTAGTGGTCGGCCCGTTCTGACCGGCGGCCGGCCAGCGGGTCGGCACCGAGTGCGGCGTCAAGAGCCTGATCGATCGCCACGAGATCGCGGTCGATGACGTACGCCGCCTCGGCAGATGGATGCGCGCGGCGGAAGGCGCCGGCGTCGGCGAACTGCGCGGCGTACATCACCAGTGGCTTGGCGCTGGCCATGAAGTCCACCACGATCCCCGACACGTCCGAAACCATCGCGTCCACAGAATTGAACGTTGCGATGAGCGGCTCGAGCATCGCAGCCTCGCCGTGTCGATGCCGGCGCCCGGTTGCGGCTGCGTCGGCGGCGAGCAGCTCGTTGACCCTGACGATCATCGCCTCGGCCTCGGCATGCTTCTGACCGGCGAAGTGCCGGCGAAAGACCACGGTGCAGCCACGATCGAGCAAGGACTGGACGATCTGGTCGGCGACGGCCAGCGACGACACGTTGAGCTGGTCGTCCGCGTGCCGCCAGGTCGGGGCGTAGAGCACCGTCGCCGGTCGGGGCGCCGAGCCTGTGGCGACGGCGATGCCTTCGGTCTGGGGGCGACCGATGATCCGCAGCTTGTCCTGCGGGATCGTCAGTCCCGCCGCGGCGAACCGGTCGATCGCGGCCTGTCCGGCCACGGCGATGATGTCGTACTGCAGCACCCGGTCCGAGGCGCTCAACGGCTTGTCGCTGTCGCCGTGGCCGAGGAAGACGTGGGTGGCCGCCGAATCGGCGATCAGCTCGGCGTTCGTGGCCGCACCGTGGGGATAGAGGGCGGCCCGGACGGTGAGGGGGATCGCCCCCTGAACGATGGGGGTGCCGGGGTACATCGCGGCGAGCTCCCGGAACAGCCCCGGCGTCCGCGCGACGATGCACCACGGCACCTCGGTGCGGTCGATCCACGGAGACCACATGCCGATGTGCACGCCGACCTTGCCGGCGTACGGCACGGCGATGCGCGGCGCATACGCCCCGACCGCCGCACGTACCTCATCGCACCCGCTCGCGTATCGATGCATGATCCCGGCGAGCAGTCCCAGCACGGTGAGGGCGAAGATTGCGACGACCAGCCCGGCGATCGGGATGACGAGCAGGGCTCCGACCGTTCCGATGGTCAGCGCGAGGGCGGCCGCGGCCCACACTCGCAGGCGCATCGGCGGTGTGG
>NZ_JBAVDI010000047.1:0-27815 GCF_049587115.1 Aeromicrobium sp.
GACTACGTCAACCACATCGACAAGTGGAACTTCACCGTCCCGTTCGTGTGTGGCGCGACCAACCTGGGTGAGGCCCTGCGCCGGCTGACCGAGGGCGCAGCGATGATCCGCTCCAAGGGCGAGGCCGGCACCGGCGACGTGTCCAACGCGACGATGCACATGCGCAAGATCGGTGGCGAGATCCGCCGCCTGCAGTCGTTGTCCGAGGATGAGCTCTACGTTGCGGCCAAGGAGCTGCAGGCTCCGTACGAGCTGGTCAAGGAAGTAGCCGAGAAGGGCAAGCTCCCGGTCGTGCTGTTCACCGCAGGCGGCATCGCGACCCCGGCGGACGCCGCGATGATGATGCAGCTGGGTGCCGAGGGAGTGTTCGTCGGCTCAGGCATCTTCAAGTCCGGCAACCCGGCCGAGCGTGCTGAGGCGATCGTCAAGGCCACCACCTTCTTCGATGACCCGGATGTCATCGCGAAGGTCTCACGCGGACTGGGCGAGGCGATGGTCGGCATCAATGTCGACGAGATCCCCGAGCCGCACCGTCTCGCCGAACGCGGCTGGTAGCGCCCCTTGGGGCCACTGCATCTAGTTCTTTCGAACCATCTTTGATCTCGCTCACCGCATTTCAATCATTTCGCGTGTCGGTGACGAGTTGCCCACTGCATACTCAGTGAACGGCTACGTGACGCAGGGAGCCGCACCTTGGTGCGGAGCGTCACGTCAGCGGATCGCGTAAGCGGGCGGGGACCTTTCACCGAACAGTCGGTGACCCTGAGGGAGAATTGGAGTGGTCTCATGACCAGTATCAGTGCGCACAAAATCTCACGGCACGGACGCATTCGGCGGCTTTCGGTGTTCTTCGTTGCCTCCACGGCTTTGATCGGCGGCGCCATGGCCTTTGCCGCTTGGATGAGCAACGGCACCGGAAGCTCGCAGGACGTCACCGCTGGCACTGCAGCGTCACTGACCGTGAATCCGGTCACCCCGGCCATCTCGGGCCTGGTGCCCGGCGGAAGCAAGGTCTCGAGCTTCACCGTCACGAACAACAATTCCTACAAGGTCACGTTGGGAACGGTCACCGTCAGTGGTTTCACCGTCTCGGGCGGTACCGGTTGCACGTCGACGAACGCGGGCCTGAGTTCGGTCGTCAACTCGGCCGCAGTTGGGACCGATGTCGCCGGTGGCGGCACACCGGTGTCCTCGGCCAACCTGACCGTCACTGTCTCCATGAGTGCTGCATCCGACAACGGTTGTCAGGGCGCGACGTTCACGCCCAACCTCTCGGTTTCCGGCGCCTCTTCCTGACGCGACTCCGGTCCCGGCCACCGGCCTCGGTTGGCTGGGACCGGATCACGTTGATGAAGCACGAGAAGTTGTAGGGCAGGAGATCTTTGTTCACGACGGTCCGACAGCGGCGGCTGCCGTTCCTGGCTGCCTCTGCGCATCGGGAACGAGCATGAGTTGCGGCTCGCGTAGCGCCCCCTCGGCCCAAGAGTTCGCGCGTCGGACGCTGTCGGGGCTCGTGGTCGTGTTCGTCGTCATCCTCGCCGCGGGTCAGGCGCGGGCCTGGGCGGCTTGGCTGTCGTCGTCGAATTCTTCGGGGATCCGGCAGGTTCAGGCCGCGACTCTCTCGACCGCTCCTGCGCCGACTGCGACACAGAATCTGGGCGGTAGAACGGTCGGACTCGCGTGGAGCGGCGTCCCCTTTGCCACGAGCTACGAGCTGCAGCACTACACCGCGGCGACGGGTGGCGCTGGGACCGTGGCTTGCTCCTCATCTGGGACAAGCTGCGTTGATTCGACCGCGCGTACCGGCTCGGCTCACTGGTATTCGGTCGTCGCCAGAGTGGGCACCAATTGGGTGTCCGAGTCGCCGCGAACCTCTTACGCCTCAGATGATGCGACAACGGTGTCAATCGCGACACTGGGCAGTGACACGGGGACCAGCGCGACCGACTTCATCACCAGGACGAGCACGAACTCACTGAGCGGCACGGCCGAAGCCGGTGCCGACATTGTCGTCAGACGTGCCGGCACTCAGATTGCGACCGCGACGGCAAGCGTCTCGGGAGGGTGGATCTCGACGCCGTTCGCGCTGATCGAGGGCCTGCAGGATATCGATGTGGTTGCCACGGATGCTTATGGCAACACCGCCGCCCTCACAAGGTCGAATGTGCGACTCGACACGGTGGCACCCGAGGCCTCGCAGTCCGCTCCGTGCGCGAGCCCTGGCCTCCCTGCGCCGTCGGGCACCTGGTGCAAGCAGACAACTCTGAACGTGACAGCCGCGTACAGCGACACGGGGAGCGGACTGCTCGCGGGATCAACGAAATTCACTCTCTTTGGCGGAGCGCCGACGGCCTACACCGGCCCGATCTCGCTGAGCGAAGTCAATGGGGGGACCGTTCAGCTGACCGCGACGGACCTGGCCGGGAACGTGGTGACCACGGACAAGATCTATTACCTTGATGGCACTGCACCCTCGCTCACCGTGACGGCACCGACTTCCGGTCTTTCCTTGTCGCTCGCGGCTCTGGGGTCGCTGCTGGACAGTTCGTGCAGTGGCAACATCGGCTGCGGCACCGCGAGCGACACCATGAGCGGCCTCGCCGCCGTCACCGCGGTGAAGTGGCAATTGTCCAAGGGATCGACCTGCTACACAGCGACCGGCACGGCTTCGTGCACGGGGTACGCGTATCAGGACGCTGGCGGGGTGCTGCCGAACTGGGTGGTTCCGCGATCGCGCGTCGGCTTCTACACGGCACTGAGCACCTATTCGTTCTCGGCGCAGGTGACCGATCGGGCGGGGAACGCCACCACGAGCTCCTTCACATACTCCACACTGCTCTGAGAGTCTCGCTGCTCGCAGGTGCAAATATTGGCTGGCATGACAGCCCAAAAATGAGGAAGTCGACAGGCGGTCACGTTTTCAGCTCATAGTCCTTTTGGACCATCTTTTCGCATTTGGCAGACGACGTCTTCGCGTTCAATCAATCTTGTCTTCGGGAGGGAGACCCGGCGGGACAATCGTCCCGTTGTCATCAAGATGGATGGACTCCCTCATGAAGAATTCGACCAAGGGCGCCGTAGCGGCGGCCGCAGCCGGCGTGCTGCTCCTCGGTGGTGCCGGATCGCTCGCATTCTGGTCAGCGACGGACACTGTCTCTGGTACCGACGTCGTGTCGGGAGAGCTCAAGCTGAGCTCCCCAAGCTGCACGGGCTGGAAGTTCGACGGAAGCGAGACCACAGCCGACAAGGCGTACGTGCCGGATTCCGACAAGATCGTCCCCGGTGACGTGCTGACACAGAAGTGTGATTACACCATCACTGCCATCGGTGAGCACCTTCGCGCCACTCTCACGGCTCCGAACTCGTCGCTGACCGGGTCGCTTGCGACGTACATCACCCCGTCCTCCACGTTCAAGTACAAGACCCCCTCGGTCGCCAGCGGAGCCTCCGCCGGTGACCCAGTCGGGTCGATCACCGAAAGTGCCGATGGCTCGGTGGTGACGGCAGAGCTCAAGGTCACGTTCAACCCGGGATCGGACAACGCTTCACAGTCCGCTGGTGCTTCCACGCTGACGGCGGCGCTTGGCGACTTCGTCGTGACGTTCACGCAGGCTCACTCCTAAATCGACAGTCCATCCTTGAAGGGACGTCGGCTCGGGCCGACGTCCCACCTGGACAGGTAGAGAGAAGACAGCGCACATGAGTGAGCTCACTCGGGCACGGGACGTCTCCGGATGGATCGGCCAGGTCATCACCTGGCTCATCATCGCGGCGGCCGCGACGTTGCTTGCGGTGTGCGTGCTCATTCCTCGGCTCGGCGGTGCGACGCCGTACACGATTCTCACCGGATCGATGCGGCCCGATCTGCCGCCGGGAACGCTCGTAGTCATGAAGCCGGTCGACGTGAAAGACATCGGCGTCGGGAGCGTGGTGACCTACCAGCTCAGGTCCGGGGAGCGCGCCGTCGTGACTCACCGGATCGCGGCCATTGGATTCGACTCGGACGGATCAAGAATCTTCACGACACAGGGCGACGCCAACGACGGACCCGACCCCGCGAGAGTGATCCCAGCTCAGATCAAGGGCAAGCTCTGGTATTCCGCACCCCAGTTGGGTCGGCTCACCAATGCGATGGACAACGCACAACGGCACGCGGCAAGCGTAGGCATCGTGGGTGGGCTGCTTGCCTACGCGGCCTACATGTTCGTGACCTCGGCTCGCGTCCGCCGGGCAGCCAGCAAGAGAGTCAACAAGGATGAGGAGGTCAGCGTATGAAGCGAAGTGTCGCTGTCCTCTTTTCGGTGCTCGTCGCCCTGTGCTCCACAGCAGCCCCGGCAGCGGCCACAGGCGAGCTGGGCATCAGCCACGACGGGGTGGCCTTCGCCCCGACGTTCCACGGGCCTCTCTTCGACAGCGCGACCCGCTGGGTGCCCGGCGATTCGCGACATGCCACCTTCTACGTGCGGAATCAAGGCGGTACGCCCGCCCGGATGAGTGTTGATCTTCTCGGCGACCACGTCGGCGACCTGCTGGACAGCGGTGACCTCACCGTCACCGCGTCAGCCGGTGGCACATCGGGCTCGACGACCAGTGATCGTCAGCGGCGCCTCATCACGCTGACGGAGGTCGCCGCCGACGAGGTAGTCCCCGTTGTGGTTTCCATCGACTTTGCCTTCTCGTCGCCCAACGACACCCAGCTGCGCTCGACCGACCTGAGTTTTCGCATCAACCTCAGTCAGACCTCGGCCGTCCTCGACGACGGTGACGGCCGCCCGAACGGACCGCTGCCCGACACGGGCGGACTACCCCTCTGGATCTTTGCCTTCGGCTCGATCCTTCTCGGAACGGGTGTTGCGATCGTCTCGCGCCCCCGAACATCACCACAGGGAGCATCCCATGTCTAACCACCTGCCTTCGCGTATCTCCTCCGGCATGAAGTTTTTGAGGTCAACCCGCGCGCGCGCGGTGCTGAGTCTCGGCGTCGTGCTTGCCTTGGGCTCGACTGGGACCATGGCCTACTGGACTGACAGCGCAACAATCTCCGGCGTGACGTTCACCAGCGGCACCCTTGACCTGGCGGTCAACAACAACACCGGCGGCACGGGTTCGGACGGGTCGACGGTCGGAACCGGGGGATCGACGGCACAGACGTCGTTGTCGATGACCGCCATGGCGCCGGGCAACACCTCGGCCCAGCTGCTCACCATCAAGAACCCGGGTACGGCGCCGCTGAAGTGGACTGCGGCCGGTGGGTTGACCGGCACCAACGCGGCCGCCTTCGCAGCAGGGGGACCGAGCTCGAGCTCCGCCCTCAGGATCTCCGTCTTCTCGTTTGCGGGTGCTGCAGCCAAAACGGGCACCGGCAACAGTGTCACCTGCAGCGGCGGCACGGCCCTGGCTTCTTCGGTGCAGCTGACCACGAACACCAGCGGAAGCATCGTCTCGACGGGCCAGCCCGTCACCCCGGCTGGCGGGCTTGCAGCTGGCGGCTCCGTCAACCTGTGCGTTCAGGTCGACTTCGACTCCGCCGCCTCGACCAGCCTGCAGTCGCTGACGGTCAACGGCGTTCTCACCTTCTCGGCGACCTCGAACGTCTCATGACGCGAAGCCGATTCTTGAAGCTCACGCGTGAGGCTGCGCTCAGCCTCACGGCAGTGGTCGGTGCCATCTCGGTGGTCGTGATGCTGCTGAGTTTTGCCTTCGGCGTGCACCCGTTGCTGTTCAAGTCCGGCTCGATGGAGCCGACGATCAGCACGGGCGACCTTTCGATCGCGCGCACGATCAAGGCTCCTGAACTGCACATCGGCGATATCGTCTCGGTGCGCGAGCCGCACCAGGACCGGGTGACCCACCGGGTCGTGGACGTACAGGGAACGGGTGCCACTCGGCAGGTGACCCTCAAGGGTGACGCCAATCGGGTGATCGACCCGGCCGTCTACAATGTGAAGGACGCCGAGCGGGTGCTGTTCACGGTGCCAAAGGCAGGCTACGCGGTCGCCTGGTTTTCGCACGCTCCGGGCAGCTTCGTCCTCGCGGCCTACGTTGCGCTCCTGCTGCTGCTCATCGCACAACGGTCCCCGACGTCCAACAGCGGTGGCTTCAGATCGGCAGACGAGGAGACCGGCGGCGGTGCGGGCGCGCCAGATTCCGTCACGGCGCTCGATCCTCCCGAAGGCGCCGCTCCTGTGGAACCGGAGCCCGGCCGCAAGGTCGGCGCGAAGGGCAAGCGGAAGCGCGTCGGCCGAGACAAGGCGGTCGCGACGGGCTCTGTTCTTGCTTTCGTCGCCGTCTCGGCGATCGGCTGGATGCAGTCGACGACCGCCGCCTGGGTGGACTCCGCAGGCGTCTCCAACGTAACCTTCTCCGCCGCGGCGCAGTTCGACACGACTGCGCCCACCACTACCGTCAGCCAGTCGCCGGTGGCCAACGGCGCCGGTTGGAACAACGCCAACGTGACCCTGACCTTCTCGCCGACCGATCCCGCCGGCGGTAGCGGCGTCCAGAAGGTTGAGTTCCGGACCAGCCTCAACGGCGGAGCGCTCAGCGCCTACACCACGTTGACGGTCGCTCCCTATACTGCGACGATCTCGAGCGAGGGCACCACGGTGGTCGAGTATCGCGCGACGGACAACGCCGGCAACGTCGAGACACCCAACAAGTCCCGCACCGTCAAGCTCGACAAGACCAATCCAGCAGCGACGATCGCCTTCCCTAGCGCTAACAATGACTTCAACAGCGCGACTAAATGGGGCACCAACTGTAAAAATTCGGGAGGCACTTCGATCGCAGGTTGGTGCGGCACCCGAACAGACTCACTGTCCGGCGTGGCCTCCATCACCTACGAGATCTCCAAGGTCGTGACCAGCGGCGGAGCCAGGTCATACTGGGATGCGGCCACCTCAACATTCGTCGCGAGCCCGGTGACCGGCATTCCCGCGAGCTCGTCTGTGGCGAACGGTTGGGTCGTCCCGATGGCTTACGGGACAACGGACGCCAACGGCATCGGCAAACCATTTTCTGCGAGAATAATCTTGACGATCACCGACGTTGCGGGGAACGTGGTGACCGTTACAGGAACCTATTCGCCGTGAATTGCTACCCAGTGCGTTCATGATCGTCTAGCAGTCCCAGATCTGACAATCGGCCAGTGCGCCGCAAGGAGCTCCTCATCTTCACCGGCGGCTCCTGGCGATCTTGCTCGCAGTACGCTCGACGACCTGGCGTCAGCCGGTAGAGTCCAGCGCGAGGGAGGGACACCTCGAGAGGCATGCATGACACAGGGTGGTCGACGTCGGGCTGCACCTCCAGCTGGGACCGGCTGGTCCTGGCGATCGATCCTGCTCCACGTCGCTGCCCTGCTCGGCGTCGTCTGCATCGTCGCCACCGGTTGGATCGTGGTGGCCGGTCTCAACCCGATCGCGTTCCGATCCGACACCATGGCGCCGGCGATCTCGTCGGGAGATCTGGCCATCTCACGTGAGGTCTCGGTCAACGAGGTCGGGCCCGGTGACATCGTGAGCGTGACCAACCGCGCCGGCCAGCGCGTGACGCACCGCATCGTCGAGGTCGAGCCGTACGGCAGCACCGTCCGGCTCACCCTCAAGGCCGATGACTCGCCTGTCCCGGACGCCGAGACGCACGATGTCACCCGGGTCGAGCGCGTCCTGTTCGCCGTTCCACTCCTCGGATTCATCGTCGGACCGCTGCACGGGCTGATCGCGATCACGATCGGCGGTGTGCTCGTCGCCTGTCTCGCGTTCGTCGCGGTCACGCCACGCCGGCGCGCCCGCGGCACGAGGCAGGCGCGATGATGGATGGTGCCCAGACCACCTGGCGAGTATCATCGACAGTGTCAGTGAGTGAGGGGTATGGGAGTGCCTCGTATCACCCGCTGAATGTAGAGGGAGCCCGGTCCATTGCACGATCGTCGTCGTGGGCCATGCGCTCCGTCGAACCCGATCGGGAGGGATATCCGAGAGGGAGCGGCGGCGGCGGCGTATCCCCTGGAGACTCGTCTCTCTCGCCGCCGCCACCGTCACACGTCATGTGCTGCCTTCAGTAGGGTTGCGGCGTGGCTTCCCCCTCGATCGGTGTCTTCGCGCTGCAAGGTGATGTGCGCGAGCACGTGCGCGCGCTCGATGACCTCGGCGTGGCCACCTTCACCGTCCGGAGGCCCGAAGAGCTGAGGCGTTGCGATGCGTTGGTGCTGCCCGGTGGCGAGTCGACCACGATGTACAAGCTGGCCCGGACGTTCGAGCTGTTCGAGCCGCTGGTCGAGCGCATCCGCGCAGGCATGCCGACCTTCGGCACGTGTGCCGGCATGATCATGCTGGCCGATCGCATCGAGGACGGCATCGTCGGTCAGGAGACGCTGGGTGGGCTCGACATCACGGTGCGACGCAACGCCTTCGGCCGGCAGGTCGACTCGTTCGAGGGGGACATCGCCTTCGACGGATTTGCCGATCCCGTGCACGCGGTCTTCATTCGCGCACCGTGGGTCGAGGACCTGGGTCCCGACGTCGACGTGCTTGCCACAGTCCCGACCGGCCCGGCGGCCGGTAGAATCGTCGCAGTTCGACAGGGCAGCCTGATGGCGACCTCGTTCCATCCCGAAGTCGGGAACGACGATCGCATCCACCGTTACTTCGTCGACCTCGTCAAGCAGTCGTAGAAAGGCGTTCCTCATGTCAGGCCACTCCAAGTGGGCGACCACGAAGCACAAGAAGGCCATCGTCGATGCCAAGCGCGGCAAGATGTTCGCCAAGATGGTCAAGAACATCGAGGTCGCGGCCCGGATGGGCGGCGCCGACCTCGAGGGCAACCCCACGCTGTACGACGCGGTCCAGAAGGCCAAGAAGGCCTCCGTCCCCAAGGACCACATCGACCGAGCGGTCAAGCGCGGTGGCGGCGTCGGCGACGACGCGGTCGACTACATCACGATCATGTACGAGGGCTACGCGCCCGGCGGTGTCGCGCTGCTGGTGGAGTGCCTGACCGACAATCGCAATCGTGCAGCGATGGAGGTGCGCACCGCGATGACCCGCAACGGCGGCACGATGGCCGACCCGGGCTCGGTGTCGTACATGTTCCACCGCAAGGGGGTCATCATGGTGCCCGCCGAGCAGGAGTCAGGCGAGACCAACGAGGACGACGTGCTGCTGGCCGTGCTCGACGCCGGCGCCGAGGAGGTCAACGACCTCGATGGGACCTTCGAGGTCATCAGTGAGGCAACCGACCTGGTCGCGGTACGCACCGCACTGCAGGAGGCGGGACTGGACTACAACTCGGCCGATGCCTCGTTCGTGCCGACCATGACCGTCGAGGTCGACGTCGACGCCGCGACCAAGATCCTGAAGCTCATCGACGCGTTGGAGGACAGCGACGACGTGCAGAACGTCTTTGCGAACTTCGACGCCTCCGACGAGGTCATGGCCCAGGTCCACGCCTGATCCGGACCGGCGCGTCGCCTGCACGCTGACGCACCGGCCGTCTACGCTGTCGAACATGCGTTCTATCTGCGAGCCGGGCCGATGAGGGTCCTGGGGATCGACCCCGGCCTCACCCGGTGCGGCGTGGGAGTGGTCGACGGCACCGTCGGACGCCCCTTGACGATGGTGCACGTCGGGGTGTTCCGCACTCCCGCTGATCTCGACACCGCTCGCCGGCTGCACCAGCTCGAGCAGCAGATCGAGGCCAGCATCCTCGAGCACCGTCCCGACGTCGTTGCCGTCGAACGCGTCTTCAGCCAGCACAACGTCCGCACGGTGATGGGCACGGCCCAGGCCAGCGGGATCGCGATGCTCGTCGCGGCGCGCCACGGCATACCGGTGCAGCTGCACACGCCCAGCGAGGTCAAGGCCTCGGTCACCGGCAGCGGACGTGCCGACAAGGCCCAGGTGACCCAGATGGTGACCCGGTTGCTTCGGCTGAGCGAGGCGCCGAGACCTGCCGACGCGGCCGATGCGCTGGCCCTGGCCATCTGCCACATCTGGCGCGGAGGAGCGCAGTCGCGCCTCCAGGCGGCCGTCCAAGCGCAGGTCGCGCGATGATCGCGCACGTGCGGGGCCCGGTTGCCGCGGTCACGTTGACGTCCGCCGTGATCGACGTCGGTGGGGTGGGCATGCAGGTCATGTGCACGCCGGGCACGATCGCCACGCTGCGGATCGGTCACGAGGTCCAGCTCTCGACCTCGATGGTCGTGCGCGAGGACTCGTTGACGATCTTCGGCTTCGCGAGCACCGACGAACGCGACATGTTCGAGCTCGTGCAGACCGCAAGCGGGGTCGGCCCCAAGGTTGCCCAGGCGATGCTCGCTGTGCTCGACCCGGACCGGCTCCGGCAGGCGATCGGCCAGGGTGACCTCGCAACGTTGACCTCGGTCCCCGGCATCGGCCGCAAGGGTGCCGAGCGGATCGTCGTCGAGCTCAAGGACCGGGTCGGTGTCACGACACTTGCAGCGACCGGCGGGACGCCCGCCTGGCGAGCCCAGGTGCACGAGGCGCTGTCAGGGCTCGGATGGTCCACCCGCGACGCCGACGCCGCGCTCGAGCAGGTCGCCTCCGGGATCAAGCCGGGGGAGACCCCTGACATCTCCACGGTCCTGCGGGACGCCCTGCGCACACTGGCGAAGGCGCGATGATGCGCGACGAGGAGTTCGACGCGATCGTCGCCGAGGCCGGTCCTGAAGACCGAGCCTTCGAGGCGGCGCTCCGCCCCCGCACGCTCGACGAGCTGATCGGACAGGAGCGCGTCCGGGAGCAGCTGTCCCTGATGCTCGAAGCCGCCGTGGCCCGCGGTCGTACACCCGACCATGTGCTGCTGTCCGGGCCGCCCGGACTGGGCAAGACCACGATCGCGATGATCATCGCCCACCAGCTGTCGGCGCCGCTGCGCATCACCAGCGGTCCCGCGATCCAGCACGCCGGCGACCTCGCAGCGATCCTGTCGGGGGTGAACCTCGGCGACGTTCTGTTCATCGACGAGATCCACCGCATGTCCCGGCCGGCCGAGGAGCTGCTGTACATGGCTATGGAGGACTTCCGGGTCGATGTCATCGTCGGCAAGGGTCCCGGAGCGACGGCGATCCCGTTGGAGATCCCTCCGTTCACGGTCGTCGGTGCGACGACGCGGGCCGGGCTGCTTCCCAGCCCTCTGCGGGACCGCTTCGGCTTCACCGCCCAGCTCGACTACTACGACCCGGCCGAGCTGCACCGCATCGTCACCCGGTCGGCAGGCTTGCTCGACCTCGAGGTCACCGACGACGGCGGGCGAGAGATCGCGTCACGCTCTCGGGGCACCCCCCGTATCGCCAACCGGCTGCTGCGCCGGGTCCGCGACTTCGCCGAGGTGCGGGCCGGCGGCATCGTCGATCACCCGGTGGCACGCGACGCACTGGCCCTGTACGAGGTCGACGAGCTCGGCCTGGACCGACTCGACCGCGCCGTGCTCGACGCCCTGTGCCGCAGCTTCGGCGGGGGACCGGTCGGCGCGTCGACCCTTGCGGTCGCCGTCGGAGAGGAGCGCGAGACCGTCGAGGAGCTGGCGGAGCCCTTCCTGGTACGTCTGGGATTCCTGGCCCGCACGCCACGCGGGCGGGTCGCCACGCCGCGGGCCTGGCGCCATCTGGGGCTCACTCCTCCGCCGGGCCTGGACCAGCTGCCGCTGGATGACGATGCCGGATGACGCGCTCGGCATGAGCCACGTCACGATCGTCATGGCGTAGGGCTAAACTTCCCGTTGGCCTCCGCGCGAATCCGCGTTGCGGTCCGACCATGCCGCCCTTCGGCGGCGCATCCCACATTCGTACGGAGCATCAACGGTGGACAACTTGGGCGCACTCCTGCCCCTCATCCTTCTCGTCGTCGCCTTCTTCTTCCTGGTGGTTCGCCCGGCGCGGGCGCGTCAGCGCGCCTTCCTGCAGACGCAGAGCGAGCTGGCGCCCGGCACCCGGGTCATGATCGCCAGCGGCATCTTCGGTGACATCGTCTCGCTCGCTGAGGACACCATCGAGCTGCGCGTCGCCGCGGGCACCGTCGTCACGGTCAACCGCCAGGCCGTTGCGCGGGTCATCCCGCCAGCGCCGGCCGAGACCGAAACGAGCATCGAGGACTGATGGCTAAAGCCCCCTCCAGTCGGCCCCGCGGCGCCACGTCCAACCTGCCCCGTCCCCGGCGCACGTTGTTTCTGTTCCTCGCCGTGATCGTCGCTCTCTACGGCATCGTGGCCCTGACCAGTCTCGGCACCAAGAAGGGTGACGACAGCGCGTGGAAGCCCAAGCTCGGCCTTGACCTGGAGGGTGGCACCCGCATCACGCTGGAGGCGAAGGCCGAGACCGGCAAGGTCGCCAAGGACAAGCTCGATCAGGCCCGCAACATCATCGACCAGCGTGTCAACGCGACCGGTGTGACCGAGGCCGAGGTGACGACCCAGGGCGGCAACCAGATCATCATCGAGATCCCCGGACAGAAGCGCGCCGACATCGTCGACCAGGTCGGCAAGACCGCGCAGCTGCGGTTTCGGCTCGTGTGGGCCGGCGGTCAGGCGGGCGCCACGACGCCGGCGGACACCTCGGCGGCGCAGAAGACCATCGACGGGATCGACTGGTCCGCACTTTCGGTCGACCAGATGCTCACAGCCGAGACCAGTGGGCTGACCACGCTCCCCAAAAAGTACCAGCCTGGCATCAAGGCGCTGCAAACCCAGGCCAAGGGCTTCGTGTGTTCGAAGGCCGGACTGAATGTCAACGACGTCGCCGACAAGCCGTTGGTCACCTGCGACCGCTCGAGCGGAGAGGTGCAGATCCTCAGCCCCACCATCATCGAGGGCACCGACATCAAGAGCGCGAACGCCGAGCTGCCGCAGCAGCAGGTCAACTGGGTTGTCGCGATCGCGATCAAGGGTGGCGGCAAGAAGGTCTTCGACACCGTCACGGACGCATTGTTCAAGCAGCAGCAGGCCGGCAACGAGCAGGGCAGCAAGTTCGCGATCGTGCTGGACGGTGAGGTCCTCAGCTCTCCGACCACCAACGGTCACTTCACCAACGGCAAGTCCCAGATCCAGGGCAACTTCACCGCAACGACCGCCAAGGAGCTGGCCAACCAGCTCAAGTTCGGCGCACTGCCCCTGACCTTCGGCGTCAACGGCAGTGAGGAGATCGGGCCCTCGCTGGCCGGCACCCAGCTCAATGCGGGTCTGGTCGCGGGCATCATCGGCCTGATCCTCGTGGTGTTCTACTGCCTGTTCTACTATCGCGGGCTCGGGCTGGTCATCATCGGCTCTCTGCTGGTGGCTGCGGCGCTGACGTACGTGATGGTGCTGCTGCTGGGCCAAGGTGTCGGGTTCACCCTCACCCTGCCGGGCATCGCCGGCCTGATCGTCGCGATCGGTATCACCGCCGATTCGTTCATCGTGTTCTTCGAACGAATACGTGATGAGGTGCGCGACGGCAAGTCGTTGCGTCTTGCGGTGGAGGCCGGCTGGGTCCGTGCCCGTGGCACGATCCTGGCGGCGGACGCGGTGTCGATCCTGGCCGCGCTGACCCTGTTCATCTTCGCGATCGGCGTCGTGCGCGGGTTCGCGTTCGCGCTCGGTCTGACCACGTTGATCGACGTGTTCGTCGTCTTCTTGTTCACCAAGCCCCTGGTCTCGCTGCTCGCACGCACCAAGTTCTTCGGCCAGGGCCACAAATTGTCCGGACTCGACGCCGGTCACCTGGGGATCTCGGGCCGCAAGGTCTCCGAGATCGCCCGTACCGCTGGAGGAGATGCCTGATGGGCCGCATCAGTTCGTTCGGACAGAATCTCTACGAAGGCCGCGTCTCGTTCGATTTTGTGGGACGCCGCAAGGTCTTCTACCTGATCTCGGCCGTCATCGTCCTGGTGGCCGCACTGGCCTTCGTGCTCCGGGGCTTCAACTACGGCGTCGAGTTCAAGGGTGGTGTCGAGTTCACCGCCAAGGTGCAGACCGCCAACTCCCAGACCGCCGATGAGCTGACTCGCGCGGTCAACGACGCCAACGTCGCGGCGGCCGGGGATCCGACGGTGCAGACCGCGGGCAGCGACTCGATCCGCATCCAGACGCGCGCACTGTCGCAGGACCAGGCGACGACCATCACCAAGTCCTTGGAGAAGGCCGGCGCCAGCGAGGTCAGCCAGAACCTGATCGGGCCCACTTACGGCAAGCAGGTCGCGACCAAGGCCCTCACCGGCCTGATCGTGTTCCTGGTCATCGTGGTGATCTTTATCTGGGCCTATTTCCGTGAGTGGCGAATGTCAGTGGCGGCGATCGTGGCGCTCGCGCACGACCTGGTGATCACGGCGGGTGTCTACGCGCTCTCCGGCTTCGAAGTCACACCGGCGACCGTGACGGGATTGCTGACGATCCTGGGCTACTCGCTGTACGACACCGTGGTGGTCTTCGACAAGGTCCGCGAGAACACCAAGGGCATCACCGCCTCGACGTCCAAGACGTACCCCGAGCAGGCCAATCTGGCTCTCAACCAGACCCTGGTGCGATCCATCAACACCTCCGTGACCGCATTGCTGCCGGTGGCAGCGCTGCTGTTCGCCGGTGCGGCGATTCTCGGCACGGGTCCGCTCAAGGACCTCGCGCTGGCACTGTTCGTCGGCATGCTTGCTGGCACCTACTCCTCGATCTTCATCGCGACGCCGCTGGTTGCTCAGCTCAAGGAGCGCGAGCCCGCCATCAAGGCGCAGGCCGCGCGGGTGATGGCACGTCGAGCGAAGCTGGCCGAGGCCCCGGCCGCTGTGGCGCCGGCTGCGCCTCACCGCCCGGTGACGACCTCAGGTGCGGCCAAGCGGGCCCAGCCGAGTCGCCAGCCGCGCTCCAAGCGAGGCAAGGGGAGCACGTAGACCGTCTGCACGGCATGCCATGCTGGTCCTACCGATCAGCGGCGCGGGACCGTCCCGAACACATCGCTCACGGAGGAGAACGCCCATGAAGATCTCTCTGATTCTGGCCGGTTCGGTCCTGCTCGCCAGCACCTTGGTCGCCTGCGGCGGCGGGGATGGCAGCAGCGCCGGCGGCAGCGGCGGTGCAGGCAGTGACTACTGCAAGGACGTCAAGAAGGCGTCCAAGACCTTCGGCAAGGTGTCGTCCGGCAACGTTGGCCAGCTCGACAAGGCATTCGCGACCTTCCACAAGCTGGCCGACGAGGCCCCGAGCGACATCAAGGACGACTGGAAGCGGCTCGATGGTGCGATCACGACTGTCGAGAAGGCGCTCAAGGATGCCGGACTGAAGTTCTCCGACCTTGCCAAGCTGCAGAGCGGCCAGGTGCCCGAGGGCGTCGACGTCGCCAAGCTGCAGGGCCTGGCAGGCGAGATGTCGAAGCTCGGCAGCGCCGATTTCACCAAGGCCTCCAACGCGATCCAGGCGCACGCCAAGAAGGTCTGCAAGGTCGACCTCAACGCGTCGTAATCACGCTGGTCGACCGGTCTCGCGGGCGCTGCCCGCGGGACCTGTCGCGATCGACAGCCGTTCCACACCATCTTGAGGAGAGCACGTGCGCGACCGCCAGCAAGCCGCGACCGAGGTCGGGGCATGAGCCAACAGCTGACCGAGACGATCGACCGACTGGTTCGGCCGATCGAGGACTGGCCGCAGCCCGGGGTGACCTTCCGCGACATCACCCCACTGCTGGCGGACGCGGCGGCACTGGCGGCAACGATCGACGGGTTGGTCGAGCTGGCCGAGTCGATGGGCCCGATCGACACGGTGCTGGGCATCGAAGCACGTGGTTTCCTCTTCGGGCCGAGCATCGCCCTTCGTCTGGGTGCCGGATTCGTCCCGGTACGCAAGGCCGGCAAGCTACCGGCTGACTCACTGTCGACCTCGTACGATCTCGAGTACGGCTCAGCCGTCCTGGAGATGCACGTCGACGCACTGCCGCCGGGCGCGCGCGTGCTCGTCGTGGACGACGTCCTCGCCACCGGCGGCACGATGCTCGCCGCCGCTGATCTCGTCCTGCAGGCCGGCGCCACGGTCGCTGGCAACCTCGTCCTGATCGAGCTACTCGCTCTGGGCGGTTCCGACCGGCTCGAACCGCTTGGCTGCGAAGCCCTGCGCTCCTACTGATCCCCACCAGAATCGAGATTCATGAACCCCCACCAGGTCCGTATGGTTGCGCTCGTGCTCGTTGCGATCCTCGTCCTCGGCGCAGCGGCAACCCTGATTGACGGGCTGCTCACCTGACGCACCTCTCCCGCGTGCCCCGCTGGCATACCATGGTGGGCACAGTGAGGAGTATCCGTGGCTGAGCGCACCGAAGCACCGCCGACCGAGCCGAAGGGCACCGACTCGGCGCCCGCTTCTGCCCGCGTTCGTACCCGGTTGGCGCGCATCGGCGGCAAGTCGGGATCCTCCGACGCGGTGCTCGACCCGCTGATCAAGGTCTACCGGGCCACCCACCCCAAGGGCGAGATCGCCGCGATCCAGAAGGCGTACGCGATCGCCGAACGGATGCACGAGGGTCAGCAGCGCAAGAGTGGCGATCCGTACATCACCCACCCGTTGGCAGTCGCCACGATCCTCGCCGAGCTGGGCATGACCGCGCCGACGTTGTGCGCTGCGCTGCTGCACGACACGGTGGAGGACACCGCGTACACGCTCGAGGAGCTGAGCGCCGACTTCGGCGACGAGGTCCGCCAGCTCGTCGACGGCGTGACCAAGCTCGACAAGGTCAAGTACGGCGACTCAGCGCAGTCCGAGACGATCCGCAAGATGGTCGTGGCGATGAGCCGGGACATCCGTGTGCTGGTCATCAAGCTCGCCGATCGCCTGCACAACATGCGGACGCTGCGCTATCTCCGGCAGGACAAGCAAGAGCGGATCGCCCGCGAGACGATCGAGATCTTCGCTCCGCTGGCGCACCGACTTGGTATGAACACGATCAAGTGGGAGCTGGAGGATCTCGGCTTCGCGACCCTGCACCCCAAGGTCTACGACGAGATCGTGCGGCTGGTCGCCGACCGCGCGCCCTCGCGCGAACAGTTCCTCGAGCGGGTCGTCGAGGACGTCGAGTCCGACCTGCGTCACGTCAAGCTCAAGGCGACGGTGTCCGGCCGACCCAAGCACTACTACTCGATCTACCAGAAGATGCTGGTCGGTGGTCGCGAGTTCACCGACATCTTCGACCTCGTCGGCGTGCGGATCCTGGTCGACTCGATCGCGGACTGCTACGGCGTGCTCGGCGTGCTGCACGCCCGCTGGAATCCGATCCCCGGGCGGTTCAAGGACTACATCTCGGTCCCGAAGTTCAACATGTACCAGTCGCTGCACACGACCGTGATCGGCCCGCAGGGCAAGCCGGTCGAGCTGCAGATCCGCACCAAGGCGATGCACCGTCGCGCCGAGTACGGTGTCGCCGCGCACTGGAAGTACAAGGAAGACGCCACCGCCACCAAGTCCGGCAAGGCGCCCGACAACAACGACATGCTGTGGCTGCGGGAGCTGCTGGACTGGCAGTCCGAGACCTCAGACTCGGTCGACTTCCTGGACTCGCTGCGGTTCGAGATCAGCAATGCGGGTGTGTATGCGTACACGCCGCGCGGCGACCTGATCCAGCTGCCGACCAAGTCGACCCCGGTCGACTTCGCGTACGCCGTGCACACCGAGGTCGGGCATGCGTGTATCGGCGCCCGCGTCAACGGTCGTCTCGTGTCGCTGGAGTCCGAGCTCGAGAGCGGTGACGTCGTCGAGGTGTTCACCTCGAAGTCGCCGGACGCCGGCCCGAGCCGCGACTGGCTGGAGTTCGTGGCGAGCCCCCGCGCCCGCAACAAGATCCGGCAGTGGTTCACCAAGGAACGGCGAGAAGAGGCCATCGAGCGGGGCAAGGACCAGATCGCCAAGCAGATGCGCAAGGAGGGCCTCCCGCTCCACCGGTTGTTCCGGCACGAGACGCTCGATGCGGTCGCCAAGGAGCTGCATCTGGCGGACGTGTCGACGCTCTACGCCTCGGTGGGTGAAGGAAATGCTGGTGCTCAGAACGTCGTCGAGAGGGTCATCGATCTCGCCGGGGGCCGAGAGGGCGCCCAGGAGGACCTGGCCGAGGCAACCCGACTGCCGGGCGTGGGCGACCGACTTCCGCGCAACCAGAATCGGGATGCCGGCGTCGTGGTCGACGGGGTCGACGGTGACGTCATGGTCAAGCTGGCGCGGTGCTGCACTCCCGTGCCGGGCGACCAGATCCAAGGCTTCGTGACCCGAGCCGACGGTATCTCAGTCCACCGCACCGACTGCGCCAACCTGCTGGCTCTTCGCAGCCAGCCCGAGCGGCTCGTCCCGGTGCACTGGGCGCCGACCGGAACCAGCACGTTCCTCGTCGCGGTGCAGGTCGAGGGGCTCGATCGCCCGCGGTTGCTCAGCGACATCACGCGGGTCATCTCCGACCAGCACGTCAACATCCTCTCGGCCTCCCTGTCGACCGGACGCGACCGTGTGGCCAAGTCCAAGTTCACCTTCGAGATGGCCGATCCCAAGCATCTTGGTCACGTGCTGTCCGCCGTCCGTACCGTCGAGGGCGTCTTCGACGTCTACCGCCTCACCCAATAACGCTGACGGGTCACTTTTTGCCTTGCGGCGGGTCAGTTACGGCCGGTTCCCCACCATCGCGAGAGCGGTTTGATCCCGAGAAGCTCGCCCAATTCGTACTCGAATGATGTGTCGTCGCCGAATATTCGCTGCCGGTTGCCGATGACCCATCGCCACCCATACACGTCCGTGAGGTAGTCGCGACGTTCGCGGTCGTGCGCGCGGTGCATCTCGTCTGTGTGGAACTCGCGACCGTCGAACTCCGTCCCGACAAGCAGCTCGGGGTAGGGAAGATCGATGTAGAAGGGACGTCCAAACTCGTCGATCACTTCGTGCTGCGGATCAGGCGGTGGGAAGCCCGCGTCGAGTATGCGTAGCCGCTGCCAGGACTCACCCGCTGACTGCGTGCGCGCCTCGACGAGCGCGGCGAGGCTCCGCGCCTGGACGATGCCCCGAAAACCCTTCAGCCGAGCGACGTACTGAATCAGTTCATCGGGATCGACGAGCCCTGCGTGGGCGAAGGCGTCGGCGGCAGCGAGGGCATACGGGCGATACATCTTGCGCAGCAGATCCGACGCGGTGCGGGTGGGAGTGGTCAGGTGAATGCCCCCCGCGTAGTCGATGGCGTCCGACCCGATGATCGCCTGCCGACCCATCGTGCCGTGGTGACGGACGCGGCCGGCACCGTGTCGGGTGACCAAGGCCGGAACGAAGTTGTGGCGCCTGCCGGGAGCGAACACGTCTAGCCCGTGGAGCCATGCAGCGGTTTCGTCACACGCAACCGCGTTGCGGGGCGCGACGAGTGCGATGGCACGGAGCCGGCCGTTACGCGAGTCGGGCACGCGAGCATCGACGTAGACATCACGAAACTCTCGACGAACGAGTCGTTCGGCCAGGTGTCGTCGCAGTCGACCCGGGGTGAGGCCCAGCATTGGCGCCATCGCGCTCGTGAACGGCATTCCGTCATGGATGAGATCGGACATGCACGAGATGCAACCCGGTCCGATCTGCCGCGTCGACACGCTCGTCCACAGGAAGCCAGTCGCGACCCGTCAACAGACCAGAAGTGACCCGCGAGTCGCCCCAAAGTGACCCCTCAGCGGACGGAAAGTGACCCCTCAGCGGGGGGGGGGGGTTAGGAGAAGTCGGCCTGAGCCTTCTGCGCCATCTCGAGGAATGCCTGCTTGGAGGCAAGCTCGGCCTGCAGGTCCTTGACCTTCTTCGCATCACCCTTGGACTCGGCGGCGGTGATCTTCTCGGCCACATCGTCGATCGCGCGCTGCAGCTTGCCGATCATGTCGTCGGCGCGAGCCGACTTCTCCGGGTCCGTCTTCTTCCACTTCGTCTCGTTGGCGTCACGGACGGCCTGCTCGATCTTGCGGATCCGTGCCTCGAAGTCGCCCATCTTGGCGCGTGGCACCTTGCCGGCCTCCTCCCAACGATCTGCGATGTCGAGCCAGGCCTTGCGGGCGACATCGGCGTTCGTGATCGGCAGCAGCTTCTCGGCCTCGGCAAGGATCTCGAGCTTCTTTTCGGCATTGACCTCGTACTCGGCGTCGAGCAGCTTGTTCGCTTCGTCCCGAGCCTCGAAGAACGCGTCCTGGGCGCTCCGGAACCGCTTCCAGAGCTTGTCCTCGACGTTGCGCGGCGCCGATCCGGCCTTCTTCCACTCCGTCATCAGGTCGCGGTACTTGCCGGCGGTCGGCCCCCACTCGGTCGAGGTCGACAGCGCTTCGGCCTCCACGATGAGCTTCTCCTTGATGACCTTTGCGGCGTCGCGCAGCGTGGACTGCTCGCTGAAGTGAGACTTGCGTCGGCGCGTGTACGCCGTGCGGGCCGTGCTGAACCTGTGCCACAGCTCGTCGTCCGCGGACTTGCTGAGCCGGGGGAGGGCCTTCCACTCATCCAGCAGGGCACGCAGCTTGTCGGCGCCGGCCTTCCAGTCGGTGCCGGTGGCGATCTTCTCGGCCAGCTCGGCGATACGGGCTTTCTCGAACTGTGCGTCGGCGACCTTGGCGGCGCGCTCGACCTTGCGCTGCTCGCGGTGCTTGTCGATCGTGGGTTGCAGCGCATCGAGCCGGGTGAGCAGCGAGTCCAGGTCACCGAGCGCCTGGGCGTCGGTGATCTGCGCACGGACCTTGGTCATGACCTTGCCGGCGTCGTCGGGGGACAGCGCCCCGCCCTCGAGCCGCTTCTCCAGGAGGTCGACCTCGACCTCGAGTCCTTCGAACCGACGGACGTACAACGACATGGCTTCGGCCGGATCGCCTCCCGGCCACTGGCCGATCAGCCGTTCGCCCTCGGCGGTGCGGACGTAGACGTTGCCCTCGTCGTCGACACGGCCCCAGGGATTCGTCGGCGCAGAACTCATGGGCCACAGTCTATGGTCGGCCAGCCTCTGGGGTGTCGGCGCGTCTCGCGTAGCCTGTGGCACGTGCTTCTCACGTCATTTCCGGCCGGTCCTCTGCAGGCGAACTGCTATTTCGTGTCCCGCGGTCCAGGTGCCGACTGCGCGATCGTCGACCCGGGCATGGAGGCCATGGACGGCATTCGCTCGGTCGTCTCCGAGCACAACCTCAGGCCAGCCGCGGTGCTGATCACCCACGGTCACTTCGACCACATGTGGTGCGCCCAGGATGTCGCCCGTGAATACGACTGTCCGGTCTGGATCCATCCCGCCGACCGCCACCTGCTGAGCGACCCGATGGCGGCGATCTCCAACGAGTCGGCCGGGATGCTGCGAGCCCAGCTGGGCATGACCGATGTGCCGGACTTCGTCGAGCCCGCCGACGTCCGCGATGCAGTCGATGAGGCAAGGATCGAGGTCGGCGGCCTGACCTTCCAGGTCGATCACGTGCCCGGGCACACTCCGGGCACGGTCTTCTACCGGGTGGACTACGACGGTCCCGAGGATGTCTCGCAGATCATGTTTTCGGGTGACTTCCTGTTCGCCGGTTCCATCGGCCGCACTGATCTGACCGGTGGCTCACACCCGCAGATGCTCGACAGTCTGCGCGACCGCGTCCTGCCACTCGCCGACGACATCGTGGTGCTGCCCGGTCATGGCGGACAGACCTCGATCGGCCGCGAGCGCGAGACCAACCCGTTCCTTGCCGAGGTCATCGCATGACCAAGCTGAGTGGATTCCCCGAGTTCCTGCCCGCCGAGCGCAACGTCGAGCTCATCGTGCTGGACCACCTCCGCTCGGTCTTCGAGCTGCACGGCTTCGCCTCGCTCGAGACCCGCGCGGTCGAGACGGTGGACCAGCTGCTGCGCAAGGGTGAGATCGACAAGGAGGTCTACACCGTCAGGCGCCTCCATGCGACAGAGGACCAGAGCTCGGATGTGTTGGCTCTGCACTTCGACCTCACGGTCCCGTTCGCCCGGTACGTCCTGGAGAACGCCGGCAAGCTGGAGTTCCCGTTCCGGCGCTACCAGATCCAGAAGGTCTGGCGCGGTGAGCGGCCGCAGCAGGGCCGCTTCCGGGAATTCACCCAGGCAGACATCGACATCGTCGCGAAGGACGAGCTCGCGTTCCACTTCGACGTCGAGATCGCGCAGGTCATGGCCGAGGCCCTGTCCGGTCTGCCCGTGCCGCAGCTGACGCTCCAGATCAGCAACCGCAAGATCCTCGAGGGCTTCTACCGCGGCCTCGGCATCGCCGAGCCGACCACTGTCATGCCGATCGTCGACAAGCTCGACAAGGTGCCCGCGGACAAGATCGCCGAGCTGCTCCAAAGTGATGCAGGACTGACGTCAGAGCAGGCGTCGCACTGCCTCGCGCTGGCCGAGATCCGCTCGAACGGCGAGGGGTTCGTAGCGGCCGTTCGTGCGCTCGGAGTCGAGGATCCGATGCTGGACGAGGGCCTCGAGGAGCTTCGCCAGGTCGTGATCGGCGCTGCTGGGGCCGATGGCGTCGACGTGGTCGCAGACCTCCGCATCGCCCGCGGCCTCGACTACTACACCGGGACGGTCTTCGAGACCCGGATGGCAGGCTACGAGCACCTCGGTTCGATCTGTTCGGGCGGGCGCTACGACCAGCTCGCGAGCGACGGCAGGAGCACCTATCCGGGCGTTGGCATCTCGCTCGGAGTCTCACGGCTGCTGGTGCCACTGATTGCCGATGGCCTCATCGCCGACCGATCCGTCCCGAGCAGCGTTTTGGTCGCCCTGGTCGACGAGGAGTCCCGCTCGGCAAGCGTCGAGGTGGCCTCAGCCCTGCGAGCGCGTGGCATACCGACCGAGGTCGCCGCAACGGCGCAGAAGTTCGGCAAGCAGATTCGGTACGCCGAGCGTCGGGGCATACCGTATGTCTGGTTCCCCGCATCGCCCCAGACCGATGGCGCGCACCAGGTGCGAGACATCCGTGTCGGCGAGCAGAATGACGCCGATCCGAACACCTGGGCCCCGCCCGCCGACGACCTCAAGCCTCGAATCAAGGAGCAGAACACGTGATCCGCACCCATGACGCCGGAAGTCTGCGCGCCGAACACATCGGCCAGCAGATCACGCTCGCAGGCTGGGTGGCTCGGCGGCGAGATCACGGTGGCGTCGCGTTCATCGACCTGCGCGAGTCCTCGGGCGTCGTGCAGGTGGTCGTTCGCGAGGAGGTCGCACACCAGCTGCGGGCCGAGTACTGCCTCAAGATCGTCGGCACGGTCCAGCAGCGGCCCGAGGGCAACCAGAACGCAGGCATTCCCACAGGTGACATCGAGGTCATCGCCGACGACGTCGAGATCTTGAGCGCGGCGGCCCCTTTGCCGTTCCCGATCGACGATCACGTCGATGTCGGTGAGGAAGCGCGGCTCAAGTACCGCTACCTGGACTTGCGCCGCTCCGGCCCGGCCGCCGCGATCCGCCTGCGCAGCAAGGTCAACGCGGCCGCACGGGAGGTCCTCGGCGACCGCGACTTCGTGGAGATCGAGACTCCGACGCTGACCCGCTCGACGCCCGAGGGCGCCCGTGACTTCCTCGTGCCGGCGCGCCTGAAGCCCGGCAGCTGGTATGCCCTGCCGCAGAGTCCGCAGCTGTTCAAGCAGCTGCTCATGGTCGGTGGCATGGAGCGGTACTACCAGATCGCGCGCTGCTACCGCGACGAGGATTTCCGTGCAGATCGCCAGCCGGAGTTCACCCAGCTCGACATCGAGATGAGCTTCGTCGACCAGGCCGATGTGATCGACCTGATGGAACAGATCATCAAGGCCATGTGGGCACTGGTCGATCATGACGTCCCACTTCCGATTCCGCACATGACCTATGCCGAGGCGATGCGTCGGTTCGGCTCGGACAAGCCCGATCTGCGCATGGGCCAGGAGCTCGTGGAGTGCACGGACTACTTCAAGGACACCCCGTTCCGGGTGTTCCAGGCCGAGTACGTCGGCGCCGTCGTGATGCCCGGTGGCGCGTCGCAGGCCCGCCGCCAGCTCGACGCCTGGCAGGAATGGGCCAAGCAGCGCGGCGCCAAGGGGCTTGCGTACGTGCTGGTGCAGGAGGACGGTGAGCTCGGCGGACCTGTCGCCAAGAACCTTTCCGAGGCGGAGCGCGCGGGCCTGGCCGAGTTCGTCGGCGCCGAGCCAGGAGACTGCGTGTTCTTCGGTGCTGGCACGACCAAGGCCACGCGTGGGCTGCTGGGTGCGGCCCGCCTCGAGATCGGCCAGCGCTGCGACCTGATCGACACGAGCGCATGGGAGTTCGTCTGGATCGTCGACGCGCCGCTGTTCGAGCCGTCCGGTGACGCCATCGCCTCCGGTGACGTCGCGGTCGGTGCAGGCGCCTGGACCGCGGTCCACCATGCCTTCACCTCGCCCCAGGACATGGAGACCTTCGACACCGATCCCGGATCGGCTCTCGCCTACGCGTACGACATCGTCTGCAACGGCAGCGAGCTCGGCGGCGGGTCGATCCGAATCCACCGCGAGGACATCCAGAAGCGGGTCTTCGCCGTCATGGGCATCGAGGAGGACGAGGCGCAGGAGAAGTTCGGCTTCCTGCTCGACGCCTTCACGTTCGGCGCGCCACCGCACGGCGGCATCGCGGTCGGAATGGATCGCATCTGCGCGATGCTCAGCGGTAGTGACTCGATTCGCGACGTCATCGCTTTCCCGAAGTCCGGAGGCGGCTTCGATCCGCTGACCGCCGCGCCGGCGCCCATCACACCCGAGCAGCGCAGGGATGCCGGAGTCGACGCCAAGCCGAAGATGCCCAGGGCCGAGTCCCCTGACTCGGAGGAGAGCCCAAAAAGCTGACGCGCGGCCATCATCTCGTCTGACGAGCCGCATCGCTCCCTGCGGCCCGGCAGGCAGGTCGACGCGGGGCATGGGCGTCGGATGGAGGCCTCCGGGGTTCTGCCGAGAACTTCCCGCCCCTCGGCGACTAGGGTCGGGGCATGTCCTCCGACGGCCTGTTCGACCTGCCTGATGCATCGCTTCCGGCGACTCCGGGTGGCGGCAGCTTGAGCGGCAACACCGCCGCGAACGCCCCGTTGGCCGTGCGCATGCGGCCGCGGTCGCTCGACGAGCTCGTGGGCCAGCAGCACCTGTTGGCACCCGGCTCTCCGCTGCGTCAGATGATCGACGGCAACCAGCCACTGACGATCCTGCTGTGGGGCCCGCCCGGCACCGGAAAGACGACGATCGCGAGCCTGCTGAGCGCGCACACCGACCGCCGTTTCGTCGAGGTCTCCGCGGTCTCGGCCGGGGTCAAGGAGGTTCGCGAGACGATCGTCGGTGCCCGTCGTGCGCTGTCGCAAAGTGGCGTCGAGACAGTCCTGTTCGTCGACGAGGTGCACCGCTTCAGCAAGTCCCAGCAGGATGCGCTGCTGCCGGGGGTCGAGAACCGCTGGGTGTCCCTGGTGGCCGCGACCACCGAGAATCCGCACTTCAGCGTCATCTCCCCGTTGCTCTCGCGCTCGTTGCTGCTGACCCTGGAGTCGCTCACCGACGACGACATCGGCGTGATTCTCGACCGGGCGCTCGTCGACGAGCGGGGCCTTGGAGGAATGGTCACGCTGACCGAGGAGGCCAGGAGTCATCTGGTCCGACTGGCGGGGGGTGACGGTCGCCGTGTGCTGACCTACCTCGAAGCCGCCGCAGGCGCCGCCACGAGCCAGGGCAAGGCGCAGGTCGATGTCGAGGACGCTGCGCTCGCGGTCGACAAGGCCGCCGTCCGCTACGACCGGCAGGGCGATCAGCACTACGACGTCACCAGCGCATTCATCAAGTCGATCCGCGGATCCGACGTCGACGCCGCGCTGCACTACCTCGCCCGGATGATCGAGGCAGGTGAGGATCCGCGATTCATCGCTCGGCGCCTCATGATCTCCGCGAGCGAGGACATCGGCCTGGCCGATCCGACGGCGCTGACGACGGCGGTCGCGGCGGCCCAGGCGGTCGCGATGATCGGTTTCCCCGAAGCGCGCATCACCTTGTCCCAGGCGGTCATCGCGCTCGCCACGGCGCCCAAGTCGAATGCTGCGTACAAGGCCATCGATGCCGCGATCGCCGACGTGCGCGCCGGCAAGGTCGGAGCTGTGCCACCCGCGCTGCGCGATGCGCACTACTCAGGTGCCAAGAAGCTCGGGCATGGTCACGACTACCTCTATGCGCACAGCGATCCGCGGGGCGTCGTGAGCCAGCAGTACGCGCCCGACGAGGTCGACGGCGCAACGTACTACGAGCCCGGCGAGCACGGGGCCGAGGCGGCGATCGCCGAGCGTCTGGCGCGGATCCGGGCGATCCTCCGCGATCGTTGAGGCGTTAGGCTCGTCCTCATGTCAGCGGACGTGGTGATCCTCGTCGCGACGGCGTTGCTCGCGGTCGTGGCGTTATGTGCTGCGATCGTTGCCGTCCGGGCAGCGGGACGGCCGCCGGCGGCCGAAACTTCGGTCGCGCCTGCTCCACCGCTGCAGGCGTCGACCGAGATCGCCCGCGTCGAGCCCCGCGAGTCCGTGGGGGAGACCGAGCCCCGGGTCGTCGAGGGACGGCTGATCGTTCCACCCTCGGAGCTGCAGGTCGTCAACACCGCCCTCGGCCGCCCGGGAGTCCGACTGTCGGTGCTCGCTCATGGCGTGGCGCATGCCCTGCGCGCCGAGAGCCGTGACCGGGTATCCGCTCTGATGCGCCGCGAGTATCGCCGCCGCCGTCGCGAACGGCTGCAGGCCGGGCGACGCGCAGTCCGAGCGGGCCGATCCACCCAACCTTCCGACCAGTGGCTCAGCTCATGAGGACCCGCATGGTCTGGTTCGTTGCCGGCTCCGCAGCCGGTGTCTATGCCACGTCCAAGGCCCGTCGAGCGGCCTACCGGCTCTCTGCGCCGGGACTGATCGACCAGGCCGCGGCCCTCGGGTCCGGCTGGCGGGCCTTCAGTGCCGAGGTGCGAGCTGGCATGAACACCCGGGAGCACGAGATCGTCCACCAGCTCTCCGGCGCCACACTGGACCACCCCGACCTGCTCCGCCTCCAGGCCGAGCGCACCGACAAGGACCGAACCTGATGCAGACCGCGGAGATCCGCCGCCGATTCCTCGACTACTTCGAGAACGCCGGCCACACCGTCGTGCCCTCGGCACCGCTGCTGTTCGACGATCCCAACCTGCTGTTCGTGAACGCCGGAATGGTGCCGTTCAAGCCCTACTTCCTGGGGCAGGAGACCCCGCCGTGGGATCGTGCCACCTCGGTCCAGAAGTGCGTGCGCACGCAGGACATCGAGGAGGTCGGCAAGACCACTCGGCACGGCACGTTCTTCCAGATGAACGGCAACTTCTCGTTCGGCGACTACTTCAAGGAAGGCGCCATCACCCACGCCTGGCAGCTGATCACCGGCTCCGTGGCCGATGGCGGCCTGGGTTTCGACCCCGAGACGATCTGGGTCACGGTGCTGCACTCCGACGACGAGGCCAGGCAGCTCTGGAAGCGGGTCGCAGGCCTGCCCGACGAGCGGATCCAGAGCCGTGGGCTGCTCGACAACTACTGGCACATGGGTGTCGCCGGGCCGGGCGGGCCCGCCAGTGAGATCTACGTCGACCGCGGACCCGAATTCGGCCCCGACGGTGGGCCCGTGGTGGACGAGGACCGTTTCCTGGAGATCTGGAACCTGGTGTTCATGCAGGAGGAGATCACCAACGTCCGGGCCAAGGACCAGTTCGACGTCATCGGCGACCTGCCGAACAAGAACATCGATACCGGCATGGGCCTCGAGCGAGTCGCGTACCTGCTGCAGGACAAGACCAACCTCTACGAGATCGACGAGGTCTTTCCGGTCATCGAGAAG
>NZ_JBAVDI010000048.1:0-3467 GCF_049587115.1 Aeromicrobium sp.
AGACGGTGACGGGTGCGCTCATGGGCCCAGCCTATGAGGACTGTGCGGTGGCTGACCGGCCCGAGTACTTTGAGCCCATGACGCTGTCAGATGAGCTACGGATCGCCCTCGACGGCAAGTGGCGCCATGTGCGCGAGCAGTCGCGGAACGACCTGTCGGAGATGGATCTCCTCTTCGACCACGACCTGAGCCTGGACGAGGCGCGGGAGCGCACGTTCCGCCAGCTCAAGGAGCTGGTGCCCACCGGCATGTCAGCGGCTGGTTTCCGCGAGGAGCACGGCGGCGGCAACGACCCGGGCATGGCGGTGACGGCCATCGAGATGCTGGCCCAGTTCGACCTGTCCCTGATGGTCAAGGCGGGCGTGCAGTGGGGCCTGTTCGGCGGCGCGATCGAGAACCTCGGCACGGACAAGCACCACCAGGCGTACATCCCCGGGCTGATCAACCTGGACATCCTCGGTTGTTTCGCCATGACCGAGACCGGCCACGGCAGCGACGTGCAGAGCCTGGAGACCACCGCGACCTTCGATCCGGCTACCGAGGAGTTCGTGATCCACTCCCCGACGCCGTCCTCACGCAAGGACTACATCGGCGGGGCCGCCGAGCACGCACGGGTCGGAGCCGTGTTCGCCCAGCTCATCACCAAGGGGGAGGGCCACGGCGTGCACTGCTTCGTGGTGCCGCTGCGTGACGCCGATGGTCATGACCTGCCCGGCGTCACGACGTCGGACGACAAGCACAAGGGCGGGCTCGGGGCCGTCGACAACGGCCGGATCATCTTCGACCAGGTACGCATCCCGCGCGAGAACCTGCTCAACAAATACGGTCACGTCGACGAGGGAGGCACCTACTCCTCGCCGATCGACAATCCCCAGGCCCGTTTCTTCACGATGCTCGGCACGCTGGTGCGGGGCAGGGTCAGCGTCGGCGGCTCTGCCAGCGCAGCCACGGAGGTCGCCCTCAGCATCGCCGGACGATACGCCCTGAAGCGCCGGCAGTTCGGTCCCGAGCCGGGCAACGAGATACTGCTGATGGACTACCGCATGCACCAACGGCGGCTGCTCCCGCTGATCGCACGCTCATACGCCTACCGCTTCGCGCAGAACCAGCTCGTGGCGCGCATGGATCGCATCCAGGGCTCGGAGGATCCGCCCCCGCCGCACCAGCAGCGCGAGCTCGAGAGCCGCGCCGCCGGCCTCAAGGCAGCCCAGACGTGGCACGCGACCACGGCGATCCAGGAGGCGCGTGAAGCGTGCGGCGGCGCCGGCTACCTGGCCGAGAATCGACTCACGACCCTCAAAGGTGACACGGATGTCTTCACGACGTTCGAGGGTGACAACCACGTCCTGTTCCAGCTCGTCGCCAAGGAGCTCCTGACGGCATACGCCGCCGAGGTCGGGGGGCTCGACCCGGTCGGACTCGTACGATTCGCGGCCGGCACGGTCGCCGACGTCGTCAAGGAGCGCACTGCGGCCTCACAGCTGATCCAACGACTGATCGATGCTCGACCCGGCAAAAGCGACGACGACCACGACCTGCTGGATCGTGGCACTCAGCTCAGCCTGTTCGAGGACCGCGAGGAGCATGTGCTCGAGACCGCCGCACGCCGGCTGCGGCGTGCGGGCAGCGACAAGGCCGAGGCGTTCGCGGTCTTCAACGCCGCGCAGGACCACGTCATCCGCGCCGGACGGGTGCACATCGAGCGGGTCGTCCTCGAGGCGTTCACCGCTGGCATCGCCCGGTGCGAGAGTCCCGAGGCCCAGGAGCTGCTGCGCGACGTGTGCTCCCTGTACGCCCTGACCTCGATCGAAGAGGATCTTGCCTGGTTCATGGGACACAACCGGCTGGCCGACACCCGGGCCAAGACCGTGACGACGCTCGTCAACGATCTGCTGGAGAAGCTCCGCCCCCACACGCTCACCCTGATCGAGGGATTCGGCGTCCCCGAGGCCACTCTCAACGCGGCCATGCTGCAGGACTGAGCCGATCTGGTGCTGGCGCGACGCGTCAGTCGAAGTCGCCGGCGGAGAGCCGCAGGCTGCGCAGGAGCTCGTACGTCGCGTCCTGCTCGGCTGCGTCAAGTCCCTTGACCGCGAAATCGATACCCATGATCTTCTCGGTCGCCTGCCCCAGCACGTCCTTGCCCTGTGCCGTGAGCTCGGCCAGCGTGCGGCGGCGGTCGGTGCGGTCTGCGACCCGCTTGACCAGGCCCTGGGCCTCGAGTCGGTCCATCGCATTGGTCACGGAGGTCGGATGCACCATGAGCCGCTCACCGATCTTGCTGAGCGGCAGCCGGCCTGTCGCGCTGAAGGACAGCAGTGCCAGCACCTCGTAGCGGGCGAAGGTGATGCCGTAGGGCTTGAGCACGGCGTCCAGCTCGGCGATGATCAGCTGTTGGACGCGCATGATCGAGGTGGCGAGCCGCATCGAGGTCGGGTCGCCGATGTGCGTGGTCCACAGCTCTGAAGCGCGTTCGATCGGGTCGAACGGCAGCTTCGGTTCGCGTGGCATGGCCCCATCGTAGGGAATCGCCACCCGGGCTGGCAATTACTTGGATGCCCGACTATTTTAAGACCTAGGGATTCGCACGACCGCCCGCCAGGAGATCGAGGACGCATGCACCAGCAGGACCTGCACACGCCGAGTCACCCCGTACGATTCGTGACCGCCTCCGCGCTCTTCGACGGTCACGACGCCTCGATCAACATCATGCGCCGGATCCTGCAGTCACAAGGCGCCGAGGTCGTCCACCTCGGGCACAACCGATCGGTCAAGGAAGTCGTCGATGCGGCGATCGAGGAGGACGTCCAGGGCATCGCCGTCTCGTCCTATCAGGGCGGCCACGTGGAGTACTTCGAGTACCTCGTCGAGTCGCTGCGCGAGCAGGGTGCTGGTCATATCCACGTCGTGGGTGGCGGCGGCGGCGTCATCGTCCCGGACGAGATCGCCCGGCTGCGCCGCAGCGGGGTCACGATCTTCTCCCCCGAGGACGGCCAGCGCCTGGGCCTGGTCGGCATGATCAACTCGGTCGTCAAGGACTGCGACTTCAGCCTGCTTGAGCTCGGCGAGCTCGACGTCGACGCCGTCATCGCGGGGGACCGCTCCGTGATCGCCCGGGCGATCACCTACGCCGAGGCCGGCGCGCTGAACGCTGAGCAGCTGGAGCGAATCCGCGAGGCAGCGGCCGTTCACACCGCCCCCGTGCTCGGCATCACCGGCACGGGCGGCTCCGGCAAATCCTCACTGACCGACGAGCTCGTCCGCCGCTTCCGAGTCGACCAGCAGGACAAGCTGCGCATCGCGGTCATCGCGGTCGATCCGACCCGTCGACGCGGTGGCGGTGCACTGCTCGGCGATCGCATCCGGATGAACTCCCTGGACGGCGAGCGCGCCTACTTCCGGTCGCTCGCGACCAGGGGTTCGCGCGAGCTGCCCGAGTCGCTGCCCGACGTGATCTCGATCGCCAA
>NZ_JBAVDI010000049.1:0-50469 GCF_049587115.1 Aeromicrobium sp.
CGCGGCGACGCTGCCGGGGTCGGGCGAAGCCAGCTCGAGCCACACGAACGCGAACAACCCGACGACCGCAGGCCAGTAGCCGAGTCGTTCCGGGTAGGCAATCAGACCGGGCCACCGACCGGTCAGAGTTCGCCACGGCGAGAGGTCGCGCCAGACGTGGCCGGCGACGAGCGCCAACGGGACCAACCCGACCCACACAAAGATGTAGAGCGCGCCGACCCCACCGTTGCCTGAGTCCGGCGGTCCGGCAAAGAGCGCCACCATGATCCACGCGGCACCCAGCAGCCCGACGGCGGCAAGCCACCGGCGGCGTGGCGGCACTGCTACGGATGCCGGCTCCTCGGAGAACTTCGGCTTCTTCCATGCCAGCGCCAGGACCGCGAACGAGACGGTCAGCGCCCACGAGGCCCCCACCATGGCGTAGACGAGCGGGATCGGGAGGTCTGTCGACCCTCCGAGACCGTGAGTCTGGATCACGGGCGGACGACTAGCTGCACGATCGTCACGTCGAGGTGGTGCGCCTCGACCGCGACCTGGCCGGGGGTGTCGATCGCGAAGGTGTGCGACTCGTCGTCGCCGACAGCAACCTCGTACACCTGCTCCGGGTCGGAGTGGATGTGGATCTCGTCCCCAGCGTCGCTCGTGACGTGCAACGTGACCTGTTGTCCCACCCGTACGTCGATCCGCTTGGCCCGAGGCACGACTTCGCCACCCTCGAACACGATGTCGACCGTCACGCCGTCGTCGGTCGAGGCCGGAGACGTGGTCCTCGCCTCGGGTGCAACCGTCGCACCGGCTCTCGCCGGCCCCTCGTCGGCGGAATCCGCGCCGCTACATCCCGCAAGAATCAGGATGCAGGCGCCCAGGGCTGACATGAGCTTCACTCGTTCTCGTCGCTGTCGAAGGCGCGATCGATCAGATCGTGTTCGGCCCGCTCATCCTGACGATCCTTGCGGGCGATGTAGAGCACCACACCCACGACGACGACGGCCGGCACCAGGGCCGGGATCGCCAGCAGTGCCGCATGGTGCGCGAGCAGCTGGTCTCCGGCCGGCGTCATGCGGTCAGCGAAGGGGTCTGGTCAGCCTGTGCGGACGCTTCGTGCTCCTCGAGCTTGCGGGCCACCCTCGACACCGCCAACGAGATGCCCAGGATGATCGCCAGGCTGCACAGCAGGACGACCATGTTCGCCGCTGCCCACATCCAGGCCGGACTGTCACCATTGCGTTCACGCTGCAGGATGTCGATCTCGGGCACGAACTCCCGGGTGAAGCTCGCGGATGCCGGGACCTCCTGGACATCCAGCGGCGCGTCCGCCGGCAGGAAGATCGGCACTGCAGCGAGGGTCCGGCCGTCCTGCACCCGGAGCAACGTCTTCCAGTTGCCACCCACTGGTACCGGCTTGGTCGACTCCCAGGTGTTCAGTCCGGTTCGACGTAGCCGATCGGTCACGACTCCTGCTCCGCCTCCCTGCCAGGCCGTGATCTGCACCCACGTCGGGTGCTCATCGACGAGGTCAGCGGGAGCGAGCGCAAGCTTCGCGGTGACCTGGGGGCTGTCGGACGTGCCGACCTGGGTCAGCACGACATCAGCCGACGCATTCGAGGGCACAGTCGCGTGCAGCCCATTCGCGACAGCCAGCCCGGTGACCAGCACCGAGGCGGTGACGATGATCCGGCCGACGTTCCTTGCCGGCAGACGCCCTTGCAGGCCCAGCGCGAACAGCGCTCCGCACAGTCCGGCGGCGATCCCGACGGGCACCGTCATGGCGAGTCCCTCCGCCCAGATGTCACGCGGCCATGGGAACTGGTAGACCTCGTCGTTCCAGAACTTCTCGATCACACTGCCGACACTGGCGATCAACAGGCCCCCCACTGCGCCGAACCACAGCGGCTTGTCCTTCAGCCTCGACAGAGCCAGCAGCTCGATCAGCACGGCGCTTCCGAGGTAGAGCGGGAACACGTGGTGAGCCTGGCCCATCACGTCAGTCACCACGAACGAGATGATCCCGCGCATCACCAGGAAGAACACGGCCGCGGCGATGGCGGCGCCCGGACCAACGTAGAGCCGTGCGGCGACCAGGGCCAGGCTGGCGGCGGCGGCAATCATCAGCGGCGCGAACACCATGCGGAACTGCGCGATCCCGAAGTCGAATTCGGCCTGGAACACGGACAGCCCGATCAGCAGTGACCCGAAGGCGGTCGACACCATCACGGTGCGCAGCCAGACCGGCAGCTCACGGCCCTTGAGCCGCATGGCGATCTCGGTCTCGCGGTTGAGCAGGATGATGCCCGCCGTCGCGAGTCCGGCGCCACCGATCAGCATGAGGTGGGTCGGGCCCCAGAGCGTGACGTCCTGGCCGAACAGCCGGTGCCACACGTCGTCGAGCGGGAAGCCGATCAGGGCGTACAGACCGCACGCCGCGATGAAGATGCCGCTGACGGGCGCGTACCAGTGGCGGGTGATGCGCACCGATGCGATGCCGGGCTTCTCCCCGTCCCGGGGGTAGACGACCGCCGACATCCCCGCGATGAACAGGGCGAAAAGGCCGTACAGGATCAGGTAGTGGGCGGGGTTGGCCAGCGGACCGGCGTCCCGGCCGCGCCCGGCGTGCAGGCTGACGTCCCACATGAAGCCCAGGAGCGCGACGATCAACGAGGTCGCGACGAACAGCGACGGGATCGTGGACCACCCCGGCTCACCGGTACGACGGCCCAGCAGCCGGCCGAATCGGTCGAACCACTCGATGCGATGGGTGCGGTGCGCCCACGCGATGACGAGCAGCACGGAGGTGACGAGCACTGCGGCGATGGACAGGCCGACGACCTGGCCGAGCTCTGCACCGCCGACCGGTGCGGTGGTCGGGGTGGACGCGGAGATGAACATACCGGGAGTATGTCAGCGTTGATATGACATGGCAAGTGTCACATAGGTCACGGCCTTGCACGGACATGAAAGAACCCGGTCCCCCGGACCGGGTTCTCTCGTTGGACTCAGTGCCCGATGACCTCGTGCGCCTCTCGGCCCTTGGGTCCGTCGACCACCTCGAACTCGACCTTCTGGCCGTCTTCAAGAGTCTTGTAGCCGTCTGACGCGATCTTCGACCAGTGGACGAAGACATCGTCCTGGCCCTCGACCTCGATGAAGCCGTAGCCCTTGTCAGCGTTGAACCACTTGACGGTGCCTTGCACCATGCCGCCACTCCCACCTGTTACCCGACGAACCCCACCTGCCGAGGGGCTCATGCGCAGAGCCTACAAGGCTTGGCAGCCACCGGCCACGTCGGCATTCTGCCGGGCTCCCAGCTCGCCCGAGGTCAGCAGCCACCGGCCACGGCCGGGATTATCGAGACTTGGGTGCCGGCAGGCGTGGGGGTGTCGAGTCCCTGGGCGAACCGGACGTCCTCCTCGGCCACGTAGATGTTCACGAAGCGGCGCAGCCTGCCCTGCTCGTCGACGACCCGTGACCGAATTCCGGGAAAGCTGCCCTCGAGCGAGTCGAGGACCTCGGTCAGCGACTCGCCTTCGGCGGTCACCTGGGACTGGTCCCCGGTGTAGCTGCGCAGGATCGTGGGAATGCGGACGTTGATGCTCACGGTGCTCCTTGACGGTGTGCTGGAAATCAGGCGATGCCGGAGGCCACGAAAGCCTCGTAGGTGGGGGCGATGGTGGCTGCGGGGCCGACTCGGCCGGCGACTGCATCGAGCGTCTTGAGGCCGTGTCCCGTGTTGATGACGACGGTCTCCAGAGCTGGGTCGAGCAGGCCAGTCTCGGTCAGCTTTTTCAGCACTCCGACCGTGGTGCCACCGGCGGTCTCGGTGAAGATGCCCTCCGTGCGGGCGAGCAGCACGATGGCGTCCCGCACCTCGTCGTCGGAGACGTCCGCGACGGCGCCACCGGTCTCCCGGCAGATGTCCAGGACGTACACCCCGTCGGCGGGATTGCCGATCGCCAGCGACTTGGCGATCGTGTCCGGCCGGGTGGGCCGGACGACGTCCCACCCCTCGCGGAACGCCTCCGACACCGGCGAGCACCCGCTGGCCTGGGCGCCGAAGACCCGGTAAGGCTTGGCCTCGACCAGGCCCAGGCTGATGAGCTCCTGGAACGCCTTGTGGACCTTGGTGAGCTGCGAGCCGGAAGCCACCGGGATGACGATCTGGTCCGGCAGGCGCCAACCCAGCTGCTCGGCGATCTCGTAGCCGAGGGTCTTGGAGCCCTCGGCGTAGAACGGTCGAACATTGACGTTGACGAAGGCCCAGCCATCCTGCTCACCCGCGATCTCGCTGGCCAGCTTGTTGACGTCGTCGTAGTTGCCATCGACCGCGACGAGATTCTCGGTGTAGATCGCGGAGTTGACCTGCTTGGGCGTCTCGAGGTCACTGGGGATGAACACGACCGTCTTGATGCCGGCCCGCGCACCGGCCGCGGCGACCGCGTTGGCCAGATTGCCGGTCGACGGACAGGCGAAGACCGTGCTGCCGAGCTCGCGCGCGGCACTCAGAGCGCACGCGACGACTCGGTCCTTGAACGAGTTGGTCGGGTTGGTGCTGTCGTCCTTGACCCACAGGCTGCTCAACCCGAGCTCGGCGGCGAGGTTGTCCGCGCGCAGCAGCCGGGTGTATCCGGGCTCCAGATTCGGACTGAGCTCGATGTCGTCGGGCACCGGCAGCAGCGCCTTGTACCGCCAGATGTTGCTCGGCCCGGCCTCGATCTGCTCCCGCGTGATGACCGGGAAGTCGTAGTGAATCTCCAGGGGTCCGAAGCACTCACGACACACGTAGTGCGGGCCGAGCTCCTCGCGTGCGCCGCACTCGCGGCAGACGAGCTGCGTCGCATTGCCGAAGGCGCGGTCGCGAATCGGGGGGCGGGTGGACGTCTCAGCGGTAGCAGTCACGCGATCCTCCTGGTCATCTTTCCCGAATCGACTGTCGACCGGGACGGAATGAGCACCTGGTCGCTGACCGACTGGTTGCTGGGGTGTCGCAGGGCCGTGTCCCTCTACCCCTCATGATGAGTTGCTCCAATGTACGACCTCGTCTCACGATGTGTCCACTTCGTCCACATGTCGAGACGTGCGTCGTGACAGCTACCGGCTCTTCAGGATCGACGGGAGAGTCGGGTTGCAGGTGGCGGATAGTTGCCGTCGGCGAGATTCGCGAGTCGCTCGAACGGGTTGTACGACGAGTGGTCCCCCGCGATCACGTAGGACATCCCTGCGCACACGAGATACATCGGCAACATCGCCACGCCAAGGGCGAAGGCGTACTGGGTGCAGTGTCGGTCCTCGTGCCGCAGCAGCGCGGGCCGATCCTCGAAGTAGGCGAGATCGTGCCGGCTGATGATGACGCTGCCGATCGTGAAGGCACTCGCGCCCGGAAAGCCATGACGGTAGCCCGTTGCGAGATACGTTCCGCGGTCATGACGCACAGTCGCGGCTCCGCCGATCCTCGCCACCAGGAGGCCGAGCGGGGTGCTGAGATTGATCCAGTTGAGCATCGCTCGCGACCGGGTCCACCCGGTCTCGGGCAGCTCAGCCATGGCGTTCGACTCAGAATCCATGGGTCAGCTCCTCACCACGTAGCGGTCATCTCGTGGCTTCGAGCGACACGGCGGAAGCACGACGATCCCGCCGCAGCGGGACGATCGCTTCGCGAGACCGGCAGCACGGGCAACGGCTCAGATGTCATCAGCCAGCTCTTCGAGCCAGCCCGCCACCGCATCCGGACCGTCAAGGACCACGTCTGCCCGCGCCACCAATGCGTCCTGCTCGGTCGACGCCGAGCAGATCAGCAGGCCGCGTAAGCCAGAGGCACGCAGCTCATCGACCGCATCGAAAGCCGGCAGGTCACCCAGGTCGTCGCCCGCGAAGATCACCTGACGAGCGCCGAGCTCGGCCACCAGCGCCCGGACCACGTCGCCCTTGTCGGTACCCGGTGCCCGCAGCTCGATCACCTGCCGGCCCGGCTCGACCGCAAGGCCCAGACCGGCAGCGAGCTCCGCAAGCGGCTCGGCGAGATCGTGCAACAGTCCGGGGTCGATGCCGCGCGTGTGCACCGCGATGGCGAGACCCTTGTCCTCGACCCGGACGTGGTGCGCTCCACGCTGCTCGAGCCAGTCCGGCAGCGACTCGGCCAGCTGCTTGATCGATGCGGGACGTTCTGGCTCGATCGTGACTCCCGTCGCGGCGTCCCACCGCTCGGCACCGTACTGGCCGCAGATGATGAGCCGCTCGAGACCCTCGACGCCGATGAACCCGCCGAGCTCCAGTGCCTGCCGCACTGGACGGCCGGTCACAATCGCAACCTGACCGAGGACGCGGCCCAGGTGCGCAAGTGCCTCGACCGAGTTCGCGTGGGCGTACGCCTGCGTCGGGTCGTCCACGATGTGGGCCAGCGTGCCGTCGAAGTCCAGCGCAAGCAGTGTGCCCGCAGGATCAGCGATCACTGCGGCGCGGGTCGACTCGGGCATGGCCCTATTGTTGCGGGCCGGACAGGATGATCGTCAGCCGGTCCGTCCGCATCGGCGAGACGCTCGGGAGGATTCGCTCGATGCCGAGGTCATCGCCCAGCTGGCGGCCCTGCTCGCCGAGTCCTGCCGGGTAGTACACCGTGTTGCCGGGGATGGAGCCGCGCCAGTTGCCGACGCCCGCGACCTCCCAGCCGGCCTCCCGGACCTTGACCGAGAAAGTCTCGGCGAGACCGCGGATCGTGGTGTTGTTGAGGACCGAGACCGGTGCCGAGCGCTCGACGGACGTCTCGGTGGTCGAGGTCGGAGTCGGTGTCGGTGTCGGCTCGGTGGTCGCCGTGGTTGGCGGCTGTGTCGCCGGAGTCGTCGGCATGGTGGCGACCGGTTCGGCCGTCGGCGAGTCGTCGGCCGAACCGACCAGCAGCCAACCCAGCCAGCCGGCCGCGCCGACGCACAACAGCACAGTCAGCACGATGAACCAGCTGGCAGGTACGTACGCCTTGCGGCTCGGCGTCCGGCGATGATCCATCGGGACCTTCAGAGGTCGATGCCCAGACGCCTGGCCGAGCGGCTGCGCTGGCGCTGCGCTCGCAGGCGACGCAGGCGCTTGACCAACAGCGGATCGAATGCGAGCGAGTCCTCGCGGTCGATCAACGCATTGAGCACCTGGTAGTAACGGGTGGACGACATGTCGAACTTGTCACGGATCGCCTGCTCCTTGGCGCCGGCGTACTGCCACCACAGGCGCTCGAGCGCCAGGATCTCCCGATCGCGGTCGGACAGCGTCTCGGCAACGGCCGGGCTTCCGGCGTTCGACTTCTCCACGGCGCTCATGCCCTGATCCTAGATCACGAACTACAGCTGTGTCATTTGCCATGATGAAGTCATGGCCATTGAATTTGCGGCAGATCGAGCCGTTCGCTGGGGCATCCTCGCCACCGGCCACATCGCCGAGTCGTTCGCAACCGACCTGGCCCTGACCGAGGGCAACGAGCTGGCGGCGGTCGGGTCCCGCAGCTCAGATTCGGCCAGCGCGTTCGCCGATCGCCATGGCGCGGCCCGCTCGTACGGGTCCTACTCCGAGCTGGCCGCAGACCCGGAAGTCGACGTCATCTACGTCGCGACTCCGCACAGCCGACATCTGGACGACGTCATGACCTGCTTCGAGGCCGGCAAGGCCGTGCTGTGCGAAAAGGCCCTGACGATGAACGCCACGGACACGCGCGCGCTGGTCGACGAGGCGCGTCGTCGCGAGCTGTTTTTTGCCGAGGCGATGTGGATGCGAACCAATCCGAACATTCGCCGGGCCGTCGAGCTGGCCGCCGACGGGCTGCTGGGCGATCTCGGCCAGGTGCGCGCCGAGCTCGGATTCGTCGCTCCGCCCGACAAGGCCCGGCTCTGGGATCCTGCCCTCGGAGCGGGTGCCCTGCTGGACATCGGCATCTATCCACTGACCTTCGCTCACCTGGTTCTGGGCGAGCCGATCAGCATCGTGGCTGCCGGCGTGCGGTCCGACCGCGGGATCGACGTCAACGGTGGGGCGACACTGACCTACGCGAGTGGGGCGGTCGCGAGCATCGCGTGGACCCAGGTGGCCCACAGCGACAACCGCGCCTCGATCGCGGGCGACCGGGGCCGGATCGAGATTCCGGCGCGATTCCATCACCCGACCGAGATCAATCACACCCATGACGACCACACCGACACGATCCGCGAACCGGTCGTCGGACGCGGCTACGCCCACGAAATCGCGGAGGTCGCCGCGTGTCTGCGTGCCGGCACGACCGAATCGGCCCTTTTGCCGCTGGACGACACGGTGGCGATCATGGAGCAGATCGATGAGATCCTCCGTCAGATCGGTATCGCTGAGCGGTGACGCGCTGCGCATCGGGCTAGGCTGCGGGCATGGCCGTCGGCACCGCAGACTTCGTGGTGATCGCCAACCGTCTGCCCGTGGACCGGGTGGCCGGCCCGGACGGCAGCACGATGTGGCGGACCTCCCCCGGCGGGCTCGTCACCGCGCTCGAGCCGGTCATGCGCCGCAACGGTGGCGCCTGGATCGGCTGGCACGGCGCCGCTGACGAGAAGCTCAAGCCCTTTGTCCACAACGGTCTACAGCTCGTCCCGGTGCCACTGAGCGAGCAGGAGGTCGGCGAGTACTACGAGGGCTTCTCCAACTCGACGCTCTGGCCGTTGTACCACGACGTCGTGGCTCCACCTTCGTATCACCGCGAGTGGTGGGACTCCTACGTCCAGGTCAACCAGCGCTTCGCCGAGCGGGCAGCGAAGATCGCCAAGCCCGACGCGGTCGTGTGGGTGCAGGACTACCAGCTCCAGCTCGTGCCACGCATGCTGCGCGAGCTCCGGCCCGACCTCCGCATCGGCTTCTTCCTGCACATCCCGTTCCCACCGGCCGAGCTGTTCCAGCAGCTTCCATGGCGTCGGCAGATCCTCGAAGGACTGCTCGGCGCCGACCTGGTCGGTTTCCAGATGCCGGGGGCCTCGCAGAACTTCGTCCGTCTGGTTCGTCAGCGGGTCGGGCACAAGACACACCGCGACATGATCTACCTGCCAGACGGCCGTACCGTGCTGGCCCAGGCCTACCCCATCTCGATCGACGCTGCAGGCTTCGAGGAGCTTGCCCGTACGCCCGAGGTCATCGCACGAGCCGCAGAGATCCGCGAGAGCCTCGGCAACCCCAAGACGATGCTGTTGGGCATCGACCGGCTCGACTACACCAAGGGCCTGCGTCAGCGCCTGCGCGCCTTCGGCGAGCTCATCAGCGAAGGATCGCTGCATGTCGACGACGCCGTGTTCGTCCAGGTCGCGACTCCTTCGCGCGAGCGCGTCGATCAGTACAAGATCCTGCGCGACGACATCAACCGCCTCGTCGGCCGCATCAACGGCGACGTCGCGCGTATCGGCCAGCAGCCGGTCACCTACCTCCACGCCTCGTACCCGCGCGCCGAGATGGCCGCGCTCTACCGTGCCGCCGACGTCATGGTGGTGACGCCGCTGCGCGACGGCATGAACTTGGTCGCCAAGGAGTACGTCGCGTGCCGCTACGACGACCGGGGCGCGTTGGTGCTGAGCGAGTTCGCGGGTGCTGCCTCCGAGCTCAAGTCGGCCTATCAGGTCAACCCGCACGACATCAACGGGATGAAGAGCAAGATGCTCGAGGCGATCAACGCCAGCCCGCGGGAAAACGCTCGGCGAATGAAGGCGATGCGCAAGCAGGTCATGGAGAACGACATCGAGCTGTGGGCGTCCAACTTCCTGCGCGAGCTCACCGCCAGTCGCGATCCACACGTCAAGCACCCCCGTCCGGTCTGACCCGCGTGCTCGACCCGACTCGCTTGCAGCCGACTCGCTTGCAGCCCGGCGCCATCGAAACCATCAGCGCACGGCTCGATCGGCCGTCCCACTGATGACCAGCGGTGACGAGCTCGACCAGTTCTGGGCAGCGGCGCGGCACCAGACGCGCATCAATCCCGTCCCCGGCTATCTGGGAACGTACTCCGCCGAGGCGGTGGCACCGCCGGCCTGGGCATTCGGAGGCTCACCCGAGCAGGCCGACGAGCTGCTCGCGCTGGTGCTCGACGGAACCAAGACAGCCTCGGCCAGCGCCTTGTGGGACTACGAGCACGACGACGAGCAGGTTCCACGGGTCGGTGACCTCAGCATCGTGCTCGACGGTGCCGGACATCCACGCGGGCTGATCGAGACGACCCACGTCGACGTCAAGCCGTTCGACGAGGTCGACGCCGAGCATGCCCACCTTGAGGGAGAGGGCGACCGATCCCTGGCGTTCTGGCGAGCAGGCCACGAGCAGTTCTTCTCGACCCACGCCGCCCATGACCGCGGATTTTCCGCAAGCATGCCGGTCGTGCTCGAACGGTTCCGGGTGCTGTACCCGAGATGACCGAGACGACGGAGCAGTTCTGGGCCGCACCGTCGCGATCGGCTCGACGTGGCTCGGCCGCCGCTTCTGGCGGACCGGGATCAACACCGAGGTCAAGGCACTGCTCTTGCGCCGCGCCTTCGACGACCTGGGCTGCGCCCGCGTCGTGTGGCACGTCGACATCCTCAACGAGCGCTCGCAGGTCGCGGTCGCCCGGATCGGCGGGGTTCGTGAAGGCGTGCTGCGCAAGCACCGCATCCGGCGTGACGGGTCCTGGCGTGACACCGTGCTGTTCTCGATGGTCGATGCCGAATGGCCTGCAGCCCGTGGTGCGCTGCTGGCCCGGCCGGACCACTGAGCGGATCCGATCGCGCATCAGGAGACAATGGGGACGATGACCGACACCACGAGCGCCGACCACACCCACGACCTGCCCGAGCTGCCCGCACCCTGGCAGGCCCGCACACCGGTCTACGACGACATCGCCGCGCTGGTCGATCTGCGACACCTCGATGAGCTCCAGGGGACCGGCGAGGCACACATTGATCCCGCCGGGATCGAGTCCGAGGTTGCCGGACAGGCATCATGGACGCGCCGCCAGCTCGTCGCCGTCGGAGCAGACGACGTCCCGCGAGCCTGGATAACGGTGCACGACCGAGCAGCGGGTCGCGCGCTCATCTGGGGTTACTTCGACCGTGACGTCGCAGAGATCGACACGATCGCCGCTGAGTTCTACGCCTGGGCCGAGGAGTCTGCGGTCGCGATGGCGCGCATGCGCGGAGTCGTCGAGACCCGACTCGACGAGAGCCCATTCGCCGAGGACACCCGCCAAGCCGACTGGCTCGCGGGGGCGGGCTACTCGAAACGGCGCACGTGGCTGCACATGAACCGCCCGGTGGTTGCCGAGGATGCCGACCTCGAGCCGCGGGCCGGCGTCACGGTGCGGCCCGTGGAACGGCACGAGAACGGATTCCCCGTCGCGGCGGACCTGCAGATCGTCCATCAGATGCTCGAGTCCTCGTTCGAGGACCACTTCAACTCCTACCGGGAGAGCTTCCCGGAGTTCCTTCATCGACTGCGCGAGGAGCCCGGTCATCGGTGGGACCACTGGTGGCTGGCGTACGTCGATGTCGAGGACGGCGGCGAGCCGGTGGCCGCTGGCACCGTCGTGTGCTCGGTGCTCGCCGCACCGGAGGGCGGCGTCGAGGGGTCCTACGTCGAGTACATCGGTGTCAACCGCGAGGCTCGCGGCCGAGGCGTCGCCAAGGCCCTGCTCGGCACCGTTATCGCCGACGCCGCAGCTCGCGGACGGGACCGGGTCGGGCTCGAGGTTGACGACGACTCCCCCACCAAGGCGGATCAGCTGTATCTCGCGCTCGGGTGGAAGACCGACTACGCGACCGATTCCTGGTTCAAGGACATCCAGCTGACAGATTGACCGTGCCGACGGCCGCCGACTGCATGCCGCTGAAATGCGCTGCGCGGGCTCAGTCGGCGAGGCCTCCCCGCTTGTGCTCGAAGATCAGGTTGGTCTCGGTCAGCGCCACCTCGGGTGCCGAGCTCAGGTGGTCGACCACGAAAGCGCGCAGGTCATCAGGATCGCGGGCTGCGACGTGCACATGAAAGTCGTCAGCGCCGGCGAGGAAGAAGACGTTGAGCACCTCGGGCATGGCCGCCAGCCGATCTGAGAACTCGTTGATCGAGCCTCGGGCATCGCCGCGCAGTCGCACCGCGATCATGGCCTGGATCGGACGCCCCAACCAGGCCGGATCGACCTCGGCGTGGAAGCCCGCGATCACACCGCGGTCGATGAGGCTGCGCAGCCGGGTGAGGCAGGTCGATGCTGCGACCCCCACCCGCTCGGCCAAGGCATTGTTCGGCATGCGGCCGTGGCTGCGCAGCGCCGCAACGATCGCCTGGTCGACCTCATCGAGCCCGCGAACATCATTCGGCATCAGTACTCCGGAGATCGGGATTTCAGCGTGATCAACGTCAGATCATCTTGATGGCGAATCATCTTCGCACAGTTGCGAAGCATTCCGCACTTACTTCACGATGAAGACACATTTCACGTCAAGGAGCAGTCATGCTGGTCGGTGTCCCCCGCGAGATCAAGAACCACGAGTACCGCGTCGCCATCACGCCCGCTGGCGTGCACGAGCTGACCCGGCACGGGCACGACGTCGTCATCGAGAGTGGCGCTGGTCTCGGTTCGGCGATCAGCGACGCCGAGTACGTCGCCGCTGGCGCGAAGATGTTCGACACCGCCGACAGCGTGTGGGACTCCGCCGAGCTCGTGCTCAAGGTCAAGGAGCCGATCGCTGCGGAGTATGGCCGCATGCGCCGCGGGCAGACCCTCTTCACCTACCTGCACCTGGCTGCGAGTCGGGAGTGCACGGATGCCCTTCTGGCCTCCGGCACGACATCGATCGCCTACGAGACCGTGCAGCTGGCCGATCGCTCCCTGCCGCTGCTCGCCCCGATGTCGGAGGTCGCGGGTCGGCTGGCTCCCCAGGTCGGATTCCAGCACTTGATGGCGAGCAACGGGGGCCGCGGCGTCCTGCCCGGCGGTGTACCGGGCGTCCACCCTGCCGATGTCGTGGTCATCGGCGCCGGCGTGTCGGGCGTCAATGCGGCCGAGGTGGCGCGCGGCATGGGCGCGAGGGTCGAGATCCTCGATCTCGACGTCAGCAAGCTGCGTCAGGTAGACGCGCGGTTCGCCGGGATGATCACGACAGTCGCGTCCAGCTCCTTCGCGATCGAAAAGGCCGTCCGCGAGGCGGACCTGGTGATCGGTGCCGTTCTGGTCCCCGGTGCGAAGGCCCCCAAGCTCATCAGCGACGACCTCGTAGCGACCATGCGGCCGGGATCGGTGCTGGTCGACATTGCGATCGACCAGGGTGGCTGCTTCGAGAGCTCGCGTCCCACGACCCACGACGACCCGACCTTCAAGGTCCACGACTCGATCTTCTACTGCGTGGCGAACATGCCCGGGTCAGTGCCGCGAACCTCGACCTACGCATTGACCAACGTCACGCTCCCGTACGCCGTGGCGCTGGCGAACAAGGGTTGGGAGCAAGCCGTGCGGGGCGACGCTGCCCTCGCTGGCGGACTCAGCACGCACGACGGGCACCTCGTCAACAGTCCGGTCGGCGAAGCCCTCGGCCTGGAGGTCACCCCGCTCGACGCCCTCTGATCCTCGGGCACGTCCAGTCGCGCTGCCGATCCGCGCGGATCGCGGTTGACTGTGTCGATGAGTCTGGGATCAGCGGGTCGGCCCGGTGGAGCGGAGCTCGCTATCGCGCGCCGCGCCACGATCGCGGCCGTGATCGGATGGTTCTTCGCCGATCTGTCGTCGGGACTCCAGTCACCCGTCGCCCTGTCGCTGACGTTCTTGCTGTGGCTCGGCACGCTGTTGGCAGCAGCTCGTGCCGCGCTCGCCCTCGCCATCGGGGTCTGGAAGCGCACGCACCAGCGGCACTGACGTCACCGACTCAGGTGGAGTAGGGACGGGCGCGCCGCAGTGCACCGTTGGCGACCGCGGCCAGCAGCACCGCCACACCCGCCGCACCCACCGTGACCGCGAACGCCGGGGTGTGCCCCCCGGCGTCGGCGAGTCGGCCGGCGACCGACGCCCCCAATGCGTAGCCGATGCCGGTGGCACCCGCGAGGAGCGTCATCGCTGCGCCAACCCGGTGGACCGGCACCAGAATTCCCGCGAGGGCGAAGTTGCTGATCATGTAGGGCGCGACCGCGAATCCCAGCAGCGCGATGACTCCGATCAGCGCGCCGATCGAGTCGACCAGCAGGAGCGGCAACGCGAGCACCAACAGACCGACGGCAGCAACCAGCATGCGGGTTGAGTAGAGGATGCGTTCGGGCAGCGCAGTGATCGCCAGGCCCGCGGTGACGCTCCCGATGCCCAGCACGGCGTGGATCAGCCCGGCCACTCCGGCATGTCCCTCGGCCCGGGCCAGCACCGCGGTCCCCGTCTGCACGCTGCCGAAGATCGTGCCGATGCACAGCTGGGCGACGACGAGCACTGCGAAGGCCACCGACCACAACGCCGCGGAACCCGGCCCACCGATCATCGAGCGCTTCGCCACCAGGGCCGAGGTCGGGTGGACCGCGAACCAGGAGCCGAACACCGCGAGGATCACGGCCGCGGCGAGCAGCGCGCCAGCCGGCTCGGCGATGATCGCCAACAGCCCGATCATCGCCGGGCCCAGGACGAATGACGCCTCGTCGGCAGCGCCCTCGTAGGAGAACGCAGCATCGACGAGCCGGCGCTGGTCGCCGGCATCCTGCGTGATCGGCCGCCAGCGCACTCGTGCCAGCGGTCCGACCTGCGGCATGGCGAAGCCCGTGACGGCTGCCACTGCGAAGATCAGCGTGCGCGGAACGTCGGGGGCGGTCACCAGGACGATCGCCGCCAGTCCGAGCGCGCCGACGATCGACTGCACCAGGACGACGGGCCGCTGACCCACCCGGTCCGCCAGGCTGCCGGCGATCGGCGATCCGACGGCGTTCGCGATCGCAAGGATGCCCGCAGCAGCGCCACCGGAGCCATAGCTGTCGAGCTCGGAGCTCACCAGCACCAGGACACCGAGCTGGCTCATGGCAAGCGGGATTCGCCCGAGGAAGGCTACGAGGATGTAGGCGGGCCCGACGATCCGCAGGAGAGCGCGATAAGCGGCGATGGCTGACACAGCCCGGGCAGTCTAGCGCCCGTCGATAGGGTTGGCCCATGCTGCTGTCCCGCGCACGCCGCTCCACCTTCGCGGTCTTCGCGCTGAACGGTTTCCTGCTCGGGATGTGGGTCGTGAACATCCCCGAGATCCGTGAACGAACCGGTGCCAGCACCGTCGTGCTGGGCTATCTGCTGCTCCTGTTCGGCGGCACCGCACTGGTCGGCATGCAGGTGTGCGGACGGCTGATCGACCGATTCGGCAGCCGAGTCGTCACGGTCGTCGCCGGGCTCGCGTTGAGTGTCACCTTGGTCGGTCCCGCCTTCGCCAGGAGCGTTACGGACCTCGCAGTGGCCCTCGCGATCCTGGGCATCTTCAACGGCGCGATCGACGTTGCCCAGAACGCCCAGGCGGTCGAGGTCGAGCGGGGCTACGCCAGGCCGATCATCAGCGCGTTTCACGCCTTCTTCTCCTTCGGCGGGCTGCTTGCGGCACTGGTTGGCGGTGGACTGATCGCCGCGGGCGCCGATGTCCGGTGGAGCTTTGCCGGGGTCGGAATCGTCGGCATCGCAGTGGTGCTCGCCGCCCGCCGCTCACTGCTCGCTCCGACCGAGGCAACGACCCGGGCCGCGGGCGTCGCGCGGGTGCGCTCGCCGTGGAACCTGCGCGTCGCGGTCCTGGCGCTGCTCGCGTTCATGCTGCTGCTGGCCGAGGGAGTCGCCTACGACTGGAGCACGGTGCACCTGCACGACTCGCTCGGCGCCAGCAAGACCGTCGCGGCGTGGGCATTCGGCGCGTTCTCGGTCACCATGACGCTGGTGCGGCTCGTCGCTGACCGCATCGTCGCACGGATCGGCTCCGCCGCATACGTCCAGCGCGCCGCCTTCCTCGGTGCGGCCGGGCTGCTCGGCGCGGCAGCGGCTCCGGATCCCGGCATCGCAATCGTGGGCTGGTCGGTGTTCGGCATCGGCCTGGCCGGCTGCGTACCCCAGTTCTTCAGCGCGGCGGGCAACATCGATCCGGCCGCAGCCGGCACGTACCTCGCCCGCGTCACGGGCATCGGCTACCTCGGGTTGCTGGCGGGCCCGGCGATCATCGGGATCCTGACCCACTGGGTGACACTGACCACCGCCTTCGCGGTGCCTGTCATCGGCTGCCTCCTTGCTGGGCTGCTGGCTCCGTCGGCGCTGCGCAGGGTGGACACGTGAACCGGCCCTTGGACGAGCTCATGGCACCGGACTGGGCCCGCGCGCTCGAGCCGGCCGCGGACCAGATCGCCGCGATGGGCCGGTTTCTCGAGGCGGAAACGACCGCCGGCCGTCCATACCTCCCGGCCGCCGATGACATCCTGCGGGCGTTCGCCGAGCCCATGGGCGAGGTGCGGGTGTTGATCGTCGGGCAGGACCCTTACCCGACCCCGGGTCACCCGATGGGCCTGTCGTTCTCGGTCGCGCCGGAGGTGCGACCCCTGCCGCGCAGCCTGGGCAACATCTTCAGCGAGCTCGAGTCCGACCTGGCGATCCCCCGCTCCGCGAACGGCGACCTGACACCGTGGTCGCGGCAGGGAGTCCTCCTGCTGAATCGCGTGCTGACAGTGCGTCCCGGTGCGGCCGGGAGCCACCGCGGCAAGGGCTGGGAGGGTGTCACCGAGCAGGCGATCCGCGCGCTCGCCGCCCGGGGCACCCCCTTGGTCGCCATCTTGTGGGGCCGGCAGGCCCAAGGCTTGGCGCCGCTGCTGGGCGACGTGCCCCGAATCGAGTCGGCCCACCCGAGTCCCCTGTCCGCGTCGCGTGGCTTCTTCGGTTCCCGCCCCTTCAGCCGCGCCAACGAGCTGCTTGCCGAACAGGGCGCGCAACCAGTCGACTGGTCGCTGGACCACTAGGCTGGGGAGGTGAATGAACAAGAGAAGATTCGTGACCGTGGCGTCGTGATCGATGCGGGATTCGCGGGGATGCAGCGTTGGGGACTGCGCATCATCGTCATCGCTGCGGCCGCCTGGGTCATCGGCTGGATCATCGGCCACAGCTGGATGGTGCTGTATCCGGTGTCTCTCGCGCTGATCCTGGCGACCGTCCTGGCTCCCCCGGTGGTCTGGCTGCGTGCGCGCAGCGTCCCGACGGCGCTCGCCGCGGCGATGGTCATGCTCAGCTTCATCGGGGTCGTCGTGGGGATCGTCGCGATCCTGACCCCCCAGGTCGCCGACAAGTCTGGCGAGGTCGCCGCCGGTGCCACCGACGGTCTGCAAAAGATCCGTGACTGGGTCACCGGCGAGCCGCTCAACCTGTCCGACGGCCAGATCACCCGAGCGATCGAAGCCGTGCAGGAGAAGGTCGCATCCAGCGCCAGCGCGATCAGCTCAGGCGTGTTCTCGACGATCGGCACCGCGACCTCGGTGATCGTCAACCTGATCCTGATCCTGATGTTGACGTTCTTCTTCATCAAGGACGGCCACAAGTTCCTGCCATGGGTCACGACGCTCGGCGGTGCGCGCACGGGCTCCCACGTGGCCGAGGTGCTGAACCGCTCGTGGAACACCCTCGGCGGCTTCATCCGCACCCAGACCCTCGTGGCCTTCATCGATGCCGTCATCATCGGGGTGGGCCTGGCCATCCTCGGATCTCCGCTGGCCATCCCGCTGGCAGTCGTCACGTTCTTCGGTGGGTACATCCCGATCATCGGTGCGTTCGTCAGCGGAGCCCTGGCGGTCCTCGTCACCCTGGTGACCAATGACCCCAAGGACGCGCTGATCGCACTCATCATCGTCATCGGAGTGCAACAGCTCGAGGGCAACGTCCTGTCGCCCTGGTTGCAGGGCAAGAACATGAACCTCCATGCCGGGGTGGTGCTGATGTCCGTCACGGCCGGAGGCACGCTGTTCGGCATCACCGGCGCATTCCTGGCTGTTCCGGTCACCGCCACGATTGCGGAGATCCTTCGCTACACCAACGAGCACATCGACGACTCGGTTTCCGTCCTCGCGCCCAAGGTCGACTCCAAAGCCGCAGAGACCCTCGACGACTGACGCTGACATGACTTCCGACTCGATCCGCACCGGGCCCGCGACGTGCCGCTCCCCGAGGCCTCGACATGGCAGCCATCCAGCTCCTCACTGCCACCCACTCACCTGACGACCAAGGAGGACCCGATGGCGGTCGAGACGGCACAGACGCTGGACCGCGGGCTGCGCATCCTGGCGCTCGTCGCGGGATCGAGCTCCCGCTTCACGATCAACGAGATTGCCGAGTCGCTCGGCTTCAGCCGCACGGTGGCCTACCGACTGATCGTGACGCTGGAGGACCACGACCTGCTGCAGCGGGACGAGCAGGGGCGGCTCGGGGCGGGGTTCGGCATGATGGCATTTCGCCATGCGTATCTCCCCGAGCTCAAGTCGCGAGCACACGCGGAGCTGGTCCGACTGGCCGATGCGAGCCGAGCCACTGCTCATCTGACGATCGCCGACGGCGACGACGCCGTGGCACTACTGGTGGTCGAACCCGGGCACAGCGACCTGCACGTGGCCTATCGTGTCGGCGCCCGGCACCGGCTGGACACCGGGGCGGCGGGCAAGGCGATCCTGCTGGGACGCCAGCATTCTGGTGACCCCTCTCCGCTGGCGAGCACCTCCGGCGAGCTGCAACCGGGCGCGGAGGGCCTGGCCGCTCCGATACTGGGGGTGCCCGGCCTCGAGGCGTCGATCGGGATCGTCAGCCTGCACCCTATTGACGCAGCCGTCGAGCCGATGGTGCTCAAAGCCGCGCAGGCCGTGTCCGAGGCCCTGACGTCCGGCTGATGCTGAAGAGTCCTCGCCACCCGGGCAGCTAGCCGATGACCGTGCCCGTGACCTCGCCGAGGGTCAGCAGCTCGCCGTCAGCACCTCTTGCTGTGGCGCGCAGCGTCACGGTGTCACCGTCCTCCAGATACGTGCGCGTGCTGCCGTCGTCCAGCGTGAATGACTCAGCGCCGCCCCACGACAGCTCGAGCAACGACCCACGTCGGGTTGGTTCGGCACCGGAGATCGTCCCTGAGCCGTAGAGGTCGCCCGTGCGCAGGGAGGCGCCGTTGACGGTCATGTGGGCGAGCATCTGTGCCGGCGACCAGTACATCGCCGCATAGGGCGGGCGCGACACCACCGTGCCGTTGAGATCGACCTCCAGGTCGATCGCGTAGCCGGCCGGCTCCTCGACCATGAGATAGTCCAGCGGCTCCGGGTCCTGCCCCGGCAGTGGGACGCGCGCCGACTGCAGGGCCGCGAGCGGCGTGATCCATGGCGAGATCGACGTCGCGAACGACTTGCCGAGAAACGGTCCGAGCGGAACGTACTCCCACGCCTGGATGTCGCGCGCCGACCAGTCATTCAGCAATGTCACGCCGAAGACGTGCTGGTCGAAGTCCCCCGTGCCCACCGGTCGACCCGGAACACTCGGTGCGCCCACCACGAATCCCAGCTCGGCCTCGATGTCGAGGGCTCGTGATGGACCGAAGCCGGGGCGGCCGTCCGGGCCCGGACGCTGCTGACCGCTCGGACGCGCGACCGGCGTGCCCGACGGCACGACTGTCCCGGCCCGCCCGTGGTAGCCGACCGGCAGATGACGCCAGTTGGGCAGCAGCGGCTCTGCGTCGGGACGGAAGATCCGGCCGAGGTTGGACGCGTGCTCCCGCGAGGCGTAGAAGTCGACGAAGTCGGCCACCGCGAACGGCATCCGTGGCTCGACGTCGGCCAACGGGATGCTCGCGGCCGTCGGACCGGAGAGGAGCGAGCCCTGCAGCCACGCGCGTACCCCGGCCCACGTGTCGGGGCCGGCCGCCATCAGCGCGCCGAGGTCGGGAGCGGCCAGCACTGATACGTCGACGCCCGCCGGTGGCGGTGAGATCACGGCCAGCGCGGCCAGATCGATGACGTCGTCACCCAGGCGTACGGCGACGAACTCACGGCCAGCATGCGAGACGGCCGCGTACGGCAGGTGCGCCAGCCCGAATCCAGCGCTCACTCGGCCAACCCCAGGGCGACGAGCTCGCCGTACGGCTCACCGACACTGCAGCTTCCGAAGCCCCTGAAGATCTCTCGCACGGCGTCCATCTGATCAGCGTCCCACGCTGCCACGATCGCAGCCAGCACCCCTTGGTCGCGCTCGGTCAGGATCACGGAGGCCTCCTCCGAGCTCGCCCCGGACAGCAGCGCGCGCACCGCGACGAGCACATTGAGGAATCCGTGCTGCTCGAAGCCCGTGCCGGTCTGGGTGTTGCGGACCGCCCGGTGCAGGCCGGCGGTCAGCTTGAACCTGCGTCTGCGACCGACCAGCACCGCGAGCGCCGTGGCGAGGTCGGCCTCGCCGGGGTGTGCCTCGGCGGACGTTCCCCCGGTCCGGAGCTTGACCTGATGTCCCGCTGCACCAATCGCGTCGACTGCGGCGGTCCATGCTGCTGTCACCTCGGCCCCGGGCAAGGGCAGCTCGATCGAGACGACGGGACCCTCCTTCGCCCACGCGAGCTCGCCAAGCAGGTCGATCGTCGCAGCACGAAGCTCGGGGTGGGCTGGAACTGCGATCTCGACGTAGATCACCGTGAGGTGACGCGAACTGGCGGCTCGGCGCACGGCCTCGTGGAGCTCGGCCGGTCCGGAGGTCGCGATGACGCCGATCTGCAGCGGCTGGTGATTCAGCTCCTCCAGCTCCGCGATGTCGCGGTCACGCACCAGCAGTGGCCCGACCAGCCACGCATGCGCGCTGCCCCGATGCTCGTGGTGATCGGCGACGGCGGTGGCCAGTGGTGCATTGCCGGGCGGGAAGATCGCGGCATCGTCGATCAGCCGGTTGAAGCAGCGATGGGTTGACACCCTTCGGAGGATATCGCAATGTGTGTTTATCGGATACTCTCATCCGTTATTCGGTTTCAGGAGTGACTCGTGACCTACTACTGCAGCGTGGGCACGATCCCGCCCAAGCGCCACACCCAGTTCCGCACCGCCGAAGGTGCACTCCACCACGAGGAGCTCATGGGCGAGGAGGGCTTCTCCAGCGACTCCTCCCTGCTCTACCACCTCGGCGTACCGTCCGCCCTCGTCGCCTCGGAGGTCTGGGAGCTCCCGGACCAGACGACCACCGCGAACCACCCGCTCAAGCCGCGCCACCTTCGCCTGCCCGAGCTGTTCGCTGGCAGCGACCACTCCACCATCGACCTGGTGACCGGCCGCCGGCTCGTGCTCGGCAATGGCGACGTCCGCATCGCCTACGCGGTGGGCAGCGCGCCGTCGGCGTTGTACCGCAACGCGATCGGAGACGAGTGCGTCTTCATCGAGTCCGGCTTCGGCACGGTCGAGACGGTCTTCGGCAGCCTCACCTTCAGGCCCGGTGACTACGTCGTGATCCCACGCGCCACGACGCACCGCTGGGTCCCCGACGGCGTCGTACTGGCCTACGCGATCGAGTCCAACAGTCATGTCGCACCGCCCAAGCGCTACCTGTCCCGCTACGGCCAGCTCCTCGAGCACGCGCCGTACTGCGAGCGAGATCTGCACGGCCCGACCGCACCGCTGGTCCAGCAGGGCCGCGATGTCGAGGTGCTGGTGAAGCATCGAGGTTCCGGCCCGGGCGGCATCGTCGGCAGCACGCTGACCTACGACACCCATCCGTTCGATGTCGTCGGCTGGGACGGCTGCCTCTACCCCTACACGTTCAATGTCGCGGACTTCGAGCCGATCACCGGACGAATCCATCAGCCACCGCCGGTGCACCAGGTCTTCGAGGGCCAGAACTTCGTGATCTGCAACTTTGTCCCGCGCAAGGTCGACTACCACCCGCTCGCCGTTCCGGTGCCGTACTTCCACTCCAACGTCGACTCCGACGAGGTCATGTTCTACGTCGACGGCGACTACGAGGCGCGCAAGGGCTCAGGCATCGCGATCGGCTCGATCTCGCTGCACCCGGGCGGGTACGCACACGGCCCGCAACCCAGCGCGATCGAGGCGAGCCTCGGCGTCGAGGCATTCGACGAGCTCGCCGTCATGGTTGACACGTTCCGCCCGCTGGAGCTCGGCGAGGGCGGGCTCGCGGCCGATGACGGGGTCTACGCGTGGTCGTGGGCCGGCCGCCAGCTCTAGCCGGCCGACGCCGCGTCAGTGCCTCTGAGAAGGTGAACCCATGGACTCTCGTCACGACCTGCTCAACGTCGACCACCTGCTGACCGAAGAAGAGCGAGCCATCCGCGACACGGCTCGTCGATTCGCCCACGACGCGCTCGCTCCGCACGTCATGGAATGGTCGGAGTCCGGCGAGCTCCCGGTGCGCGACATCGCCAAGCAGATGGGCTCGACCGGCCTGCTGGGGATGCACCTGACGGGATACGGCTGCGCCGGCGTCGGCCCCACTGCGTACGGCCTCGCCAGCGCCGAGCTCGAGGCGATCGACAGTGGCCTGCGTTCGCTGTTCTCGGTGCAGGGCTCGCTCGCGATGTACTCGATCCACGCCTACGGTTCAGAGGAGCACAAGCAGCAGTGGCTGCCGGGCATGGCAGCCGGCGACTTCATCGGCGCGTTCGGACTGACCGAGCCCGATCACGGATCCAACCCCAACGGCATGCGCACCCGTGCCCGGCGCGACGGCGACGACTGGGTGCTCAACGGCTCGAAGATGTGGATCACCAACGGCAGCGTGGCCGACGTCGTCGTGATCTGGGCCCAGACCGACGACAAGATCCGCGGCTTCGTCGTGCCGACGGACACTCCCGGATTCTCGGGTCGGGCGATCAAGCACAAGATGTCGATGCGCGCCTCGGTGACGAGCGAGATCACGCTGGAGGACGTTCGTCTGCCGGGCGACGCGGTGCTGCCCGGGGTGACAGGTCTTCGCGGGCCGCTCAGCGCCCTCAACGAGGCCCGGTTCGGCATCATCTTCGGTTCGACCGGCGCGGCCCGATCCTGCCTCGAGGCGGCGATCGACTACGCGACGACCCGCATCCAGTTCGACAAGCCGATCGGCGCCTTCCAGCTGACCCAGGCCAAGCTCGCCGACATGAGCGTGGCGCACGGCACCGCGCTGCTGCTCAGCGTCCATCTCGGGCGCTTGAAGGAGGCCGGCACCATCACCCCGGCCCAGGTCAGCGCCGGCAAGCTCAACAACACCCGGGTCGCGATCGACATCGCCCGAACGGCCCGTACGATCCTCGGGGCCAACGGGATATCCGGCGAGTACGCCGTCATGCGGCACGCGAACAACCTGGAGTCCGTGCTGACGTACGAGGGCACCGCCGAAATCCACCAGCTGACCATCGGACGTGAGCTGACCGGCCTGTCGGCGTTCGCCTAGGTCACAGCATCCTCGTGAGACGCTGGAGCCATGACTGAGTCGGTGGACCCAGCGGGAGCGCCGCGCCGCGGCCGACCCGGGTACGACCAGCAGACTGTGCTGCGGCGTGCCATCGATCTGTTCAACCGGCAGGGCTACGACGGCACCAGCATGGGCGATCTGGCCAAGGAGCTGGGCCTGACCAAGTCAGCGATCTACCACCACGTGCCGAGCAAGGAACACCTGCTCTCGGCGGCACTCGACGAAGCCCTTGACGGCCTGTCGGCCGCGGTCGACACCGCCGCAGCGGCCGCCCCGGGCACCAGCGCCTACGATCGGCTGCGCACCGTCGTGCACGAGTCGGTCGAGATCCTGGTCGCGCACCTTCCGGCGGTGACCCTGCTGCTTCGAGTGCACGGCAACAGCGAGGTCGAGCTCGCCGCGCTGAAGCGTCGACGTCGAATCGACGAGCGGCTTGCGAGCCTGGTCCAGGCTGCCGTCGACGAGGGCGCCTTGCGCGCCGACATCCCGCCCGACCTGATCAGCCGTCTGCTGTTCGGCACCGTCAACTCCCTCGTGGAGTGGTATCGCCCCGGCGGTCCGGTCGATACGGACGTGCTGGCCACGTCGATCGCCACGCTGGCGTTCGACGGGTTGGGCCTGCGCGAGTCGCCCTAGAGGTCCGCGATGTTGCGTCCGAGTGAGCGGCTCCGGCCGCGAAACTCCGCGATCATCGGCGAGGTGTCACCCGCGATCCGGCTGACCGTCACGTCATAGATCCCGGTGCGGCCGCGGGAGGCGCGCTCGGTTGCCGTCGCCAGCAGGGTGTCGCCGGCATGAGCCGATTCCAGAAAGGTGATGTCGAAGCCGGAGGCCACCGTGACCTCTCCATGGGAGTTGCAGGCCAGAGCGAACGCCGTGTCGGCGAGTGAGGCGACGAATCCGCCGTGGCAGACCTCCCAGCCGTTGACCATGTCGGCACGCACGTCCATCGAGACCTGCGCCGAGCCTGGTCCGACATCGATGACCTGCATGCCGAGCAGCCGACTGGCCTGGTCCCCGGCCCACATCCGCTCGGCACTGGCTCGGGCGAGCGCGTGTGGGTTCATCTGCGTCTCCTCGATTCGGGGGTGCTCACGCGTCGAAGTCGACCGTGACGCTCTCGCTGACGGGATGGCTCTGACAGGTCAGGACGTATCCGGCCTCGACCTCGGCGTCCTCCAAGGCATAGTTGCGGCGCATCTCGACCTCGCCGGAGGTGACCCGGGCGCGGCACGTGCCGCACACGCCGCCCTTGCAGGCGAACGGCAGGTCATTGCGGGTCGCTGCGGCCCCGTCGAGCACACTCTCGTCGCGCGGCATCGGTGCGGTGGTCGCGCGTCCGTCGAGCACGATCGTGACGTCGCTCGTGATCCCCGAGACCACCTGATCGGCTCGATGCAGCTCCGGGGGCGGCTCGTCGACGTAGAACAGCTCGAAGTGGACCCGCTCGGGGGCCACCCCCAGCTCGGCCAGCACGTCGCGGGCGTCGGAGATCATCCCGAGCGGACCACACAGCCACACGTGGTCAAGCGCCTCCATCGGCACCAGCGCGGTCAGCAGGCGGCGCAGTCGATCCGCCTCGAGCCGACCGGAGAACAGCTCGACGTCCCGGGGTTCGCGGGAGAGCACGTGCACGAGCTCGAATCGCGAGCCGTGCCGGTTCTTGAGATCGGCGAGCTCCTCGGCGAACATCACCGAGCCGCTGGTGCGGTTGCCGTACAGCATCGTCACCTCGGCGTCGGGGTGCGCGAGCACCGACGACGCGATCGAGATCATCGGCGTGATGCCCGATCCGGCAGCGATGCACAAGTGGCGCCCGCCGTCGTCGGGATCCGCGCGGAAGCTGCCGGTCGGGGTCTGCACGTCGATCCGGTCGCCCGGGCGCACGTCGCCCACGAGCCACGACGAGAACAACCCGTCGGGGATCTCGCGCACCCCGATGCGCGGGGATGCGCCGACCGCAGCGCAGATCGAGTACGACCGACGCTGCTCGGCACCTTCGATCATGCGCCGCAGGGTCAGCGACTGACCGGCACGAAAGTCGAAGACGGGTCGAAGCTCGCTGGGGACATCGAAGGTGATGGCCGCCGAGTCATCTGTGAGCCGCTCGACCGAGGTGACCGTGAGCGTGTGGAAAGCTGCTCGCGGTCTCACCCCCGCCGGGGCTGTCTCCTCGGTGGTCGTGCCGGTCGAGGTCATCAGATCTCCTTGACGTGCTCGAACGGCTCGAGGCACGCCGAGCAGCGATAGAGGGCCTTGCAGGCCGTGGGGCCGAACTCCGAGGTCAGCTCGACGTCGGACGATGCGCAACGCGGGCAGACCAGGGTGCGACGGGTCGGCCGCAGCGACAGCAGCACCGGACCGACGTGGCGTGGGGCCGGGCCGGGTGCCGACAGGCCGTGATCGGTGAGTGCCTGCCGTCCGCGCTCGGTGATCCAGTCGCTCGACCAGGCTGGGTGCAGGCTCACGCGCACCTCGACCTGGTCGAAGCCGTGGTCGTGCAGCGCGTGCACCAGGTCGTCCCGCATCGTGGCCATCGCAGGACAGCCCGAGTAGGTAGGCGTGATCGTCACGACGACGCGGTCGCCGACCACCTCGACGTCGCGGAGCACCCCGAGGTCCTCCAGGGTCAGCATCGGCATCTCGGGATCGGTCACGGACGCGACGACGCGACGCGCGACGGTCGAACCGATGTGCATCGACTCGGTCCCGCGAGGGGGTGAGGACATTGCGACCATACCGATCACCAGGCCCCCATCGGGTGCGCCCGCGCCACGACCTGCAGCTCGGCGAGCAACCGACTGAATGCCTCGGTGTGCAGCCCGTCGCGTCCGGTCTCGCCGCGGACGCCAGCGAGTGGACCGACCTCGGGGCGATCGACGCCACTGGCCGAAAAGACCTGATTGAGCAGCACGTCGACCTCGTCCATGACACTCACCGGGTCCACGCCGACACCCGCCGCAGCGACGGAGCGTTCGACCGGATGAGTCGTGAAGAGCTCGGTCTGCAACGGCCAGGTGGCGACCAGACCGTCGACCAGCCGGCGCCGTGACTCGGCGGTGCCCTGTGCCAGCGTCAGGAACCAGCGCGCGGCGTAGTCACGGTGATAGGTCATCTCCTTGACGCCCTTGACCGCGACGGCAGAGAGCACCTGGTCCCGGCTGGTGGCGAGCCGTTCGAACAGTGCGAGCCGCCAGGTCGAGAACAGCAGGAGTCGTGCCATCGTCATCGCGAAGTCACCATTGTCGGCCTCGACCATCCGCACGTTGCGGAAGTCACGGTCACTGCGGAAGTAGGCCAGTGCATCCTCCGGCGGCACCGGCGATCCCTCGGGCAGGATCGGGACGATCGTCTCGTCAGCCGCCGCAGCGCGGGCCAGCAGAAGCCGGGCCTGACCCAGCAGGTCGAGCGCGATATTGGCCAGCGCGATGTCCTCCTCAAGATCGGGCGCATTGCTGCACCACTGCGACAGTCGCTGCGACATCACCAGCGCGTCGTCGGCCAGCATCAGGCAGTAGACCGCCAGATCGTGCAGGTCGACACCGTCCGGCGGGGTCGTGTCGACGCCGGCCAGAGGATCCTCGAAGTCGGTGCCGAAGGCCCACTGCGAGTCGTCGCCGACGAGCAGACCGTCATAGACGGAGTCATGCTCGGGCACGTGGCTCGGGTCCGGGGTCTGATTCATGGTCAGCTCCCGATCACATGTGAGGGACGTCGTCGGGGATGTCGTAGAACGTCGGGTGGCGATAGACCTTGTCGCCGCTCGGCGCGAACAGTGGGTCCTTCTCGTCCGGACTCGAGGCCGTGACGGCATCGGATCGCACGACCCAGATGCTGACACCCTCGTTACGACGGGTGTAGACGTCACGTGCGTGGCGCACGGCCATGTCGTCATCGGCGGCGTGCAGCGAACCGACGTGCACGTGGTTGAGTCCGCGCTTGCCGCGGACGAACACCTCGTACAGCGGCCACTCGGCCTGAACTTCCTCGCTCATCCGCGCACTCCTTCGGTCCGGGCTGCGAACACTGTTGCGGCCTCGCGCACCCACGCGCCGTCGTCCCAGGCCTTCTTGCGATGCGCGATGCGTTGGATGTTGCAGGGCCCGTTCCCGCTGATGACGTCCTTGAACTCTTCCCAGTCCGGTTGGCCGAAGTCGTGGGACTGACGCTCCTGGTTCCACCGAAGCTCGGGGTCGGGCAGGGTGACGCCGAGTGCCTTGGCCTGCGGCACGGTCATGTCGACCATGCGCTGGCGCAGATCGTCATTGGTGTTGCGCTTGATGCCCCATGCCATCGACTGAGCTGTGTTGGGTGAGTCGTCGTCGGGCGGGCCGAACATCATCAGCGCGGGCCACCAGAACCGATCGACCGACTCCTGCACCATGGCCCGCTGCTCATCGGTGCCGCGCATCATCGTCGCCAACAGCTCGTAGCCCTGCCGCTGATGGAACGACTCCTCCTTGCATACCCGGATCATCGCGCGACCGTAAGGCCCGTAGGAGGTGCGACACAGCGGAACCTGGTTACAGATCGCGGCACCGTCGACGAGCCAACCGATCGTGCCGACGTCGGCGTACGAGAGCGCCGGATAGTTGAATATCGACGAGTACTTCTGCCGCCCGGAGATCAGCATCTCGGTCAGCTCGTTGCGCGAGACGCCGAGCGTCTCGCAAGCGGAGTAGAGGTAGAGCCCGTGACCAGCCTCGTCCTGCACCTTGGCCAGCAGGATTGCCTTGCGACGCAGCGACGGTGCGCGGGTGATCCAGCCGCCCTCGGGCTGCATGCCGATGATCTCGGAGTGTGCGTGCTGGGCGACCTGGCGGACCACGGTCTTGCGGTAGGCCTCCGGCATCCAGTCGCGCGGCTCGATGCGATCGTGCTGCTCGATCGTGGACTCGAACGACGCCTGCAGCGCACTCTGGTCCATCACGGGTGCCAGGGTCATCTCGCCTCCCGCTTTCTTGTCCGCAACCATTTACTGACCGAACGGTCTGTAATAGTCTTGCACGCGGCATCCTGATCGCGCAACGGAAGGTTCACGACCCATGAGTGCACTGCTCGAGAGCTACGCGGCCGGATCGTGGTTCCGCGCCACCGATGACGGCACACCCCTGCTCGACGCCACCACCGGCGACGAGGTCGCGCGCATCTCGGCCAGTGGGCTCGACCTCGCAGCCATGGTGGACCACGCGCGCACGGTCGGCGGTCCAGCGGTCCGTGCACTGACGTTCCACCAGCGCGCCTCCATCCTCAAGGCCGTCGCCAAGCACCTGGGCGAGCACAAGGAGGAGCTCTACGCCCTGTCTGCCCGTACCGGAGCGACGCTGCGCGACTCGCAGGTCGACATCGACGGCGGCATCAGCACGGTGTTCAGCTATGCCGGCAAGGGCACCCGCGAGCTGCCCAATGACACCGTGATCCTCGACGGGGGCACCGAGCAGCTCGGCAGGACCGGGCTATTCGTCGGCCAGCACGTGTGGACCTCGCGTCCCGGTGTCGCGGTACAGATCAACGCGTTCAACTTCCCGGTGTGGGGGATGCTGGAGAAGCTCGCGCCAGCCTTCCTCGCGGGGCTCCCCACGATCGTCAAGCCGGCCAGCCAGACTGCCTACCTCACCGAGCTCACCGTGCGACACATCATCGAGTCGGGGCTGATGCCCGAGGGTTCGTTGCAGCTGCTGTGCGGCAACCCGGAGGGCTTGCTCAACCAGCTCGGCGCCCAGGACTCGGTCGCGTTCACCGGCTCAGCGAGCACCGGCGCCACGCTGCGCCAGCACCCTGCGGTGCTGCATGGCGGCGTACAGCTCGGCGTCGAGGCCGACTCGCTCAACTGCTCGATCCTCGGCCCGGACGTCACGGGCGACGATGCGGAGCTCGACCTGTTCGTCAAGGGCGTGGTCGCCGAGATGACGGTCAAGGCCGGACAGAAGTGCACCGCGATCCGGCGCACGATCGTGCCGGCTGCGATGGCCGACGAGGTCGTTGCCGCCATCATTGCCAAGCTGGCCAAGATCACCGTCGGCAACCCTGCCAACGAGGGCGTTCGCATGGGCGCGCTCGCCAGCCTCGGTCAGCGGGATGAGGTGCGCAAGGCCGTGCAGACCCTGCGCGGCTCCGCCGAGATCGTGTTCGGCGATCCCGATCACGTGGACGTCGCAGACGCCGACGCAGAGACCGGAGCGTTCATGTCGCCGATCCTGCTCCGGGCCGCGCCCGGCGCGTCCGAGCCCCATGACGTCGAGCCGTTCGGACCGGTCAGCACCGTGCTGACCTACGAGACGCTCGACGAAGCCATCGCACTGGCCGCCCGCGGACAGGGATCACTCGCCGGATCGCTGATCACACGCGACCCTGAGGTCGCCCGCACCGTCACGCTCGGGCTCGCCCCGTGGCACGGCCGCATCCTGGTGCTCGACCGCGACGCCGCTCCTGAGTCCACCGGCCACGGATCGCCACTACCGGTGCTGGTGCACGGCGGTCCCGGGCGCGCCGGCGGCGGCGAGGAGCTCGGTGGCATTCGCGGCGTCCTGCACCACATGCAGCGCACGGCGATCCAGGCATCCCCTGACATGCTCACCGCGATCACCGGGCAGTGGATCAAGGGCTCGGTGCAGCGCATCGACGACGAGCACCCGTTCCGCAAGAGCCTGGCCGAGTTGCGGGTCGGCGACACGATCCGGTCGGCATCCCGGCAGATCACCCTGGCCGACATCGAGCACTTCGCGGAATTCACCGGCGACGCGTTCTACGCCCACACGGACGCCGAGGCGGCGACTGCCAACCCGCTCTTCGGTGGGATCGTCGCGCACGGCTACCTCGTGGTCTCGATCGCCGCGGGACTGTTCGTCGAACCCAAACCCGGCCCGGTCCTGGCCAACTTCGGCGTCGACCACCTCCGGTTCCTGACCCCGGTCAAGGCTGACGACACGATCGACGTGACACTCACCGTCAAGCAGATCACCCCACGCAACAGTGCCGAGTACGGCGAGGTCCGCTGGGACGCTGTCGTCGCCAACGCCGACGGCAAGCCCGTCGCGACCTACGACGTGCTGACCCTCGTCGCCAAGACCCTCGACAGCTGAGGTCACCCGCTCAGCGGGTCGGTTGGGCGGCGCCGCGGCGCGCGGCGGCAAGGTCGAGCGCAGCCTGCTCGCTGCTGATCCCGCGGGCCCGGGCGGACCCGAAGACGTCGTCGAGGGTCGCGTCAGCCGAGGTCATGCCCACGTCGGGGCCAATCCAATAGCTGCCGTTGAGCGTAGCGAGGTTCTCCGCATGGATCGACAAGATCCGCCGCCACCGCGCATCGTCGGTCGTACCGCGTGGAGCAGAGCGCGCCGTCCCAGGAGGCGAGGACATCGACGGTCACGTGGCATTCCTTTCAGAGGTTCGCGATGGCCGAGGCGGGGGACTCGATTGCGTCGGCGACGACCCGCATGAAGCCGGCTGCGGTTCCGCCGTCACACACCCGGTGGTCGAACACGAACGACATCTGCGCGATCTTGCGGACCGCGAGCTCTCCGTCGACGACCCAGGCACGGTCGATGACCCGGCCGAAACCGAGGATCGCGACCTGCGGATGGTTGATGATCGCCGCGCTGCCGTCGACGTTGAACCCGCCGTAGTTGTTGAGGGTGAAGGTGCCGCCAGTGAGCTCAGCCTGCGTCGCCCGCCCATCCCGAGCCGCCGCGGTGAGCCGGCAGATCTCGACGTCGAGCTCCATCGTGGTCAGCAGGTGTGCGTCGAGCACCGATGGTGCGAGCAGGCCGCGATCCGTCTGGACCGCGAGGCCCAGGTTGATCCCGGCGTACTGCACGAGCTCGTCCTTCACGGTGTCGACCTCACCATTGAGCTCGGGGTGGGCTCGGAGACCGGCGACCGTGAACCGGGCGAGATAAGCCAGCAGGCCCGGCACCGGCTTCCCGGCGGCCTGCGCCGCTGCACGGATGGCGAACAGCTCGGTGAAGTCGACGTCGACCCACACCGTCGCCTCCGGAATCTCGCTGCGGCTGCGCGACAGGGCCGTCGAGACGGCCTTGCGGAATCCGCTCAGCGGGATGCGGCGCGCGACGGCCAGCCCCGTGCGGCCGCCGGTGCCCGAGGCTTGCTCCACAGCCGTTTCCGCGCCATCGACCTGATCGATCGCTTTCTGCACGTCACGCCGGGTGACCAGACCGTCGATGCCCGTCCCGGTGATGTGCCGAACGGAGAGCCCCGCCTCGCGAGCCAGTCGGCGCACCAGCGGCGAGGTGACCCGCGGGACGGACTGCGCACCCGTGGCCGCGCCCCCCTGCGGCACGGCAGCGGGTGGGTTGGACTCGGTGGCCCGGGGACGGCGACGCCGTCCGCTGCCAGCGCTCTCAGGAGTGCCGTAGCCGATCAGCACGTTGCCTGACCCGGCCTGCTCCTCCTCGCGGTACTGCTCGCCCACCTCGGCAGGGACCAAAGGTTCGTCCCCGGACGTCTGGAACGAGATCAACGGTCGTCCCACGTCGATCGTGCCACCCTCCTGCCCGTGCAGCGTGCTGACCCGACCCGCATACGGTGACGGGACCTCGACGATCGACTTGGCGGTCTCGACCTCGACGACCGGTTGGTCGACGACGACGACGTCTCCGACCGCAACGAGCCAGTGGACGACCTCGGCCTCGGTCAGTCCCTCGCCCAGGTCGGGCAGGGTGAAGGTCTGGGTGCTCATCGGTCGTCCCACTGCAGGGTGTCGACGGCGTCCAGGATCCGGTCGACGCTGGGCAGCTGGAAGTGCTCGAGCTTCGGCGGCGGGAAGGGGATGTCGAATCCCGTGACCCGGCGCAACGGCGCCGCCAGGTGGTGGAAGCAACGCTCGGTGACGCGCGCGACGATCTCCGACGACACGCTTGCGAAGCCCGCAGCCTCGGCGACGACGACAGCACGGCCGGTCGATCGCACTGCGGCACACACCGTGTCGTCGTCGAACGGCACGAGCGACCGGACGTCGACAACCTGCAGGCTGCGCCCCTCGGCCGCTGCGGCGTCGGCGGCATCGAGCGCGATCGGTACCGAGGTGCCGTAGGCGATCAGGGTCGCGTCAGTGCCATCGCGCCGTATGACCGCGCGGCCGATGCCGGGCTGCGGCTCGTCGAGATCGACCTCGTCCTTGCTGAAGTAGAGCTTCTTCGGCTCGAGCACCACGACGGGGTCGGGAGACGCGATCGCCTCGCGCATCAGCGTGTAGGCGTCGGCGACCGTCGCGGGCGCAACGACCGTCAGGCCCGGGGTGTGCACGTAGTAGGCCTCGGAGGAGTCACAGTGGTGCTCGACGCCGCCGATCCCACCGGCGTACGGGATGCGAATAGTGATCGGCATCCCGACCGCGCCGCGGGTGCGGTTACGCATCTTCGCGACGTGGCTCACGATCTGCTCGAAGGCGGGGTAGGCGAAGGCGTCGAACTGCATCTCGACGACCGGACGCATGCCGTTCATGGCCAGCCCGACGGCCATGCCCATGATCCCGGCCTCCGCGAGCGGGGTGTCGAAGCACCGCGTTTCGCCGAACTGCTCGGTCAGGCCGTCGGTGATCCGGAACACTCCGCCGAGCGCGCCCACGTCCTCGCCGAACATCAGAACCGAGTCATCGGCCTCCATCGCGTCGCGTAGCGCCTGGTTGAGCGCCTGGGCCATCGTCATCTTCGTGTGCTCGGCCATCAGCGAGCCTCCTCCCGGGTCAGCTCTTCGGCGAGGAACGCTGCCTGTTCCATGAGCTGTGGGGTCGGCGTCGCATAGACGTGGGCGAACAGGTCGTCCGGATTCGGCTCGACATCGGTCATCAGGCCTTTGCGCATCGAGGTGGCGACCTGCTCGGCCTTGTCGGCGAACTCGGCCATCCGCGCATCGCTCAGGAGGTCGCGCTTCATGAGATAGGCCTTGCTGCGCAGCAACGGGTCACGGTCCTGCCACGCTGCGACGTCGGAGTCCGGGCGGTATCGGGTCGCGTCGTCGGCATTGGTGTGGGCCTGCATCCGGTAGGTGTGCGCCTCCACGAGCCGTGGACCGCCTCCGGCCCGCGCCGACTCGACCGACTCACGCAGAACCGCGAGCAGGGCCGCGACGTCGTTGCCGTCGACGCGCTCCCCCGGGATGCCGTACCCGATGCCCTTGTGAGCGAGCGATGGCGCGACACTCTGACGAGCCAGCGGCACGGAGATGGCGTACTCGTTGTTCTGCACGAAGAACACGACCGGTGCCTTGAACACCGCGGCGAAGTTGAGCGCCTCGTGGAAGTCGCCCTCGCTCGTGGCGCCGTCCCCGCACATCGCCATGACGACGGTGTCCTCACCGCGAAGCGTGGCGGCATGCGCGACTCCGACCGCGTGGACGAGCTGCGTCGCCAATGGAGTGGCTTGCGGGGCGACGCGCGTGCTGACGGGGTCGTAGCCGGAGTGCCAGTCACCCTTGAGCAGCACGAGCGCTCCGACCGGGTCGACTCCGCGAGCAACGATCGAGACGGTGTCGCGATAGGTCGGGAAGAGCCAGTCCTGCTCGCCGAGGACCAGTGCTGCGGCCACCTCGCAGGCCTCCTGTCCGTGCGACGACGGGTAGACCGCCAGTCGGCCCTGCCGCACCAGGGCATACGCCTGATCGTTGATGCGGCGACCCACGACAAGTGCCGCGTGGGCCCGCAGCATGTCGTCGTCGGCCGGGAACGCGTGCGCCCCGTCCTCGATCCGCTCCCCGTCGGGAGTGAGTAATTGGACCGGCCGGTCGGACGGCAAGAGGTCGCGATGCGACACGCGAACCACCTCTCGATGCAGACTAGTGTTCACAGAACCTTGCGCTTGGATACCAAGCGAATGCAACCGCCCCCGCATAGTCGAGAAGATGTCTCGACAGGCGGCCCTGTAACGTGCCATACATCCACCATGACGCACGTCACACCGGGAGTGAGAGACAGATGGCCGCAGCCCCGATCGACGACATCGACAGGCAGATCATCGGGGCCCTCGAGTCCGATGGTCGACTCTCGATGCGCCAGCTCGCCGAGCAGGTACACATCTCCCGAGCCAATGCCTACTCCCGGGTCGAACGGCTCACCCGTTCGGGCGTCATCACCGGCTACACCGCGATCATCGATCCGGTCGCGCGCGGACTGGGCACCTCGGCATACCTCACGATGAATGTGCGGCAGACCAACTGGCGCGAGATCCACAACGAGCTGCGAGCACTGCCCGGCATCGAGCACGTCGCGCTCGTGGGCGGAGAATTCGATGTCGTGATGCTGGTGCGGGCACGCGACAATGCGGACCTGCGCAGGTTGGTGCTCGACGAGATCCAATCGATACCGGGCGTCCTCAGCACCCGCACCCTGCTGGTGTTCGAGGAGTCATCACCCGCCCGCAGCCAGCGTGATGAAGAGTCTGAGCCTCCGACAGGATTCGAACCCGCGACATCCTCATTACAAGTGAGGCGCTCTACCAACTGAGCTACAGAGGCGTACGGGCCGAGGCCCGGCCACCATCGTAGTGGGTGACGACTTGAGGGTCCCAGACCCCCGCGCTCGCACAACCGGTCGACCGCTTCAGGTCAGACCTGACCCTCGCGGCAACGCTTGAGGTACTCAGCGTCCACCTGCTCCTGCACACCCAACGGAGGCATCCGAAGCTTCGCCGAGTCTCCGACCTTCACGAACGTCGCGAGATCCTCGGCCGCCTGGTCAAGGTCGCTGTCGGGCCGCAGGGCGTCGTCGAGCGCCAGCGAGCAGTCACCGGCGCCGAACTCCTGCCAGCCTCCCGCCACACCGAAGTCGTCGGTGGTGTCGGGATAGGCCGTCAGGCCGTGGACCCGCAGCAGGCCGATGACGCGAGACGGCTCGCTGCCGAGCCGTACCTCGTACGCCGTGCGGGTCTGCAGCTCCAAGCGCGCGTAGGGCCTGCCCGAATCGTCCTTCGCCTTGCTCAACTTCCAGGCCGAGGTGATCCGCGGAACGCCGACGATCGTCACGTCGGACGCGAAGACGTTGGCGACCGCGAGGTGCGGCGACACCTCGCCCTTGACCTGCTTGCGCAACATCGCGCTCGCGGTCTTGGGCAGGGCCGCGCTCACTGTCGCGAGCGGATCGGCGCCGTGCCACACCCCGTCGTCGAGGGCCGCGGCCGTGGCCCACGTCGTCAGGATCCCCGCCATGCGCCCGATCAGCTCCTCGCTGATTCCGCCGGGAACCGCGGGCAGCTTCGGCGGGTCGACCTCGTCGCCCGCGGCGGGCCAGTCCACACCGAGCGACTCCAGGCTGATCGCTGCCTTCCCCGTTGTCGGGCTCGCCTGCGGAGGGGAGCCGTTGGCGCATCCGACGCAGACGACTGCTGTCAGGAGGAGTGCCGTGAGCCCGCGCATCCGCCCAGTATCGGTGATCGGCTGGCTCCGCGACGGTGCGACATACTGACGACGTGGCAGCAGACTCCGGCAATGAACCCTATGCACGGTTGCTCATGGCGACTCGCGAACTGGACACACCGTTCGCGGTGATCGACGAGCAGTCGCTCCGGGCCAACGCCGACGATCTGGTGCGCCGCGCCCACGGCGTGCCGATCCGCGTCGCCAGTAAGTCGGTGCGCGTCCGCTCCATCATCACCGCGGCGCTGGCACGGGACGGCTTTGCCGGGGTGATGGCCTACTCGCTGTCGGAGTCGAACTGGCTCGTGGACAACGGGGTCGACGACATCCTGCTGGCCTACCCGACAACCAGTGGCCCTGCACTGGAGTATCTGGTTGCGGACGAGCGTCGACTGGCCCAGATCACGCTCATGATCGACAGCACCGAGTCGCTGGACCACATCGACAGCCTGCTCGGCAGCCACCACCCCACCATCCGCGTGTGCATCGACGTCGACGCCAGCCTCAAGATCGGGCCGGCGCACCTGGGCGTACGTCGCTCCCCCGTCCACAGCGCAGAGCAGGCCGGTGCGCTGGCCGCAGCGACAGCACGACGGCCGGGATTCGATCTGGTCGGCATCATGTTCTACGACGCACAGATCGCTGGTCTGCCGGACTCGTCGGCCGCGATCCGCCTGGTGAAGAAGCGCTCAGCCGCCGACCTGCTCGAGCGCCGGTCCCGTGTCGTGACCGCAGTGTCAGAGCACGCCACGCTCCAGCTCGTCAACGCCGGCGGCACCGGCAGCCTCGAGGTCACCGGCGCAGATCCCGCGATCACCGAGCTGACCGCCGGTTCCGGCCTGTTCGCGCCGACGCTGTTCGACAACTACGACGCCTTCGAATCGCACCCCGCGGCATACTTCGTGCTCTCGGTGGCCCGCAAGCCGTCGCCGGACATCGCGACGCTGTCCGGCGGTGGCTACATCGCGTCCGGGCCGACCAACAAGAACCGTCAACCGACACCGGTCTGGCCGGCCGGACTCAAGCAGATCAGCACCGAGGGCGCCGGCGAGGTGCAGAGTCCGGTCAAGGGCGACGCAGCGCGCCGCCTGCACATCGGTGATCGGGTCGTGATGCGGCACGCCAAGGCCGGCGAGATGTGCGAGCGCTTCGACGAGGTCGCAGTCGTCTCGCCAGGGGGCGGAACAACGCGCACACCCACCTATCGCGGAGAGGGCAAGAACTTCGGATGACCCAGACCTGGACCAACTGGAGTCGCAGTGAGCAGACCCACCCCGTACGCATCGTCCATCCCGCCTCGACCGCCGAGGTTGTGGGACTCGTGCGCGAGGCCACCACTGCCGGGCTGACGATCAAGGCGGTCGGGGCGAGTCACTCCTTCACCGCAATCGGCGCGACCGACGGAATACTCCTGCGGCTCGGGCGGATGAACCGCATCCTCGCGCACGACTCGGACAGCCGCCGCGTTCGCGTCGAGGCAGGCATCTCCCTGCACGAGCTCAACCCCAAGCTCAAGGTCCTCGGTCTGGCCCTGCCGAATCTCGGTGACGTCGACCCGCAGTCGGTCGCCGGGGCAGTCTCGACCGGAACCCACGGCACCGGAGCGAGGCTGTTCGGCATCTCCGCCGCAGTCGTCGGCGTACAGCTGGTGACCGCCGACGGCGAGGTGCTCGAGATCGACGAGAACCACCGCTGGTTCGGCGCCTCCCGAGTCAGCCTCGGTGCGCTCGGCATCGTTACCGAGGTGACGCTGCAGTGCGTACCGGCCTTCCTGCTGCACGCACGCGAAGCGCCGATGGCGCTACCGGAGGTGCTTCAGCGGGTCGACTCGCTGGTCGCGGAGAACGACCACTTCGAGTTCTACTGGTTCCCACACACGGAGAAGGCGCTGACCAAGTGCAACAACCGGGTCGCAGACGGCACACCCCGTCGGCCGGTCAGCCGTTTCCGGCACTGGCTGGACGACGAGTTCCTCAGCAACACCGCCTTTGAGGGAATCAACCGAGTCGTGGCCCGCAAGCGCTCGTGGATCCCCCGCGTCAACGCGATCGCGGGCTCGGCGCTGAGCGCTCGTGAGTACGTCGACGACTCCTACAACGTGTTCGTGTCACCGCGCACGGTCCGATTTCGCGAGTCGGAGTTCGCGTTGCCGCGCGAAGCCCTGCCATCGGTCCTGCGCGAGCTCGGCCAGTGGTTCGAAGCGGGCCACGAGAAGGTCTCCTTCCCGATCGAGGTGCGGTTCACCGCCGCGGACGACGTGTGGATGTCGACCGGTCACGAGCGTGACAACTGCTACGTCGCCGTACATCAGTACTGGCGCACCGACTACCGCTCGTACTTCGCGGCGGCACAGGACATCTTCACAGCGCACGGAGGACGTCCGCACTGGGGCAAGATCCACTCGCTCGGGGCCAGCTACTTTGCGCAGGCATACTCCCGGTTCGACGACTTCGTGCAGGTTCGCGACGAGCTGGACCCCGAGCGCACCTTCAGCAACGCCTACCTGGACCGCGTGCTGGGCTGACCCGCCGCGCAGATCAACTCGGTCAGCCGCGAACCTGGGCGATCGCGTACAGGGCGATACCGGCGGCGACGCCCGCGTTCAGCGACTCCAAGCCCGTGCTCATCGGGATCGACACGATCTCGTCGCACGTCTCGCCGACCAGCCTGGACAGTCCCTTGCCCTCGCTACCGATGACGACGACGACCGGACCGTCGACCATCTGCGACTGCGCCACGTCGACCGTGCCGTCAGCGGCCAGGCCGATGACCATGCAGCCCTGTTCCTGGAACTGCTTGAGGGTGCGGGTCAGATTGGTGACGCGAGCCACCGGCACCCGGGCAGCTGCCCCGGCCGAGGTCTTCCACGCCGCTGCGGTGATCTGAGCTGCCCGCCGCTCGGGGATCACGACGCCATGGGCCCCGAAGCCCGAGGCGGAGCGGATGATCGCGCCGAGGTTGCGGGGGTCGGTCACGCCGTCGAGCACCACGATGAGCGCGGGTTCGTTGCGCTCGGCCGCGAAGTCGAGCAGATCCTGAGGATTGGCGTACTCGTACGCATTGAGCTTCGCCGCGATCCCCTGGTGCACCGCACCACCGGTGAGCTTGTCGAGCTCGATCCGACCGATCTCGAGCAGGCTGACGTGCTGCTCGGCGGCGAGCTTGAAGATCTCGCGGACCTTCTCGTCGCGGTCGGTGCCCTCGGCGACATACAGCGCGTGCACCGGCACGGTCGCCTTGAGCAGCTCGAGCACCGAGTTGCGACCGGCAACCCACTCGGCAGCATCGCCCTGCTTGCGCTTGGGCCGTGCGGCCTCACGCTTCTGGGTCGCGTTCTTCATCTTGTAGATCTTGTGGTTCGGACGATCCTCCGCCCGCGGGGTCGGACCCTTGCCCTCAAGACCCTGGCGGCGGCGTCCACCCGATCCGGCCGTGGGGTTGCCCTTGCCGGTCTTCTTGATCGCGCCCTTGCGCTTGCTGTTGCCTGGCATGTCAGTTGTCGCCCTTCACGGACCATCTCGCGCCCTGCGGAGTGTCCTCGATCTCGATGCCGGCGGTCGTGAGCTGGTCACGGACCCGGTCCGCGGCAGCGAAGTCTCTGCTGGCTCGCGCCTCCTGGCGCTGCTCCAGCAGCCCACCCACGAGGGAGTCGATCACCTGCGCGTACGCCGCATCGTCACCCCCACGGTCCCACGTCGGGGACAGCGGATCCAAACCGAGCACGTCGAGCATCGCCCGTACGCTCCCCAGGACACCCCGCAACGTGTCGCTCACGCCCCCGGCCAGGAGCTTGTTGCCCTCCGACAGCACGGCCTGGACAGCCGCCAGGGCCGTGGGTACGGACAGGTCGTCGTCCATCGCTGCGACGAAGTCCGCGCAAGGAATGCCCAGCTCGCCGGGCCCCACCAGATCAGCGGCGCGGCGCACAAATCCCTCGATCCGTTGGAACGCCGTGGCGGCCTCGGCGAGCGACTCCTCGGAGAATTCGACGATCGAGCGGTAGTGGGAAGCCGCAAGGTAGTAACGCAGGTCGATCGGGCGGGCTCGCTTGACGACCTCGCTGACCATCAACGTGTTGCCCACCGACTTGGACATCTTGGCGCCGGACAGGTTGAGCATCGCGTTGTGCATCCACACCCGGGCGAACCGCTGCCCAGCGCCACGCGATTGCGCGAGCTCGTTCTCGTGATGCGGGAAGCGCAGGTCCAGCCCACCACCGTGGATGTCGAACTCGTCGCCGAGATACTTCGACGCCATGGCCGAGCACTCCAGGTGCCAACCTGGACGACCCCGACCCCAGGGCGTCGGCCACGAGGCCGAAGCGGGGTCACCGGGCTTGCTGCCCTTCCACAACGCGAAGTCGCGAGCGTCTCGTTTGCCCTCGGGCGGCGCATCCTCCGCCGCCTGCATGTCATCGATCTGCTGATTGGACAGCACGCCATACTCAGGCCACGAGCGCACGTCGAAGTAGACGTCGCCGGAGCCATCGGCGGCAGGATATGCGTGACCTCGCTCGATCAGCGTGAGCATCATCTCGATCATCTCGGGCACGACACCGGTCGCCCGAGGCTCATAGGTCGGGGGCACGCAGCCCAGCACCTCGTACGCCGCATGCAGCGCCCGCTCGTTCTCGTAGGCCACCGCGAACCACGGCCTGTCCTGCTCGGCGGCGCGGGCCAGGATCTTGTCGTCGATGTCGGTCACGTTCGCGACGATCGTGACTTCGTGCCCGGAGCGCTCGAGCCAACGACGCAGCACGTCGAAGACGACCTCCTTGCGGATGTGGCCGATGTGCGGGGGGCCCTGCACCGTCAGGCCACAGTGGTAGATCGAGACACGTCCGGGATGCACCGGGACGAGTTCGCTGATCTGCCTGGACGCAGTGTCGTAGAGCTGGAATGCCACGGGACAACCCTATCGGCTCCAGACCCGCGATCGAGCGGGCCCGCGGCCGAGGAACTTCAGTCACATCCGCCCCACCTGCCCCACTGCTGACCTACCATGGGCCGATGCGCACTCTTCCCCGGCTTCTGCTCGCGGTTGCGCTCGGCGTCGCGTTCCTGCCTGCCACCTCGGTGTCGGCGGCGACCTCTGACCGAGCCGTCTTCGCCCGGTGGACCAGCACCTCTGACTTCGCTCGGGGCACCTCGGTCGGCTTGGCGGCCAAGACCGGTGCCATGACGCTCGGCCCGGGGACCTCGGTCATTGTGTACGACGACCCCCGAGTCAGTGGTGGGCCGCGCCACTACCACCGCGGATACTGGACCTCGCCGTGGAAGAGCACGGGCTTCTCGGCGCGGACGCTGATCCCGTCCTGGAGCATCGGCACGCCGGACGGCACCTGGGCTCGCATCGACGTGCGGGTCCGCAGCGGCAGCACGATCGGCAGCTGGGACACGGTGGCGCGCTACGCCTTGGGTACGCAGGACATCCGCCGGACGTCCCTGTCCGCGCAGAGCGACGATCTGGCCCGGCTCTCGACCGACACGATCATCGCCAACAGCGGCAAGACGTTCGACGGCTGGCAGATCCGCGTCATGCTCATGCGGCACGTCGGCGATCCGGACCAGCCGACGTTGTACGCCGTCAACGGCGTCGCCTCGAACTTCTCGGCCCGCTCCATCGCCACCAGCACCACGACCATGACCTCGACCAGAGATCTCGCGGTCCCGCGCTCGTCCCAGATGATCCATCGCGGCGAGTACCCACAGTGGGGCGGTGGCGGTGAGGCGTGGTGCTCGCCGACCTCGACCTCGATGGTCATGCGGTACTTCGGCCGCGGTCCGACGGCGAAGGACTACGCGTGGACCAGATACGCGGACGGCTTCGTCGACCACGCGGCGCGCTACACCTTCGACGACCGATACGACGGCACAGGCAACTGGCCGTTCAACACGGCGTATGCCGCGGGCTACTCACTCGACACCTTCGTGACCAAGCTGTACTCGTTGCGCGAAGCCGAATCATTCATCAAGGCCGGCATCCCGCTGGTCGCATCCGTCGCGTATCCCAAGGGCGGCATGACCGGGGCGCCGATCTCCTCGACGCCGGGCCACCTGCTCGTCATCCGCGGCTTCTCCTCCTCCGGCCGCGTCATCGTCAACGATCCCGCGGCCTCCACGAACTCGACCGTGCGTCGGATCTACTCCCGGGCGCAGTTCGAGAAGGCTTGGCTCCAGGGCAGCGGAGGCGTCGTGTACGTCATCCGCCCCAAGAGCCGCGCCCTCCCCGCAGACACCGCGCGGTGGTGAGCCTCAGGCCACCGTCACGCTGATGCCTGGATAGCCCGTCGCGCCATCGGGCAGCACATCGGCGCGTACGCCGGTCTGCGGCTCGCCGTCGGCGTTCGTCGCCCGCGCCTCGATCGTGTGGTCACCGGGGGTCGCCGACCAGTCGTACGTCCACTGCACCCACGTGTCGACATTCGGGACCGCTCCGAGAGTGGCTTTCTGCCACGGGCCTTCGTCGACACGCACCTCGACGCCCGCGATGCCCACTCCCTGCGCCCAGGCGACTCCGGCGACCGTGGTCGTCCCGGTCTCGATGGGCTGCGCACCACTGGGCACGTCGATCCGCGACTCGGTCTTCACCGGGCCACGTTCTCCCCACCCCCGCTGCGTCCAGTAGGCCTCGAAGTCCGCAAAGCGGGTCACCTCCCAGTCCACCACCCATTTGGTCGCCGAGACGTAGCCATACAGGCCGGGGACGACCTGGCGAACCGGAAATCCGTGCACGATCGGCAGCGGCTCACCGTTCATCGTCAGTGCCAGCAGTGCGTTCCGGCCATCGGTCAGCGCAGAGAGTGGGGTGCCGCACGTCCACCCGTCGTCTGACGTCGACAGCAGAGCGTCCGCGCCGGCCTGAATGCCGGCCTCCTCGAGGATCCCGTCGATCCTCACTCCGCCCCAGACGGTATTGCCGATCAGGTCTCCACCGACCGGGTTGGAGACGCAGCAGATCGTGATCCATGCATCTTCGAGACCGCGATCGAGCAGGTCCTGGTACGTCAGGGTCAGCTCGTTGTCGACCATGCCATGAATGCGCAACGACCACTGCGAGGGATCGATCAGGGGCGGGGACAACGCCGTGTCGATGCGGTAGAAGTCTCGGTTGGACGTCAGCCACGGACCCTGCCCGGCTATCTCCAGATCGGCGCCGGCCGGGGCCGATGACGTCCGCTTCGGCAGTCGCAGCGAGCCGCGGACACGTTCGACCGCCTGACGACGTCGGTGCCTCGAGGCCAGCACCTGCCCGGCGGCTCCGATGAAGACCGTCGCGACGGTGAGGACCGCAAACGTGCGCAAGAACGACCGGCGAGACAGATCGGCCGAATCCTCGGAATTGTCGCGCAGCAGGAGCTGCAGCACGCCCAGCACGACCACGCCCGCCGCGACACTGGCGAACACCCCGGCCGCGGTCCCGTAGGGGCGGGACAGGACGGCGGCCGAGGCCAGCACGACCAGCACGCCCACCAGCAGGAACGACCTGAGTCGGTGGGCGGACCACCAGTGGCCCACCAGGGCACCAAGACCCACGATCGCCAGCACGACGCCGCCGATGGCGAGCGGCTTGTCGGCTTGCCCCACGACGCCGATGATCGCCTCTGCAAGTGCGCCGGGCGTCAGTCGGATGACCGACTGGCCCACTGCAAGCACCGGGGACTCTCGCAGATCGAGCAGCGCGGCCAGTGCCTCGCTCGCGGCGATCGCGGCGATGGCGGCCAGAACTCCGCTGGCGGTGTTTCGTCGAGAGCTCACCCATTCATTCTCCCGTGCCCTGCCCGGGTCCGCCGGACGTACGGCATGATCAACCTGTGACATCCGCGCGCATCGGCATCGGGACAGACATCCATCGACTGGTGCCCGGACGCTCGATGTGGCTCGCCGGCCTGGAGTGGCCGGATGAGGAGCACGGGTTGGATGGACATTCCGACGGCGACTGCGCGGCGCACGCGATCGTGGACGCCGTGCTTGGTGCGGCCGGGCTGGGCGACATCGGCAGCCACTTCGGTACGAGCGACCCCGAATGGGCCGGCGCCTCAGGGATCGACTTCCTCGAGGAGACGGCCCGGCGCCTGCGTGAGCTCGGCTGGATCGTCGGTAACGCATCGGTGCAGGTGATTGGCAACAGCCCGAAGATCGGACGGCGACGCGAGCAGGCTCAACGGGTCCTCAGCGACGCGATCGGCGCCCCGGTCAGCGTCTCGGCGACCACCACGGACGGCCTCGGGCTCACGGGCCGCGGCGAGGGCATCGCGGCGATCGCCACCGCCCTGGTCCTGCCCCGCTGACCTTCTGATTCGCTGGACCCCGCGAACCACCCGAACACGACGAAGCCCCCGTCTCGTCGAGACGGGGGCTTGCGTTCGGTCGATCAGCTCAGGAGGCGAGGACCTCGTCGAGCCGGGTCTCGGCCTTGTCCTCGTTGGTCTTCTCGGCCAGCGCGAGCTCGGAGACCAGGATCTGGCGGGCCTTGGCGAGCATGCGCTTCTCGCCAGCCGACAGTCCGCGCTCGTGGTCGCGACGCCACAGGTCGCGAACGACCTCGGCGACCTTCAGCACGTCACCGGAGTGCAGCTTCTCGAGGTTGGCCTTGTAGCGCCGCGACCAGTTGGTCGGCTCCTCGACGTGCTCGGCACGCAGCACCCCGAAGACACGCTCGAGTCCCGCTTCGTCGACAACATCGCGAACTCCGACCAGATCGAGGTTGCACGCGGGGACACGCACGACCAGATCGTTCTGGGAGACAATCCGCAGGACAAGGTATTCACGCTCCTCGCCCTTGATCGTCCGAGTCTCAATGTCCTCGATGACTGCCGCACCGTGATTGGGATAGACAACGGTTTCGCCGACAGTAAAAGTCATAGAGAAAACACCCTTCGTAGGTGACAAGGATAACATGTGCGGCCGACAACCATCCCTGCCGTTTCAGTCCTTCAGCGCCATAGCAGACGTAGTCGCGGCAGGTCAAAGGGCAGGCCGCGGCCGTCCTCGGATACGATCGTGGGCGCCCCTGCGAACACATCGACCACCGACCGAAAGCAGTGATCTGGTGAGCACCGTACGACGTCGCCGCCTCGCGGCCACCGCCCTCGCCGTGACAGCCACCCTGACCCTCGGCGGATGTGGCACGGGATTCAACGCCCAGACCAATCAGGTCTATCAGCCCGCGGTCGGTGCCAACCATCGTGGCGAGATGGACGTGCTCGGCACGCTGTTCGTCATGAACGAGGACAAGTCCGCCACCCTGTCCGCGGGCATCGCGAACAACACCGAGTCCGACCAGACCCTCTCCTCGATCGCCGTCACGACGCTCGACGGCAAGACGCTGCCGGTACGTAGCGCCAAGATGTCGCTTCCGCTCCCGGCGGGCGACCTGACCACGGTCGGCGGGGCGTCAGACGCCGGCGGCTTTCAGGTCGCGGACGGCGCCACTGCCGGCCTGTACGTCCGGGTCACCCTGACATTCAGCGACGCAGCACCGGTCACGATCCAGGCGCCCGTCGTGGCCCGCACCCCCGAGTACGCCAAGGTTGCCGGCAGCGATGGGCTTGCGCCGTCCGACGTCAGCGGCGAGGGCTCGGAGTAGCCCCAACCCGAACAGACAGAACCCCCGCTGCCTGCAGGCAGCGGGGGTTCTTCGTTCGTGGCACCGGGTCAGTTGATCCGGCCCGTCACCAGGTAGACGACGCGGCGAGCCATCGAGACAGCGTGGTCGCCGATACGCTCGTAGTAGCGAGCCAGCAGCGCCAGGTCGACGGCCGGCTCGACACCATAGGTCCAGTCGCCACCCAGCAACGCACGCAGCAGCTCCTTGCGAAGGCGGTCCATCTCGTCGTCCTCGGCCTCGAGCTGGCTCGCTGCGTCGACGTTGCGATTGGCCACGATTCGGGACGCCGCCTCGATCATGGAGTCGGCCACCGCAGCCATCGAAACGATCGTCGGGTGCAGGTGTGCAGGCACCGCGGAATCCGGCATGCGGCGCCGAGCGACCTTGGCCACGTGCACGGACAGGTCGCCCATGCGCTGCAGGTCGGTGAGCATGCGGAGGGTCGCCACAAGCTGCCGCAGGTCGGTTGCGACCGGCTGCTGAGTGGCGAGCAGAAGCAGGGTTCGCTCCTCGATGATCTCGGTCGCCTCGTCGATGTCGCGGTCGCCGGCGATCACGGACTCGGCGACCTGAGCGTCCGCTTCGAGCAGCGCCTTGGTCGCATTGGCAACGGCATTTCGGACGGTCCCGGTCAGGTTCACCAGGTCGTCGACGATGGCATCAAGTTGTTCGTAATACTGATCACGCATGCCCCCACCCTAGTGAGCGGGCGTGAATAATGGGCGACCCACGGTGAACGCGCCGTGAACAGCAACCGAAAGCACCGTCGTCGCAGCCTCCACAGTGGACGCCGCCCGCACCTTGCCCCCTACGATCAATCGTGTGGACACCAGCGCAGGGATGTTGATCGCCGGAGCGATCGGAGTCGTCGCCGGAGCGATGATCGCGTACCTCTGGCGCTTCAGCGAGCGCCGAGCCGCGGGAGCGCCAGAACCGGCGCCGCTCGTGCCGTCGGGTGCCGAGCTGGTCCTGTCCGTGCTGTCCTCCTCTGCCGTCCTGGTCGACTCCTCGGACACCGTGGTCAAGGCATCCGCGCCAGCCGTGGCCATGGGCATCGTGCACCATGACCGTCTCGCGCCGGACGAGCTGATGAAGCTCGTGCGCCAGGTGCGCCGTGACGGCCAGGTCCGCGAGGCCGACATCTCGTTGCAACCCCGGCGCGGCACGACGTCGCACGTCCACGCCCGAGTCGCGCCGCTCACCTCGCGCCTGATCCTGGTCCTCGCCGACGACCGGACCCGGGAGCAGCAGGTCGAGTCGATCCGCCGCGACTTCGTCGCCAACGTCAGCCACGAGCTCAAGACTCCCGTCGGAGCGCTCAACCTCCTCGCCGAAGCGGTCGGCGAAGCCAAGGACGATCCCGAGGCCGTCCTCCGGTTCTCCGGGCGCATGCACCTTGAGAGCGAGCGGTTGACCCGCCTCGTGCAGCAGATCATCGACCTGTCCCGGCTGCAGAACGACACGCTGAGCGACGAAGCCGTGACGATCAAGATCGGCGAGCTGGTCTCGGAGGCCACAGAACACTCGGCCACCGAGGCCGAGCACAAGAAGATTCACCTCGCGAGCTCGGTCGAACCTGATCTGTACGTCCATGGCGACCGTGCGCAGCTGCACGCCGCGGTCAGCAACCTGGTCGAGAACGCGGTGACCTACAGCCCCGACGGCTCGCGGGTGACTGTCACGGCGCAGGCCGACGGCCGGAACATTCGCCTGACCGTGACCGACAACGGCATCGGCATTCCGGGCGACGAGCTGGACCGGATCTTCGAGCGCTTCTATCGCGTCGACCCGGCGCGGGCTCGGGCGACCGGTGGAACCGGCCTGGGGTTGTCGATCGTCAAGCACGTCGCGGCCAGCAATGGCGGCACGGTCGAGGTCTGGAGCGAGCCGGGACTCGGCTCGTCCTTCACGCTGGTGCTGCCAGCCCACCAACACGACATGGATGAGGAGCACGCGTGACGAAGGTACTGGTTGTCGAGGACGAGACAAGTTACAGCGAGGCGTTGTCGTACGTGCTTCGCAAGGAAGGCTTCGAGGTCGCGATCGCCGAGACCGGCCCCGAGGCGCTGACCGAGTTCGACCGGGGCGGCGCCGACATCGTGCTGCTCGACCTGATGCTGCCGGGCCTGTCCGGCACCGAGGTGTGTCGTGCGCTGCGTCAGATCTCCTCCGTACCGATCATCATGGTCAGCGCCAAGGACACCGAGGTCGACAAGGTCGTCGGACTGGAGCTTGGTGCCGACGACTACGTGACCAAGCCGTATTCGCCTCGCGAGCTCGTCGCGCGGATCAGGGCGGTGCTGCGCCGCGGCACGGCGGACGAGGTCGACGACAACGCCTCGCTGGAGCTGGGCCGTGTCCGCATGGACATCGACCGGCATCTCGTCACGATCGATGGCACGGAGACGAAGTTCCCACTCAAGGAATTCGAGCTGTTGGAGTACTTCCTGCGCAATCCCGGCCGAGTGCTGACCCGCGGACAGCTCATCGACCGGGTCTGGGGTGCGGACTACGTGGGCGACACCAAGACGTTGGACGTGCACGTCAAGCGCCTGCGGGCAAAGATCGAGGCCGACCCGGCCAACCCCCTCACGCTGACGACCGTGCGCGGCCTGGGCTACAAGTACGACACCTGAGCCTGCGGACGACTCCGGTCAGCGGCCTTGGTTGGCCACGGCCGCGATGGCGTCAGCGGCAGCCTGGGGATCCAGATAGGTGCCACCGGCCACCGTCGGCCGGAGGTCGTCGTCGAGCTCGTAGACCAGCGGGATGCCGGTAGGGATGTTGAGGCCGACGACGGCGTCCTCGCTGAGACCGTCCAGATGCTTGACCAGCGCCCGCAGCGAATTGCCGTGCGCGGTCACCAGGACCACGCGGTCGTCGAGCAGATCGGGGACGATCGAGTCGTACCAGTAGGGGAGCATCCGGTCGAGGACATCGGCCAGACACTCCGTACGCGGGCGCAGCTCGTCGGGCAGGACGGCATAGCGCGGATCGGACGCCTGACTGAACTCGGAGTCATCGTCCAGCGGCGGTGGCGGCACATCGTAGGACCGACGCCACATCATGAACTGCTCCTCGCCGAACTCCGCGAGCGTGGCCTTCTTGTCCTTGCCCTGCAACGCACCATAGTGACGCTCGTTGAGCCGCCAGGACCGGTGCACGGGGATCCAGTGCCGGTCGATGCCGTTGAGCACGATCTCGGCCGTGCGGATCGCCCGGCGCAGCAAGGAGGTGTGAAGTACGTCGGGCGCGAGCCCTGCCTCCGCCAGCAGCTCTGCGCCGCGGGAGGCCTCGGTCAGACCCTGCTCGTTGAGGTCGACGTCTACCCAACCGGTGAACAGGTTCTTGGCGTTCCACTCGCTGTGACCGTGACGCAGCAGGATCAGGGTGCTCATGGCCACGAGCCTAGGGCCTCACTCGGAGGTCGGGCCAGCGGCCTTCCAGTCCTGGTGGATCTGGGTGAGTGCCTGCACGTAGTCGTTCTGCGAGTGGACGCCGGCGAGGGTCCACTGCTGCTCGATCACGGCGTACGGCAGCTGGGTGATCCCGAGCGCGACACCGGTCGCAACCTGGGTGCGCACCTCATCGGCGTACTCGGTGCTCGCCAGCAATCCTTCGGCGGTCTCCAGCTCGAGGCCGACGAGAGCGGCGCGAGTCGCCAGCGTGAACGGATCGCCGATGTCGGCACCTTCCAGGAAGTGCGCCCGCCACAGCTGGTGGGCGAGGTCACGCTGCAGGCCGGGACCGACCTCGTCGGCCCAGGTCAGCAATCGCCACGCGTCGAAGGAGTTGGCCCGCACGGCCTCGTCGAAGTTGAGATCGATGCCGGTGATCCGCGCCGCTGCGGTCACCTGGACGTTGAGCAGCTCGGCCTTGTCCAGACCGCCGAGCTCGTCCGTCGCCGCATCCATCAACCGCCGGCCGTCGCTGGGCGCATCCGGCTCGATCTGGAACGCCCGCAGGGTGAGCTCGACCGGCTCGCCGGTGAGGATCGAGAACATCGCGGCGGCCCGCTCGAATCGGGTGGCTCCGATGTACGCCCAGGGGTCGACGACGTCGACGAAAATCGTCGCCTTCATGGCTGCTCGGGGAGATAGCGATCTGCACTCATCGCATCCCACGGTATCGACTCAGGACAAGATGTCGGCGATGGCCAGCGACTCCTCCTCGCCCCGCCCGCTGGACCCGGCTACTCGCGCTCCCACCGAGTGCTGGCAGATCAGCGCTCGGGGCGTAGATGCTTGAAGGCGTCGAGGTTGCGGGTCGACTCGCCCCGCGACTCCCGCCACTCCCACTCCTTGCGGATCGACGACGCAAATCCGAGCTCGAGGAGAGTGTTGAACGATTCATCGGCGTAGGTCAGCACGGCCCCGAGCACCCGGTCGATCTCGTCGCCGGTCACGGCATGCAGCGGCAGCCGACCATCCAGATAGATGTCTCCTGCGGAATCGACCGCGAACGCCACACCGAACATCTTGAGATTGCGCTCGAGCAGCCAGCGATACACCGCCTGGTGATTCTCGTCGGGATTGCGGCACACGAAGGCGTGAACGCCCAGCGCGTGCTTGCCGATCTCGAGCCGGCAGGTCGTCTGCAGCTTGCGCTCCCCCGGCAGCGTTATCTCGAACGTCCCGGACGAGTGCTCGGTGTACTCGAGCTCCGCCGCCTTGAGGGCGTCGACGATCGTGGCGCGCACATCGGTCATGCCTGGGCCTCCTGTTCGGTGCGGTGCGAATCGATCGCTTCGTCATAAACCTGTAGCGTGCGGTCGGCGGTGACGTCCCAGCCGAAGCCTTCGGCGTGGCGAACAGCCTTCTGGCTCATCGCCTCGCGCAGCTCAGGATCGGTCAGCAACGGGTGCAGCGCCGAGGCGTAGTCAGCCGGATCGTGCCCGTCGACAAGGACCCCCGTGACCCCGTCCGAGACGGCGGTCGGCAGTCCGCCCACGCGGGCCGCGACGACCGGCGCGCCGCAGGCCTGCGCCTCCAGCGCGACCAGGCCGAACGATTCGTTGTAGGAGGGCACGCACACCACCGCAGCAGCGGCGTACCACTGCGCCAGCCCGCGCTGGTCCACGGTCGGCACGAATCGCACCTGCTCACGGATGCCGAGCTCGACGC
>NZ_JBAVDI010000050.1:0-1601 GCF_049587115.1 Aeromicrobium sp.
GGCCCGACCTGCTCGACGACTCCGGCGACGTCCCAGCCCGGCGTGACCGGGAAGAACGTGTCGAGGGCTCCGTCCATGCCGCCGGTTGCAAGCTTCCAGTCGACGGGATTGACCGAGGTTGCCTTGACCGCGACCATGACCCAGTCGGGTCCGATCTTGGGCTCGTCGATGTCGGTCAGCTCGAGCTTCGCGGGCTCGCCGTAGGCGGAGTAGGTGATCGCCTTCATGCCCTGTCCTCACGCTGGGTGAAGGGCTGCTCGGCCGTGTCGGTGTCGGCCAGCTCGTCGATCGATTCCTCGATGTCCGGCCCGGTGCTGTAGACGACCTCGTCATTGGACTCGTAGTGCTCGTCGGCGAGCAGCGGGCTCACCCTCGTGTCGCCGGCGCCCTTGGACTTGGCGTCACGGACGATGTCTTCCGCGCGCGAGACGACGTCCTTCACTCGGGGATCCTCGGTGACCTTGGTGGCGGCGTCTCGGACGAGGTCTTCGGCTTGCGCGGTCGCCTGCTTGACCCTCGGGTCGTCCTTGACCTGGGTGGCCGCGTTGCGGATCTGCTCGTATCGCTCGCGCCCTGCCTTGGCTCCGAGGACGTACCCACCTGCAAAAACGGAGAGGATGGTCAGCTTCTTGATCGGGTGACTGAAGATTCGCATACCCCGAGGGTTACCCATGGAGTCAAACGGCAAGCGCCCTGGACGCTGGTCGTACGGTGTTGGCATGGCTGATCGCACTGGGTTCGCACTCGACGAGGCACACGAGATCGCCAAGCGCGCGCACGCGGGCCAGGTCGACAAGCTCGGCGTCGACTACGTCAACCACGTCGAGTCCGTGGCTGGTGGGCTGGTCGACTTCGACCTGGACCTGCAGATCGCCGGCATGCTGCACGACGTCGTCGAGGACTCCGACATCACCCTGGCCGACCTGCGCGAGGCGGGAGTCTCGGAGCGAGCGCTGGGCGCGATCGAGCTGGTCTCACGCAACCTGCACCCCTCGCTCAGCTATCTCGAGGGGATCGAGCGCGTCTGCACGTCGCGGGACGCCTCGCTCGTCAAGATCTCCGACAACGCCCACAACTCGCTCCCGGAGCGGATCGAGGCGCTCGGCCGTCCAGCGGATCCGAAGTACGCCGACGCCCGCCGCCTCCTCTACGCGGCAGTGCCGCGCGAGGACGTCGAGCGCATCCTGCGCCGTGCCAACCCCGCTCTGCTCGCCGAGCTGGACTGAGCCCGTCAGTACGGCCGTGGATGCGGCCGGCGCAGCTCGTCGGCCAGCTCCGACTCCTGGTCGAGAGCCCTGGCGAACGACTCCCGCGCCCGCTGTGCCGCTTTGTTGGCAGCAGCCACGGAGGTCAACTCTAGTGACTCAAGGAAGCTCGCTGGGCATTTCAGGAGGATGTGACAGCTCTGAGACCTTTAGGTGGACGAGCGCTTCCCGATCCGAATGCAACCACTCGACCTCGCCCAACTCGTCGTGGGAGAGCCATCGAACGGCGTCGTGTCCGTCATTCGTAGTCGGGTCTCCATCGCTGATCGTCACGTAGAAGAGCTTCATGCGGTAGCCGTTGGATGCCGGCCACGTGGCTTCGCGCGGGGACTCCAG
>NZ_JBAVDI010000051.1:0-3552 GCF_049587115.1 Aeromicrobium sp.
CGGCGATCAGCACCGGCCGGTCACCACCGAGGTCGATCGCGACCGGCCCGCGGCACATGTCGAGCATCATCGTCGACCGGCTGAGGCGCGAGGTGGCGTACATCGTGCGAGTGAATTTGGCGTTGGGTGGCTGTACGACACGGTCGAGGGTGACCGCGCCGAACGCTGTCGCGCCGACCATCCGCGGCGGTTCCTCCGAGCACGCGGAGACGCCCAGCGCGAGCGCCACGCTCGCCAGCAACAGCCCAGCTCGGCCCATGTCCACCTCCCACCTGCAGCTCCCATCGTACGACCAGTTCAGCGTCGTCGATCGCCAACCGGGTCGGCGTTGCCCTCCGCTTCAATCAGGAAACTGACAGCGCCGCCTGCTCAGCCGAAGGCTTCACGGGGCCACGGAACACGAACCGCCGGTACGACCAGTACCGGAAGGCCGTGCCCAGCGCCAGTCCCACCCCATTCGCCGAGACATTGTCGGCCAGCCGGCTGGTGAGGCCCAGAATATCGTGGGAGATCACCAGGGTCAGCACCGAGATCCCCAGGCCGATCAGGTTGAACAGCACGAACAAACCCATCTCACGCCGCCGGTCGTCATCCCCCGCACCCCGCCAGGTGATGGCCCGATTGCCGATGTACGTCACGATCATCGCCAGAGCGACCGCGATGCACTTCGCGACACTCGGGTCGAGACCAGCCACGATGGGCGCGGTGCGCAGATAGTTGAAGGCACCGATGTCGACGAGGTAGCCGACTCCACCGACAGCCAGGAACGTCACGATTTCCGGTGTCAGAAACCGGGTGGCGAGGTCACTTCGATCCGGCATGGGACAGTCCTCCCGCCGCGTGACAGGCGGCGAGATGTGGAGCCGGTCGTTCGACTCCGTCCCGCAGGTAGATCACATGTCCGCAGGCAGAGCCGAGCCGGTGGTAGTCGCCTGACAGGATCTCTGCGGTACGTGCGGTGTCCAGGCCCCACGACCGCAGGTGTGGTCCGGTCACGAACCAGGTCGGAGCGGAGGGCCCCGCCAACACTGCGTCGAGCTGGTTCAGCTGCGGATCGAGCGTCTTGACCGGCAGGCTCCACAGGTGGGCGTACGGGGACGGCAAGCCCGAGGCGAACGCCAGATCGGCATGCCCCCACACATTGACGATCGAATCGCCCGGCCGCGAGGCAGTACTGATTGCCCGGCCGACCGTCTGGGCGTCGCTGTTCTGCGGCACCGCCACGCTGAAGACCCAGCCGGCTGCGGCGGCGAGCACGGTGTACGCGATCAGCGCCTGCACGAGCCTGCCCCGGCGGGCCGCGATGACGCCGACCGCGATGGAGACCGGTGCCACCAGCTCGACCAAATAGTGATGCCAGTAGTTGCCACCCAGCAGAACCGATGCGCCTGCGAAGACCGTCGTCGCGACCACCGCCCACCAGAGCGGATCGCGGAGTCGTCGGGTCACCACGTCGCCGACCACCCGCAGGATCAGAAGTGCGAGCCCGCTGGAGAGCACGACGCCCACCAGACCGATCAGCCGCGCGGTCGAGTGCTGGCGCCCGCCCGAGGCCTGGACCTGACCGGCGCGAATCCGGAACGGATACATCGCCTCCACCACGCCGGTCAGCGACGACCCGTGCAGCACGGTCCAGCCGGCCAGCACGAGCACCGCCGCCAATGCCCCGAGGACTCCCCCCACCGCGATCACGCCGAAGCGACGGGACGTGATGTGTCCCCACCACCAGGCGAGCGTGAAAGCCACCGCGCTGAACACCGCAGCGTCTGCAAGATTCTGCTTGATCAACATCGCAGCCGCCGCACATGCCCCGGCGGCGATCGCGGCCAACATGGCCGGCCGATCTCGGGTGGCCCGGACCGCGCCGATCGCAAGCACGATCGCGGCCAGGATCACCGGGGCCGCGAGCAGCTCACCGTTGACCTCATACCCACCGAGCCACGGACTGAGACACAACGCCGCAGCCGCCATGGCTGCCCACCGCGCAGCGTCCTGCCCACCGATCAGGCCGGCGACGCGGGCGACGCCGACGACGACCAGGGCCACCGCGACGCAACCGATCAGTCGCAGCGCCGTGAGGCCGCCGAGCGATGACGCGGCTCGGAAGATCGTGATCAGCAGCGGCGGTCGGTCGACCCAGTAGTCGCCGTAGAGCGAATGACCCGCCCCCGACCACTGCGCACCGACCAGCAGGAAGCCGCCCTCGTCCGGGCTCGCGGCCCGCCCGAGAAACGGCAGACGCGCCAGAACCGGCACGGCGACACTCGCTGCCACGGTCCACGAAGGCAGAAGTCCGGAAACGTGGACGGACCCACGAGTCGGTCCGACAGCCAGAACGGTCACACCGCCATCATCGACCGCCCAACCTGACGGCGACCTGACTACCGAGCTCGCACCGCACCACTGGAGCAGTCCATGAGGCACGATGGCGCAATGGCTGTCGTGGGCATCTGCGAGGACGACCCGGACGTCCGGCGCGTCCTGACCGATGCGCTCAAGATGAACGGGCATGACGTCGTCATCGCGCGGAACGGTCGCGAGGCGGTCGACAACCTGGGCCCGAGAAGCGGCGTCGAGGTCCTGATCCTGGACATCGGCCTGCCAGATGCCGACGGTCGCGACGTGTGCCAGGCACTGCGCGCCGACGGGCAGCATGCACCCGCCCTCTTCCTGACTGCGCTGGATGCGGTCCACGACCGGGTGTCCGGATTCCACGCCGGGGGTGACGACTACGTGGTCAAGCCATTCGCCATCTCCGAGGTGCTCGTGCGGGTCGACGCCCTGCGACGCAGAAACCGGCCCGAGCAGGAATCGGTCCGCGGTCTGGGCCTCAACCCAGACCGCATGTCGGTCCAGGTCGAGCATCGCGAGGCGGCGCTGACCCCGACCGAGTTCCGTCTGCTCGCGGCGATCGCAGCCGATCCCGGTGGAATCGTGCGTCGGCGAGCGGCCGTCGCAGCGGCATGGCCCGATGGTGCGATCGTCAACGAGAACACCATCGACTCGTACATCCGCCGTTTGCGGGTCAAGCTCGCGTCGATCGACTCCCCCGCCGAGCTCGTGACGGTACGCGGCGTGGGCTTCACACTGCGATGAAGACCTCCAGTCGTACCCTCATCTCTCGCATCGTGCTGAGCACGCTGATCGTGACCGCGATCGCGATGACCGCCATGGTAGGGACGGTCCTGCTGGTCCTCGCCGCACTGACCCGCAACAACATCGACAACAGGCTGCACGATCAGCTCGCTGCGGTGTCGGCCACTGTCGCGGTCCGCAAGGACGGCACGGTCACCGCGCTGGACACCCCGAACGACTCGATCGACGACACCACCTGGATCTTCGCCACCGACGGACGCCTGATCGAGGGACCCAATGTCAGCACGCGACTGACCGCGATCGCCACGACGCTGGCCGACGTCCGCAGCAAGGTCGCGCTGCGTCGTGACGAGCACGCCTTCCTCGCTGCACCGGTGACCCGAGCTCGCGCGGTACGCGCGGTCGTGGTCGTGGAGGCACCGCTCGAGCCGTACGAGTCCACCCGCAACCTCACTC
>NZ_JBAVDI010000052.1:0-18755 GCF_049587115.1 Aeromicrobium sp.
TCAAGCGGCTCGGCCTGCCCGAGGACATTGGCTCGGTCGTGACGTTCCTGCTCTCGCAGGACGCGGCATGGGTCACTGGCCAGACCATCACGATCGACGGCGGTGTGCTGTTGACCGGCGGCGTCTAGCTCCGGCGACACCAGCGCGATCGCCCTCTCCGGCCCACGCCGGGGAGGGCGATGTGATGTGGGACGACGGAATTTTGACCCCGCGTGGAGTGCTGTAGCTGGCATGACCATTTACCCCACGCAGGTCCCGCCCACCCTGGATCTCGCCCTGATCGGTGGTGACCGCGCCGACTCGCTGAAGCTCGGCTCCGGACAGGACGGCAGGTTCACGATGGTCGTCTTCTACCGCGGCCTGCACTGCCCGGTCTGCCGCAAGCAGCTCACGGAGCTCGATCGGCGGATCGGTGATCTGAACGATGCCGGGGTCGGTCGCGTGATCGCGGTCAGCATGGAAACCGAGGAGCGGAGTGCCAGGGTCGTCCAGAAGTGGGGCTTGACTGATCTGCCGGTCGCGTACGGCCTGAGCGAGCAGTCGGCGCGCGAGTGGGGCCTGTTCATCTCGACGGCGATCAAGGAAGGTGAGCCGGCAACGTTCAACGAACCGGGGATGTTCGTGCTGGACTCCGACGGCTCGATGTTCTGGAGCAGCGTCGCGAGCATGCCGTTCGGCCGCCCGGCGCTCGGTGACGTCATCGCTGGGCTTCGTTACGTGCAGAACGAGGACTATCCCGCTCGAGGAGTGAGCTTCAGCCAGGGGTGAGGCGGTGGGGGCACGAAAGATGAGGAAACCCTCAGCTAAAAGTTGAGGAATCCCTCATGTTTTGACATGATGGTGGTACCGCCCGTCGACCCCGCGACGGCAGTGACCCGAGGGAAACCGCCTGTGACGACCATCGACACCCCGCTCGCCGCGATCCACACGACCGAGCGCCGTGGCGCCTTGATCGACCGCATTCTGACCGGGACGCCGTACGCTCTTGCGTTCGGCGGTCAGGGCGGTCCGTGGCTTGAGCCGCTGGCAGGACTGATTCGCGACTTCGCGCTCGAGGCCGAGCTGGAGACGCTCGTGTCGCACGCCGAAGAACGGCTGTCGCCGGTCGCAGCGGAGCTGGCTCGCGTCGGCGTCCCGTTCACACCGTTGGCGTGGGCCGACGTGATCGCCGTCGGAGATTCTGCCGAGGACGACGATGCGCCAGCATTGCCGAGTGCCGAGGTGCTGAACACCCCTGCAGCGTCGCTGCCCGGCATCCTGCTGGCCCAGCTCGCAGCCCTACGTGCCCTGCGCAGTCAAGGCCTGGATGCACATGTCACTCCGCCGGCTGCGGTCATCGGTCACTCGCAGGGCACTCTTGCGGTGCAGTCGATCGCCGGTGTCGACGATGTCGAGCTGTTGGCTCTCGCCCGACTGATGGGCGCCGCGGCGCAGATCGTCGGCCGACGGCGCGGTCTGCTCGGCTCGACGATGCTGAGCGTCTCCAACGTCGTCCCGGAGCGGATCGACGAGATCCTCGCCGAGCTGCCCGCATCACTGCGGGTTGTCTCGCGGCTGCGCAACGGCCGTCGGAGCGTCGTCCTGTCCGGACCGGTCGAGGGCCTTCGGGTCGTCGAGGCGCGACTCGGCGAGGTGGCCGCGGCCGAGAAGATCGAGCGTGAGCGAAAGACCACCGGTGGGTCCGGGTTCGCTCCAGTGCTCGAGCCGCTGCCGGCACAGCTGGCCTTCCACCATCCCGATCTCGTCGCGGCTGCCGATCTCGTCGCAACGTGGGCCGGGGTGTGTGGAATCGACGCGGGTCGTGCTCGAACGCTGACGATGAACGCGATCGTCGATCCGGTCGACTGGGTCGACTCGCTGGAAGTGGCGCTGGACGCCGGAGCCAGCTGGATCCTCGACCTCGGACCGGCCGACATCGCGGCGCGGCTGTCCGCTCGCGAGCTCCGCAGCCGCGGAGCCGGAGTCATCGCCACCACCACCAGGCGCGGCCACCGTGAGCTGACGGTCGCCGGTGCCACGCCACGTCTGGCCAAGCCATGGTCCACCTACGCGCCGGGCGTCATCACCCTGCCCGACGGCAGCCTGCACCTCGAGACCCGATTCACCCGGCTGACCGGCAAGTCGCCCATCCTGCTGGCTGGCATGACGCCCACGACGGTCGACGCCACGATCGTTGCCGCCGCAGCCAATGCGGGCTACTGGTCCGAGCTGGCCGGTGGCGGGCAGGTCACGGAGGAGATCTTTGCCGAGCGCGTCGCTGAGCTCGACGACCTGCTCCTTCCCGGCCGGACCTACCAGTTCAACTCGCTGTTCCTCGATCCGTACCTGTGGAAGCTGCAGCTCGGCCAGAAGCGACTGGTGCAGCGCGCCCGCGCCGCCGGCGCTCCGATCGACGGCGTCGTCGTCACGGCTGGCATCCCCGAGCTGGACGAGGCGGTCGCGCTGGTCGAGGAGCTTCGAGCAGCAGAGATCTCGCACGTCGTGTTCAAGCCCGGAACGGTCAAGCAGATCCGCCAGGTCGTAGCGATCGCCAAGGCCGTGGCACCGACACCGATCATCGTCCAGGTCGAGGGGGGCCGTGCGGGAGGACACCATTCGTGGGAGGACCTCGACGACCTGCTCCTCGCTACGTACGGCGAGCTGCGTGCGCTGGACCACGTCGCCGTGGCCGTCGGTGGCGGCATCGGCACGCCAGAGGTCGCTGCGGCCTACCTGACCGGCGAATGGGCCCGGCGGCACGGCTATCCGGCCATGCCCCTGGACGGCATCCTCGTCGGCACGGCCGCGATGGCCACGCTCGAAGCGACGACGGCTCCCGACGTCAAGCAGCTCCTGGTCGAGACCCGTGGCACAGGCACCTGGGTCGGCGCCGGAAGCGCCAAGGGTGGCATGGCCTCGGGTCGTAGCCAGCTGGGCGCCGACATCCACGAGATCGACAACACCGCCTCGCGCACCGGGCGCCTGCTCGACGAGGTTGCCGGTGACGCCAAGGCAGTCGCGGCGCGTCGCGACGAGATCGTCGTCGCGCTCGACCGCACCGCCAAGCCCTACTTCGGCGACGTCGAGGCCATGACCTACGCCCAGTGGTTGCGCCGCTACATCGAGCTGTCAGGCACCCCCTCATGGCTCGACGTCACGCTGCGGGACCGCTTCCACGCGATGCTGCAGCGGGTCGAGGCCCGGCTGCACACCGCAGACCGGGGCGAGATCGCGACCCTGTTCACCGACTCGGCCTCCGTCGAGGACGGCGCGGCCGCCCTGAGTCGGGTCCTGGAGACCTATCCGCACGCCGAGGGCGTCACCCTGCACCCGGCGGACGTGCTGTTCTTCGTCGAGCAGTGCAAGACAACGGGCAAGCCGGTCAACTTCGTGCCGGTGCTCGACCAGGACGTCCGCCGCTGGTGGCGCTCGGACTCGCTGTGGCAGGCGCACGACCCGCGCTACGCCGCCGACGAGGTCTGCATCATCCCCGGCCCAGTCTCTGTGGCCGGCATCGACCGGGTCGACGAGCCCGTCGCCGAGCTCCTTCGCCGCTTCGAGGACGTCACGATCGACGGGCTGCTCGCCTCGGGTCGCTCTGCCCAGCGGGTGTCCGGACGGCGGCGCGTCGACGGAGCCAGTGACGTCTTGTCCCTGGTCCTGGCCGCACCCGACCTGGTCTGGGCCGGTCGCACGGTCCGCAACCCGGTCCACCGCCTCGGTGCCGAGTGGGTCATCGTCGATCCGCAGCGCGCCGAGCACCCCGAGACGGGTGCCGCCCTGGTCGCTCTGGACGACCGCACCGCCGAGCTCAACGTGCCGTTGGCCCGTCCGCTCTCGCTGCGGATCAACATCGACGACGCCGTGCTCGCGGGCTCCGCGCCGGTCGTCACGACCGAGGTCGCGGTCGCCGCGATGGGCTCGCTCGTCGCCGACGCTGCCGGTGGTGACGTCCCGAGCGTGTCCAACGGACGCGCGACGGTCAGCGTCGCGTGGGAGCCCGACCTGATCGCCGACCACGCCGGTGTCACGGGAGCGCACACCCCGAGGCACCCCGTGCCCGACGTCCTGGTCGGCCTGGCCTGGCCGTCGGTGTTCGCGGTGCTCGGCGCAGCCACGACCCGGGACGGTCTCCCAGTCATCGAGGGAATGCTCGACCTGGTCCACCTCGACCATGCAATCGCGCTGAGCGGCACGCTTCCGGTCTCGCCGACCGCGTTGACGATCTCGTCGACCGTCCAATCGATCGAGGACACGGGCTTTGGTCGGGTCGTCACGGTCGACGTCGCGGTGACCTCGGCTGCCGGCGGCATCGCGACGCTGCGCGAGCGCTTCGCGATCCGCGGACGCATCGGGTCCGGCGAGCTCGTCGACCCTGTACGTGCCGGTGGATCGCTCGGCGACGTCGTCCTCGACACCCCGCGCAAGTCCCGTGGTGCCGCGACCCTCACCGCTCCCACCGACCTGCGCGGCTTCGCGGCGGTCACGGGAGACCACAACCCGATCCACACCAGCGTCGCGGCGGCCCGGCTCGCGGGCCTCGGCAATCCGATCGTGCACGGCATGTGGGTCTCGGCAGCCGCCCAGCAGGTGCTCTCGGATCGCAGGATCACGGGTTGGACGACTCGTTTCCTCGCCCCGGTCCGCCCGGGCGTACCGGTCGACGTCAAGGCCGATCGCATCGGCCTTGACGCGGGTGCCGAGGTCGTCGACATCACCTGCCGTGCAGACGGCGAGGTCGTCATGACGGCCACTGCTCGCCTCGAAGCGCCGCGCACCGCGTACGCCTTCCCGGGGCAGGGCATCCAGCATCCCGGCATGGGCATGGCCGCCTACCAGCGGTCGAAGGCTGCCCGCGAGATCTGGGACCGGGCCGACGCCCATACCCGCACTGCTCTCGGCTTCTCGATCCTGACTGTCGTCCGCGACAACCCGACCGAGCTCGTCACCAACGGCGTCAGCCACAGGCATCCCGACGGCGTGTTGTTTTTGACCCAGTTCACCCAGGTGGCGATGGCGGTCCTGGGTGCGGCCCAGATGGCTGAGCTCCGCGAGTCCGGCGGCTTCGTCGAGGGCTCGATCCTCGCGGGCCACTCGGTCGGTGAGTACAACGCACTCGCCGCGGTCTCTGGCGTCATCCCGCTCGAGGCTGTCGTCGAGGTCGTGTTCCAGCGCGGCTCGGTCATGCACACCTTGGTTCCGCGTGACGCCGCCGGACGCAGCGACTACCGGCTTGCGGCGATCCGACCTGCGCAGATCGGCCTGACCGATGACGACGTCACCGCATACGTCGACGGCGTGGCCGAGAGCTCTGGGGAGTTCCTGCAGATCGTCAACTACAACCTGCGCGACTCGCAGTACGCGATCGCCGGAACGGTCCGCGGACTGGAGGTCCTCGAGGCCGACATCGCGAAGCGCCGCGCCCAGTTCGGCGGCAAGGCGGCGTACATCCTGGTGCCCGGGATCGACGTGCCCTTCCACTCCACGGTGCTGCGTGACGGCGTCCCGGACTTCCGGGACAGGCTCACCGAGCTCCTGCCGACGTCGATCGATCCGGACATCCTCACGGGCCGCTACGTCCCCAACCTGGTGCCCAGGCCGTTCTCCCTCGACCGGGCCTTCCTGCAGGAGATCGCCGACCTCGTGCCGTCCGAGCCGCTCGATGCGGTGCTCGCGGACTTCGCCGGTTGGACCGATCATCCCGGTGAGCTGTGTCGCCTCGTGCTGATCGAGCTGCTGGCCTGGCAGTTCGCCAGCCCGGTCCGCTGGATCGAGACGCAGGACCTGCTGTTCCGCCCCGAAAACGAGGGCGGCCTGGGTGTCGAGCGTTTCATCGAGGTCGGCGTGGGTCAAGCGCCCACCGTGGCCAACCTCGCCTCGTCGACGCTCAAGCTCCCCGGCCGCCTCGGTGCTCCGGTCGAGGTGCTCAACTTCGAGCGCGACAGCGCCGCGGTCTTCGCGACCGACGAGGAGCAGGGCGTCGAGGAGGACGAGGCTCCGGCCGAAATCGTCACGATGACTGCTGCGGCTCCGACTGCTGGGACGCCCGCAGCCGCCACCTCGAGCGGACCGCGGCCGGCCGACCTGTCCTTCGACGCGGCCGACGCCACCACGGTCCTGATCGCCTGGTGGACCAAGATGCGATGGGATCAGATCGGTGCTGCCGACTCGATCGAGTCGCTGTGCGACGGTGCGTCGTCGCGCCGCAACCAGCTGCTGGTCGACCTCGGCGGTGAGCTGGGCCTCGGCGCGATCGATGGCGCGGCCGATGCCGACCTCCCGACCCTGTCGGCCCAGGTCACGGGCCTGGCCCGCGGCTACAAGCCGTTCGGACCCGTGCTCAGCGAGGCTCTCGGCGATCACCTCAAGAAGGTGCTCGGCCCGACCGGCCGCCGGCAGTCCGCGATCGCCGAGCGGGTCGCCGACGTGTGGCAGCTCGGGCCGGGCTGGGCGAGCCATGCGCTCGTCGAGCTCGCACTGTCCAGCCGCGAAGGTGCCAGCGTCCGCGGCGGTGAGTACGGCGCGTTGACCGGGCTGGACTCGGCCGCAGATGCCGATGCCGCGATCGACGCGAGCGTGCTGGCCGTTGGCGCTCGCCATGGCGTCAGCGTCGATCTGCCCGCCACCGGCGGGCAAGAGGCCACGATCGACGCGGCCGCCCTCGGTGAGTTCACGGCGCAGATCACGGGTCCCCACGGCGTGCTCGCGTCGTCGGCGCGCCTGGTCCTGGATCAGCTCGGACTCAGCGACCTCCCGATCGCGGTTGAGACCGACGAGGCGGCGGCCGACATCCTCGCCCGGGTTGAGAGCGAGCTGGGCAGCGACTGGGCGAAGCTCACCGCACCGGCGTTCGATGAACGCAGGACCGTCCTGCTGGACGACCGGTGGGCCAGCGCCCGTGAGGACCTGGCCCGCATTGCGACCGGCGACAGCGTCGAGGTGAGCTTCGTGGGAGCCGGACCGGCAGTCGCGGCCCAAGCACGCTGGCACTCTGCCCACGCGGACCCCGCGCTCGCAGGTCGATTCACGCAGATCGCCATCGACGCCGAGAGCTCGACACAGGGCACGTGGTCTCACGAGCTCGCCGTGGTGACCGGCGCGAGCCGCGGGTCGATCGCTGCGGCCGTGACCGGCAAGCTGCTGGCCGGAGGAGCGACCGTCATCGCGACGACCTCGGGCTTGGACTCCGCTCGGCTCAACTTCTACAAGGAGCTCTACCGGACTCATGCGGTCAGCGGTGCAGCGCTGTGGATCGCCGAGGCGAACATGGCCTCCTTCGCCGACGTCGACGCCCTGTCGAGCTGGATCTCCAGCGAGCAGACGCAGACCCGGGCCGGGACCACGACGGTCTCGAAGCCGGCCATGACGCCCACGTTGCTGTTCCCGTTCGCGGCCGGGCGGGTCGCGGGCGACCTGACCGACGCCGGCAGCCGCACCGAGATCGACATGCGGATCCTGGTGTGGTCGGTCGAGCGTCTGATTGGCCGGCTGTCGGCACGCGCGCAGGACCGCGATCTGACCTCGACGCTGCACGTCGTCCTGCCGGGCTCGCCCAACCGTGGCATGTTCGGCGGAGACGGTGGATACGGCGAGGCCAAGTCGGCGCTCGACGCACTGGTGACCCGCTGGTCCGCAGAGCGCACGTGGGCCGATCGGGTGACCCTGAGCCACGCCATCATCGGCTGGGTGCGCGGCACGGGCCTGATGGGTGGGAACGACCCGCTGGTCGAGGCTGTCGAGGCAGCAGGCGTCAGCACGTGGACGCCCGACGAGATGGCCGAGGCGCTCATGGACACCTGCTCGACGGAGGCGCGGGCGGCCGCCCGTCTGGAGCCGCTTACGGTCGACCTGACCGGTGGTCTGGCCAGCGCCAACCTCGACATGAAGGCACTGGCCGAGGGCATCCAGCGCCCGGCCGTTGTCGCGGAGCATCGCGGAGCCACCGTCACTGCGCTGGCTCCGTCGCCGGCACAGCTCGGCCGGGTCGAGCAGATCGACTGGGTACCCATCGACGCGCGTCCCGAGGATCTCGTGGTCATCGTGGGCGCCGGCGAGCTGGGACCGTACGGTTCCTCGCGAACCCGCTTCGAGATGGAGGTCGCGGACGAGCTGTCCGCGGCCGGGGTGCTCGAGCTCGCGTGGACGACCGGACTCGTCGCGTGGGACGAGGCCGGTGGCGGCTGGTTCGACACCGCGACCCAGGACAAGGTCGCCGAGGAAGAGCTGGTGGACCGCTACGAGGCGGCGGTCCGCGAGGCAGTTGGCATTCGACGCTACGTCGACGAGGGAACCATGGTCGACAACACGGCCCCGTTGCTCACGTCGGTGTTCCTCGACAAGGATCTGTCCTTCACGGTCTCCAGCGAGTCCGAGGCGCGAGCGTTGCGTGCTGCCGACCCCGAGCGCACGGTCGTCTCCGCCACGGCGGACGGTGACTGGACGGTGACTCGCAAGGCGGGCACCGAGATTCGCGTGCCCCGCCGCATGGAGCTGACCCGCACGGTCGGCGGCCAGATCCCGACCGGTTTCGATCCCACCGTGTGGGGCGTGCCGGCCGAGATGGTCGAGTCGATCGACCGGGTAGCCCTCTGGAACCTGATCTGCACCGTCGACGCCTTCGTGTCCAGCGGGTTCGACCCGTCCGAGCTGATGCGCTGGGTCCACCCGGCGATGGTCGCCAACACCCAGGGCACCGGCATGGGCGGCATGCAGTCCATGCAGTCGCTCTACCTGGACACGCTGCTGGGCGAGAGCAAGGCCAACGACATCCTGCAGGAGGCGCTGCCGAACGTCATCGCGGCGCACGTCGTGCAGTCGTACGTCGGCTCGTACGGCGCGATGGTCCATCCCGTCGCCGCCTGCGCCACCACGGCTGTCTCGGTCGAGGAGGGCGTCGACAAGATCCGCCTCGGCAAGGCCGACTTCGTCGTGTCGGGTGGTTTCGACGACCTGAGCGTCGAGGGAATCGTCGGCTTCGGTGACATGTCGGCCACGGCTGACTCCGCGGCGATGCGGGCCAGGGGTCTGGAGGACCGCTACTTCAGCCGGGCCAATGACCGCCGTCACGGCGGCTTCGTGGAGTCCCAGGGCGGTGGGACGATCCTCTTGGCCCGCGGTGACGTCGCCGCACGCATGGGTCTTCCGGTGATGGGTGTCGTGGCATATGCCGGATCGTTCGCGGACGGTGTGCACACCTCGATCCCGGCGCCGGGAATCGGCGCGTTGGCGGCGGCTCGCGGCGGGCGCGAGTCAGGCCTGGCTCGCTCGCTTCGATCGCTCGGCGTGACCGCCGACGACATCGGCGTGCTCTCCAAGCACGACACGTCGACCGGCGTCAACGAGCGCAACGAGTCCGAGGTCCACGAGCGCATCGCGGCCGCCATCGGTCGCAGCGACGGCAACCCGCTCTACGTCATGTCGCAGAAGGCCCTCACGGGCCATGCCAAGGGCGGCGCCGCAGCGTTCCAGCTGATCGGCCTGTGCCAGGTCCTGTCAGGAGGAATCATTCCGCCGAACCGGAGCCTGGACTGCGTCGACGACGATCTTGCCGAGCACGAGCACCTGGTGTGGCTGCGCCGTCCCCTCCGGTCCGGCCAGCTCAAGGCCGGGCTCCTGACCAGCCTGGGCTTCGGTCACGTGGCCGGGCTGCTCGCAATCGTGCACCCGCAGGCATTTCTGGCGACCTTGAGCGCTGAGGAGCGGGATTCCTACGCAGACCGCGCGCAATCGCGGTCGATCGAGGGTCGGATGCGCCTGGTCAGGGCGATGTATGGCGGACCCCCGCTGTACGCACGCCCCGCCGATCGGCGCCTGGGCAGCGGAGGAGTGCGCGAGCGAGAGGCCGACATGCTGCTGGACTCGCAGGCACGGCTGGACGAGGACGACCTCTATGTCGGGACGTCCTGCCAATGACGATCGTCGGAGTTGGCGTCGATCTGGTCCACGTGCCCGCCTTCGCGGACCAGCTTGACCGACCTGGCACGACCTTTGCCACGGCGTTCCTGCCCGGCGAGCGCAGTGACGCGCGGAGTCATTCTTCCGACGCGGCGCGTCACTTCGCGGCGCGCTGGGCGGCCAAGGAGGCAGTCATCAAGGCCTGGTCCGCCTCGTTGTACGGCGACGCACCAGTCATGGACGAACACGTCCACCACCTGATCGAGGTCGTCACGGATGCCTGGGGCCGACCCCGGATCCGCTTGCACGGCGGGGTTGCCAAGCGCCTGGACGGCCACACGCTCGAGGTGTCCCTGAGCCACGACGGCGACTACGCCACCGCGTACGTCGTGCTACACCAGTAAGGAGGTCTGCAGAGCCGCTCAGGCGTGCTCGGCGCTGAGCAGGTAGGCCGTGACCAGACGCTTGAGCTCGATGATCGACTCGCTGTGCTCCTGGCCGTCACGGATTGAGAAGTTGAGCATCGAGTAGACGACGTGCACCAGCACCTCCGCCATGATGGTGCGTCGCTCCCGCGGGGTGCCGGGCGTGAGCGGGGCGAGCGCGTGGGCCACCTCGGCGGCCAGCTCCCGCTCGGTGACCGCGGCCGTTGCCCGCGTGGCGGGAGTCGACTGCACCGCGAGCCAGACTGCCCGACGGGACGGATCATGGACCCACAGCGCGGCCATGTGATCGATGAACCGATTGAGGAACTTGAGCCAGTCCAGCGTCGGGATCGCCTCGGCGAAGCTCTGCAGCTCCATCCGCACGGCGACGGCATCGACCCGGTCGAGCTCGCAGACGATGACGTACTTGTTCTGGAAGAACTGGTACAGCGTGCCGATCGGGAGTCCGGCCCGGTGCGCGACCTCCTCGCAGGTGAACGACTCAAAACCGACGTCGAGCAGCAGCTCGCGCGAGACCAGCAACAGGTGGTCGAACTTCTTGTGGCTGCGCTCCTGAGTCGGGCGGCGCCGTGGTTCAAGGATCTCGGCCGTCACGCGCGTCACCCTATCTTGAAGCAGCGCGTCCTGCGGCAATCAAAGGGGCGATCATGTCGCCGATCCCGTCAAAGCCACTGCCGACGGTCTGTCCGTGCGCGTGCCGGTAGTGGATGCCCTCCAGGATCACCGCGAGCTTGAAGAATGCCAGCCCCAGGTGGAAACCGATGTCACCGATGTCCCGGCCGGATCCTGCGGCATACCGTGCGAGCACGGCCTCGCGGCTCAAGTAGCCAGCCGCCAGCGGCGCATCCGTGACCAGCGCGGCTCCGTCCTGTGCAGGAGGGGCCGATTCGGCGAGCTGCTGGTAGGCCAACATGATCGCGACGTCGGTCAGGGGATCGCCAAGGGTGCTCATTTCCCAGTCAAGGACCGCGGTGACTCTGTCGGCATCGTCGACCAGGACGTTGTCGAGCCGGTAGTCGCCATGGACGATGGTGCCTTCGGAGCTGGACGGGATGCTGTTCTCGAGCTGGGCGACGAGCTCGTCCATGCCGGGCAGCTCACGACTCGTGGATGCGACGAGCTGCTTCTTCCAGCGGGACACCTGGCGACCGAGGTAGCCGTCCGGCCGACCGAAGTCGGCCAGCCCGACCGCCTCGTAGTCGACCGAATGGAGCGCCACGAGGGTGTCGACAAGTCGTTCGGTGATCGCTCCGGTGCGCTCTGCGCCGAGCGGAGTGAGCTGGGCTGCGCGGCTGTACGGAGTGCCGGCGACTCGCTCCATGACGTAGAACGGTGCGCCGATCACCTCGGTGTCCTCGCAATGGGCGAGCATCTGCGGGACGGGCACGTCGGTGGGCTCCAGCGCCGCCATCACCCGGTGCTCGCGACCCATGTCGTGAGCGGTGGCCAGCACGTGGCCGAGCGGGGGACGGCGAACCACGACGTCACGGCTGCTGTCGCTCACGATGTAGGTCAGGTTGGACTTGCCCCCGGTGATGAGCTCCGCTGACAGCGCCCCGGTCAGGATGCCGGGGCTCTCCCGCTCCAACCAGGCCTGCAGCGCCGCGAGGTCGAGACCCGTCGGATCGGCCATGCTCAGTCCTTCGGCCCGCCGGCGACGTAGATGACCTGGCCCGAGACGAATCCCGCTCCCTCGCTGACGAGGAATGAGACCGTGTGGGCGATGTCCTCGGGCTGGCCGACCCGGGCCACGGGGATCTGGTCGGCGCTGAACTTGATGAAGTCGTCGAACGGCACCTTCATGCGCTCGGCCGTGGCGGCCGTCATGTCGGTCTGGATGAAGCCGGGCGCGATCGCGTTGGCGGTGATGCCGAACTTGCCGAGCTCGATCGCGAGGGTCTTGGTGAAGCCCTGGAGACCGGCCTTGGCTGCCGAGTAGTTCGCCTGGCCGCGGTTGCCCAGCGCTGAGGTGCTGGACAGGTTGACGATCCGGCCGAACTTGGCCTCGGTCATGAACTTCTGGGCGGCCTTGGTCATCAGGAAGGAACCACGCAGATGCACGCCCATGACGAGGTCCCAGTCCTCGACGCTCATCTTGAACAGCAGGTTGTCGCGCAGGATGCCGGCGTTGTTGATCAGGACGGTCGGTGCGCCGAGCTCGGCAGCGATGCGCTCGAAGGCGGCGGCGACCTGCTCCTCGTTGCTGACGTCGGCGCCGACCGCGAGGGCCGTGCCCCCGGCAGCGGTGATGGCGTCGACCGTCGTGGCGCAGGACGCCTCGTCGAGGTCGACGACGGCGACCTGGAAGCCGTCGGCGGCCAGGCGTAGGGCCACCGCCGCGCCGATGCCTCGCGCTGCTCCGGTGATGATCGCGGTACGGGTTTCGGTCACGGTTGCTCCTTCGACGGCGCGCCTAAGCGCTTGCTTAGTTCGTTCTCCCGCACGGTATCGCACCCGGGTGGGGATGGGGGAGATCACCACCGAACATAGTCGGTCAAAAGATGATGGATTCCTCATGTTTGTGTATAGTTGAGGAAAACCTCATGTTTCTCCCGGCTAGGAGCCCTTGTGACGAAGCTCGACACCCCCTCGGTGGTCTCGACACCGGATCTGACCGAACACCGCGCGGCACTCACGCAGCGCCGCCAGGATCGGTTCTCCCGGGTCGACCCCAAGGGCAAGCGAGTCTTCACGGCCCGAGAGCGTGCCGAGCTGCTGGTCGACGAGGGATCTTTCGTCGAGATGACGCCGTTGCGCACGGCGGGCGGAGGAAGCGGCAGTGGGGTCGTGGCCGGTTGGGGCACGACCGACGGCCACGCCGTCGTCGTCGTCTCGCACGACGCGGCGGTGGCTTCAGGGGCGATCGGCGCCGTGATGGCCACGGCGATCATGAAGGCACAGCGCTTCGCGATCGACAAGGGCCATCCGATCGTCTACATCAACGACTCGGGTGGCGCCCGCATCCACGACGGCATCTTTGCGCTGCACGGATGTGGCGGGATCTTCGCGTTGAACATCGAGGCGCAGAAGCGGATCCCGCAGGTCTCGCTGATCCTCGGACCATGCGCCGGAGCCGCGGCCTACTCGCCGGCGCTGACCGACTGGACCGTCATGGTCAAGGAGCAGGGACAGATGTTCCTGACCGGGCCCGAGATCGTCAAGGCTGCGACAGGCGAGGACGCAACGGCCGAGGACATCGGTGGATCAGCGCTGCACACCACCGTCAGCGGCGTCGCTCACCTCGAGGTCGGCAGTGAGGAGGAGGCCTTCGACGCGACTCGTCTGCTGCTCTCGTTCCTGCCGACGCACAAGGGGGGCGCGCAGAAGCGGCACAGTTCCATGCCGGCCAACCCCAGTGCGGTCGAACGGCTCGCCGGCCTCGTGCCGGAGAAGTCGAGCGTCGTCTTCGACATGAACGCTCTGCTGGATGGCGTGCTCGACAACGGCGCCCGACTTGAGCTGATGCCGACGCACGCTCGAAGCATTCTGACGATGTTCGGTCGACTCGACGGACACGCAGTCGGCATCCTGGCCAACCAGCCGAATGCGCGCGGCGGCATCCTTGACGCCAAGGCGGCGGTCAAGGCTGCGCGGTTCGTCGAGTTCTGTGGGCGGTTCGACCTGCCGGTCCTGACCTTCGTCGACGTACCCGGCTTCCTGCCGGGGACGGTCGAGGAGGGTCGCGGCGTCATCACGCATGGTGCCAAGCTCCTCAAGGCCTATGTCGAGACGAGATCGCCCAAGCTGACCGTCGTGGTCCGAAAGGCCTATGGCGGTGCCTACATCGCGATGGGAGCCGCCTCGCTGGGCGCCGACGTCAACTGGGCGTGGTCAAGCTCGGAGATCGCGGTCATGGGTCCCGGCGGCGCCGTCGCTCTACTTCACCGACGAGCGCTCAAGGAGGCCGACGACCCAGCTGTCCTGCGCGACGAGCTGGCCGCGACCTACCGCGAGGAGGTCGCCCGACCGTACATCGCGGCCGAGGCCGGGATTGTCGATGACGTGATCCATCCCGAAGAAACGCGTGGCCGCATGGCGGCCGCGCTTCGGATGCTGACGCACGACTCGGCCCACTGATGTTCGCCGCACGAGCCGAGATCGTCGCGAACGTGTGGAAGGTCCTGGCGCGTGAAGGTGATCAGGTGGGGACTGGTGACGTGCTCGCGGTCCTCGAGAGCATGAAGATGGAGATACCGGTCTACGCCGAGGCCAGTGGCCACGTCAGCAAGATTCTTGTGTCGGTCGGTCAGATCGTCCAGGAGGGCGACCCGCTGATCGAGATCGACGAGACCGCCAGCGCCTGAACGGTCAGGCGGTCTGGCATCATCGGCGCGTGCCTGCCGATCAAGTCCTCCACGAGCTGCCCATGCGCTGGGCGGACCTCGACTCGCTCAATCACGTCAACAACGTCGTGTACGTCGACTACGCCGCCGAGAGCCGTGCCCTGCTGATCGCGGACGGTCTGGTCCCAGATCGTCCGGCCAGTCGCGTGACGGTCCGATTCGTGCGGCCGCTGCTGCTGAGCCGCCGGCCGGTGACGATCGTGTCGACGATCGACGGCGAGGTGATCACCCAAGAAATCTGCGTCGAGCGTGAGGGGACCCGGACGGTCTTTGCCGAGGTCGTCTCCGTGCTGGGGGAGTCGGCCACGGTCGAGCGTCACGAGCCTGTCCTGACGCCGTTTCCCGCGCGGATCAGGCGTAGCGACGTCGACGTGACCGGCATGGTGAGCGCGACCAAAGTGTTCGAGCTCTTCCAGGAGTCTCGCGTGCTGCTCCTGGCCGACGGCGCGGGAACCATCGCACCGGGTCGATTCGTCGTGGGGACCGTCGACGTCAGCTATGTTCGTCCGATCATCTGGCGGCCCGAACCCTATGACGTGCGCAACTGGCTCAGCCGCATTGGTGGCAGCTCGCTCACGATCGAGTCCGAGCTGAGCAACGGCGACACGGTCCTCGCGCGGGCGACCTCGGTGCTGGTGGGGTTCGACCTGCCGAGTCAGCGCTCACGCACTCTGTCCGATCAGGAGAAGGCCCACTTCGTCGCCCTCCTGGGCTGACTCCGCGGGGATCAGTCGGCCTGGTTGACCATGAAGTTGGCGGCGTGCTGGACGTAGGCCCAGAACTGCGCATCGTGCTCGGGGGAGAGGTTCGCCCGATCCAGACCGTCCCGGAAGTGCGCGAGCCATCGGTCGCGGGCTGTCGGAGTCACGGCGAAAGGGGCGTGGCGCATCCGCAGACGCGGGTGGCCGCGTTCGTCTGAGTAGGTCGTGGGTCCGCCCCAGTACTGCTCAAGGAACATCCGGAAACGCTCGTTGGCGGGGCCGAGGTCTTCCTCGGGGTAGAGCGGCCTGAGCAGCTCGTCAGTCGCGACGCCGTCGTAGAACGTGTCGACGATGAGCTTGATGGTGTCGTGCCCGCCAATGGCGTCGTAGAAGGACGTCTCGGTCATGTCCCCTCCTCGTCCACGATCGTCTGGATCGTCGTGGGAATCCGGATTCCGGATCTGTCGAAGCGCGCCTTGATCCGCTGGCGCATGGCCCGGGCGACGGACCACTGCTGCAGCGGCGCGGTCTTGAGCACGACGCGGACCACGGCGCCGTCCTTGTCCAGCCGCTCGACACCCCACACCTCAGGGGGTTCGATGATGATTCCGGCGAACTGCTCGTCCTGGTACATCGCGGTCGCCTCCTCCTGGAGCACGCGCTGCACGATGTCGAGATCGGCCTCGTAGCCCACCGTGATGTCCAGGACGGTGCGGGCCCAGTTCTGGCTCTGGTTGCCGACGCGCACGATCTCGCCGTTGCGGACGTACCAGACCGTGCCGTCGACGTCGCGCAGTCGGGTGACCCGGAGCCCGACGGCTTCGACCGTGCCACCGGCCTCGCCGAGATCGACCACGTCGCCGACGCCGTACTGGTCCTCGAGGATCATGAAGATGCCGGACAGGAAGTCCTTGACCAGATTCTGTGCACCGAAGCCGAAGGCCACGCCGAGGATCCCGGCGCTGGCGATGATCGGGGCGACGGGCTGACCGAGCTTGGCGAGCACCATCACGATGACGATCACCAGCGTCACTCCGGTCGTGATGCTGGTGAGCAGCGAGCCCATGGTCTCGGCGCGCTGGCGGCGACGCTCCTGGGATCCGGGGCGCAAATCTGCCAGGAACTCCCCGGCCCGGGAGTTGGCGATGACGCCGGGCACGCTGCCCACGACGGCACGCTGGACGAGGCGGTCGATGGCTCGGCAGGCAAACCACCGGAACGCGAGCCCGGCCACGATGATCAGCAGGATCGAGCCGGGGGTTGCGACGAACCACGTGTAGGCCGTTCCGTCGGGCAGGTTCCAGTTGACGTCGAGGTGCGGCATCCCTCCAGCCTACGGGTGGATAAGATGGCGGCCATGAGGACTCCCGCTCGCGTGCTTGGTCTCGCTGCCGCCTTCGTCGTCACCTTCATCGCCGGCTCAGCCGCAGCCTGGGCCGACCAGCCCGCAAGCGATGCCTGGCCCGCCGGTGAGGATCGCAGCCACCTCTACCTGTTGGTGCTGTTCGGCGGCGGGACGCTCGGGCTGTTCGTGTTGATCTCGCTGTTCGGACTGCTCACCGCACGCAACAACTACGTGCCTCCTGCGCCCGGTACGGACATCGAGGTCGCGGCCAGCAGCTCGCCCGTCCACCACCACTGACCCACCGCGGAGGGTGCCACCTCCGCGCCGGCCTGACCGCGCCGCACGCCGTACGGCACTGTGCGACACGGACGTCAGGCCCACCGCGGAGGTCAGCTCAACGACGGGACGAGATCAGAACGCGGCCTGCGCCTTCAGGGCACGGGCGAGGTCGTCACGACCCTCCGAGACGTAGCGCTTCGCCGCCGGATCGGCCGACGTCGAGGCGAGCCACTCGTCGACCTTGTCCAGCGTGGCTTCGGTCGGATTGGCGGACGGGAACATCTGGATCAGCACGACCTGGCCGATCCAGACACCCATGTCGTCGATGATCGAGTCGGCGACCTCGAGGTAGCGGTCGACGAACGGCTCGAGCACGTCGCCCTGTCCAGACACCTGGAAGGCCGCCGCGGCCTGCCGACGGGTCTCGTTGGGAGTGGAGGCATCGACTGCTGCGATGCGCCACGCCTCCTCCTTGGCCTCCGCGAGCGGCCGGATCGCCTTGGCTGCGACGGCGCTCTCCTGGCCCGAGATCGTGTTGTCCCGCTCGAGCTCGGCGGCGATCTCGGCCTCGTCGGCGGCACCGAGCCGCGCCAGGGCCGTGATGATGGTCCACCGCAGGTCCGTGTCGACAGCGAGACCCTCGAGGCTGCCGTCGAGGAGCTGCCGGAGCAGCTCGGGCGTCGAGGCGGCCGAGGCGTAGGCCCGGGCCAGAGCGAGCTGGTGGTCGCTACTGGCTTCCGCCGCCTGCAGCAGGCCACGGATGCCAGCCTCCCAGCGTTGGTGCAGGGCGGGTCGCGTCGCGTCGGGCGTGTACAGGTTGATCGCGGTCTTGCCCTGCCGCAGCAGCGAGCTGACCGCGGTCAGATCAGTCTCCGAGCCCACCCCGGCCAGTACGAGCGTCACGAAGTCGGACGACGACAGCTCGGCGTCGCGAGTCATGTCCCAGGCCGACCCCCAGCACAGCGCACGAGGCAGCGACTCCTCGAAGGTCGCGATGCTCTCGATCAGCGTCGCGAAGGATCGCTCGTCGAGCCGGATCTTGGCGTACGTCAGGTCGTCGTCGTTGAGCAGGATCAGGTCGGGCTGCTTGGACTCGAGCAGCTCGGCGATCTGCGTCGACTCGCCCCGGATGTCGGTCTCGACGCGCCCGGTGCGCACCAGGCGACCGTTGATCCGGTTGTACAGGCCGATCGCGATGCGATGGCGGCGCAGGGTCGGATAGGCCTCGATCGCGGTCTGCTCCACCGAGAACGACGTGAAGTAGCCGTCGTCGTCGGTCTCGAACTCCGCATGAAGCGTGTTGACGCCAGAGGTCTGGAGCCACTCCTTGGCCCAAGCCCCGAGCTCGCGACCCGAGGCGGCCTCGAGCTCGACGAGGAGGTCGCTCAGCTGCGTGTTGGAGTATGCGTGCTTGTCGAAGTACGAACGCAGGCCAGCGAAGAAGTCCTTCTCGCCGACCCAGGCCACGAGCTGCTTGAGCGATGAGGCGCCCTTGGCGTAGGTGATGCCGTCGAAGTTGGCCTCGACCGCGTGCAGGTCGTAGTTGTCGGCCGCGATGGGGTGGGTCGAGGGCAGCTGGTCCTGACGGTAGGCCCAGTTCTTGCGGGCATTGGTGAAGCTCGTCCACGAGTCCGTGAACCGGGTGGCGTGTGTTGCGGCGTGCGAGGCCGCAAACTCGGCGAACGACTCGTTGAGCCACAGGTCGTCCCACCACTTCATCGTCACGAGATCGCCGAACCACATGTGTGCCATCTCGTGCAGGATCGTG
>NZ_JBAVDI010000053.1:0-11414 GCF_049587115.1 Aeromicrobium sp.
GCCGTTGGCTGATCCAGCCCGGCTCCGGAGGCGCCTCCGACAATGGCCACGACCAGTCGCTCACGCAACGAAGGATCACGCTCGAGCAGGACCGCGGCGGCACGCAGCACGATGTCGGGGGCCTTGAGCGGCTGGATGCGGCCCGCGAACAGGAGCAACGCGGCATCGTCGGCAATCCCCAGATCTGCGCGCGCGGCCGACTGGTCGGTGGTGCGGAAGACCTCGAGGTCGACACCCGGGTGCACGACCGCGACCCGAGCTGGCTCCGCGTCGTACATCTCGACCAGCTCGCGCCGCTCCTCCGTCGTGTTGGCGATCAGTCGGTCGGCGAGTCTGACGATCTCCTCCTCGCCGTAGATGCGTCCGATCGGTTCAGCAGTGTCACCATCGGCCAGCAGGGCGTTCTTGACCTTCGCCATGGTGTGCATCGTGTGGACCAGCGGGACGTTCCAGCGCTCGCGAGCGACGGTGCCCACCTGCCCGGACAGCCAGTAATGCGAATGGACGAGATCGAAGTGCCCCGGATCCCGTTCGACCTCCACCCGCAGGACGTCCCGGACGAATGAGCACAGCTGCGAAGGGAGATCGTTCTTCTCCAGCCCCTCGAACGGCCCCGCGGCGACGTGATGGACGCGTATCCCTGGCTGGACCTCGACGACCTGCGACTGGTGACGGGACGTCGCGCGGGTGAAGATCTCCACCTCGATCCCGCGGGACGCGAGCTGTCGGGACAGCTCGAGGACGTACACATTCATCCCCCCGGCATCGCCGTCGCCCGGCTGCTCGAGCGGTGACGTGTGCGCGGAGAGCATCGCGATTCGCTTGAGCATCGGTCAGCCCACCTTTCGGATCCATCGTCTCACCCGGCTCCCAGCCTGCACTTCCCTGCCCGTCTGGCACGATGACGGCATGGTCACCGCCGTCGTCACCGGAGCAAGCAGCGGGATCGGCGCTGCCGCTGCGCGCGCCCTCAGCCTTGCTGGATACCACGTGTTCTGCGTTGCGCGTCGCACCCAGCACATCGAAACCCTGGCTGCCGAGATCGGTGGCACGGCCGTGACCTGCGACGTCACGGACGAGGCCCAGGTCGCTGCTCTGGCGGAAGCAGTCGGGCCGAAGCTCGACCTGCTGCTCAACAATGCCGGCGGCGCCATCGGTACAGATCCGGTTGCCACCAGCAGTGCCGACGACTGGCGACGCATGTACGAGGTCAACGTCATCGGTACGTTGCTGGTGACTCGAGCGCTGCTGCCCGCACTCGTCGCGAGCGGGGCTGGAACCCTGGTCAACCTGGGCTCCACTGCGGGGCGCACCGCCTACGAAGGTGGTGGCGGCTACACCGCGGCGAAGCACGGTGTGGCCGTGATGACCGAGACGCTGCGTCTGGAGCTCAACGGCCAGCCAGTCCGTGTGACCGAGATTGCACCGGGCATGGTGCGCACCGACGAGTTCTCCCTCAATCGCTTCGGCGGGGACGCGGACAAGGCCGCTTCGATCTACGCCGGAGTTCGCGAGCCGCTGGTGGCCGAGGACATCGCCGACGCGATCGTGTGGGTCGCGACGCGCCCGCAGCACGTCAACGTCGACCTGATGGTGCTCAAGCCGATTGCCCAGGCCGCCCAGCACAAGGTGGACCGCTCCGGATAACTGTCGGAACCCTGACGGTGGCCGTACGATTTGACCTAGCGGATCGTCTCGGGAAACGTGGACCACCCACTCTTCTCCCCCTGTGAGGTCATACCCATGGCAAACGACACACACGGCAACAAGGAACGAGCATCTTGGCGTTCCGAGATCGCGCCCGGGGTGTTCTTCCCCGCCCTCTCGATTCTGGGACTCGTCGTCCTGATCAGCATCCTGTTCCCCGATGCGACCGGTGACGCACTGGGCTCCATGCAGAAGAACGTCATCGGCGACATCGGCTGGTACTACACCCTGACCGTCACCGGATTCGTCGTCTTCGCCCTGTGGATGGGCATCGGTCGCTTCGGCGACATCAAGCTCGGCAAGGACGACGACGAAGCCGAGTTCAGCCTCCGGGCCTGGTTCGGGATGCTGTTCGCAGCCGGCATGGGCATCGGCCTGGTGTTCTGGGGCGCTGCCGAGCCGCTCACGTTCTTCACCAACCCCAAGCCCGGCGTCTCCGGGACCGATGCCCAGCTGTCCCAGAAGGCGATGTCGCAGGTGTTCCTGCACTGGGGTCTGCACGCCTGGGCCATCTACGTCGTCGTCGGCCTCTCCATGGCCTACGCGATTCACCGCAAGGGCCGGCCGGTCTCCATTCGTTGGGCGCTCGAGCCGCTGCTGGGTGACCGGGTCAAGGGCCGGCTCGGTGACGTGATCGACGTCGTCGCCATCGTGGGCACCGTCGCCGGTGTCGCCACGTCGTTGGGGCTCGGCGTACAGCAGATCACCGCCGGCTTCGTCCACCTCGGCCTGATCGACGAGAGCACCAACACGATCCGCATCATCCTGATCGCCATCATCACCAGCATCGCTGTGGTCTCGGTGATCAGCGGCCTGGGCAAGGGCATCAAGTGGCTCTCGAATGCCAACCTGGGACTCGCCGCACTCCTGCTCGTGCTGGTGCTCATCCTCGGCCCGACGCTGTTCCTGCTTCGCAGCTTCGTGCAGAACCTGGGCGGCTACGCCGCCGACATCGTCCCGCTGAGCTTCAACACCAGCGCGTTCGCCGGCAAGGACGGCATCGAGTGGCAAGGCGCCTGGACGACTTTCTACTGGGGCTGGTGGATGTCGTGGGCTCCGTTCGTCGGCGTCTTCATCGCCCGCATCTCCAAGGGCCGCACGATCCGTGAGTTCGTCGCGGGCGTGCTGCTCGTCCCCACCCTCGTCTCAGCGCTGTGGTTCTCGGTGCTCGGCGGTGCCGCGATCCTGCGGCAGATGAATGTCGGCGATCTGGTCGGCTCCGACGGCTCGGTGACCAGCGAGAACGTGCTGTTCGATCTGCTCGGCACCCTGCCGGGCGGGTCGATCCTGTCCGGACTGGCGATCCTCCTCGTGACGATCTTCTTCGTGACGTCGTCCGACAGCGGCTCCCTCGTGGTCGACATGTTGGCCTCCGGTGGAGACCCGGAGCCACCAACCTGGAGCCGCGTCCTGTGGGCCGTCATCGAGGGCAGCGTGGCGATTGCGCTGATGTTGGCCGGCGGACTGGCAGCCCTGCAGACCGGGGCGATCCTCACCGCGGTGCCATTCAGCATCATCATGATCGCGATGTGCTTCGCGACCTATCGCGCGCTCAAGACCGAGCGCAACGAGATCGTGCGCCTGGCCCGTCGCTCGCGCGAACGAGAGATGGCAACAGAGGTCGGCGAGTCTGTCAAGGACGATCTGGTAGGCAACTTCGATGACCACTTCGGTGGTCCGGTGGACGAGCGGATCGATCGCGCCCTGGAGGAACAGTCCAAACCGACCTGATCCATCCATCCAGACGAAGGGGCCCCACCGGACATCCGGCGGGGCCCCTTCGTTGCTCGGGTCGATCAGTGCATCATGGTCGGCGGCACGACTGCGTCGTCCTCGAGGTGGTTCTGCTGCGATCTACGGGGCAGGAACGATGCCGGGATCACGGTGAGGATCACCAGACCCCACGCCACCCAGAACGTCGAGCCGAACGCACTCGCCGCCTGATCGAAGCCCCGGGCGATGTTGCTTGCCCCGATCCTGTCGAGGATCGACGGATCCTTGACCGAGCCGATCGCCGCATTAGCGAACTCGCCGTCACCGAGGTGGTTGGTCAGGATGACCGACATCACCGCGACGCCCACCGAGCTGGCGATCTGCTGCGAGATGTTGAGCAGCGTCGATCCACGGGCGACCTGGTGATTCGTCAGTGTCTTCAGCGCCGACGTGAACAGCGGCATCATCGTCGCGCCCATCCCCATGCCCATCACGAACAGCGCTGGCTCGAGGATCCAGTAGGACGTGTTGCCGTCGATCTGGGTCAGCGGGAACATGCCGATGATGATGAGGGTCAGACCGACCGGGACGATTCGCCCGACCGGGATCTTGTCGACCAGCGAACCGGCGATCGGCATCGTGACGATGGCACCGAGCCCCTGCGCAACCATGAGCCAGCCCGCGGCCGTCGTGGACTCGCCACGGATCTGCTGGAAGTAGGTCGGAACGAGCAGCAGCCCGCCGAAGAAGGCCGCGGCGAACAGGAACATCGTGATGATGGAGAACGTCAGGTTGCGATCCTTGAACAGCCTCAGGTCCAGCAGCGGGTGCTCGGGCCGGAAGGCGTGGAACACGAAGGCCACGATCAGCAAGACGCCGATCAGCACGCTGACCCACACCTTGGGCGCCCCGAAGTCTCCATTCTCCCCGGGGAGCGAGGAGATTCCGAACAGGAAAGCCGCGAGCCCGGGGGAGAGCAACGCCATGCCGAAGAAGTCGAACGACTCCGAGGGAACGGGCGCGTCCGTGGGCAGGACGAACCACGAGTAGACGATCGCTGCGATGCCGAGCGGCAGGTTGATCAGGAAGATCCAGTGCCACGAGGCCTGATCGATCAGGACGCCGCCGATGATCGGTCCAGCGATCGGTCCGAGCATCATCGGAATGCCGAGAATCGCCATCACCCGACCCATTCGGTGCGGACCGGCGGCCCGAGTCATGATCGTCATGCCCAGAGGCATCAGCATGCCGCCACCGAGACCTTGCAGGACTCGGAAGATGATCAGCATGTTGATGTCGGTCGCCATGGCACACAGCGCGGAGCCAAGCGTGAACAACGCGATCGCCGTGATGTACAGCCGTTTGGTGCCGAACCGGTCAGCAGCCCAGCCGGTCATCGGGATCACGGTGGCAAGCGCGAGGGTGTAGGCCGTCACGGTCCACGCGACGAGCGAGTACTTCAGCTCGCCGTTGCCGTCGGCAAAGACACGTTGAAAGGTCGGCAGCGCGACGTTGACAACCGTGATGTCGAGGATCGACATGATGGCACCGAGGACAACCACGCCGGCCACCTTGAGCACGGCGGCATCGATCTCGTCGGGAAGTTCTTCGTGTTGGGTCGGTGCAGTCATCAGCAGTTCTCCTCGTCGATGCGCCGGCGCAGGGTGGTGCCGGCCAAGATGTCACTGAGCGCGCGATGCAGGTTGTCGCGCTGGTCCGCGGGCAGGTCTGCCGCGAAGGTTCTGATCGACGCCCGCTTGGAGTCGATGTGTTGCTGGCTGAGCTTCTCGCCGGCAGGAGTGAGCGAGACGAGCTTGACTCGGCGGTCGTCAGAGCTCTCCCGGCGCTCGACGAGGTCGAGCTTGAGCAGATTCTCGACATTGCGCCCGGTCGCGGCGTCAGACAGGCCGAGCGTCGTGGCGATCGTGTGGATCGGCATCGGCCCTCCTTTCTTGGCCAGCAGGAACAGGGTGCGGGCCTGCGAGAAGGACAGGTCGAGCTCGATCAGTGCGTCCATGCCATCGGACTCCGCGAGGCTCATCAGACGCATGACGAAGTCTTCGAGGGAGCCGAAGAGCTCGTCGGGAGAAATGGTCACCGAAGAATCATAACCATGTTGCAATCTTTGTCCAAATGGAATGTTTGCGCAGGCGCAACGACTGCTCCGTCATCGCGATTCGTCTTGGAGGCACCGGTCCACGTAGAATGGGAAGGCTCCGAGTTCATCGAGCATTCCCCACGCTGAGGACAGTTTTCGCATGCCCCTACGCTCCGACCTGCGCAACGTCGCAATCGTCGCCCACGTCGACCACGGCAAGACCACTTTGGTCGACGCCATGCTCCAGCAGCAGGGCAACTACGACGAGCATCACCAGCTCGCCGAACGTGCCATGGATTCCGGCGATCTCGAGCGCGAGAAGGGCATCACGATTCTCGCCAAGAACACCGCGGTCCGCTACAACGGTCCCGGCGCCCCTGACGGCGGCGTGACGATCAACATCATCGACACGCCCGGGCACGCCGACTTCGGTGGCGAGGTCGAGCGTGGACTCTCGATGGTCGACGCAGTCATCTTGCTGGTCGACGCCTCGGAGGGCCCTCTCCCCCAGACTCGCTTCGTGCTGCGCAAGGCGCTTGCTGCGCAGATGCCGGTCGTCCTGGTGGTCAACAAGGTCGACCGACCCGACTCTCGCATCGCCGAGGTCGTCGACGAGACATACGAGCTGTTCCTCGACCTGCTCGAGGACGGCGCCAGCCAGGACGCCCTCGACTTCCCTGTCGTCTACGCCTCGGCACGCGCCGGGCGTGCGTCGCTGACTCAGCCCGATGACGGTGGGATGCCGGACAGCGACAACCTGATCCCGTTGTTCCAGACCATCATGGACGCCGTTCCGGCCCCGGAGTACACCGAGGGCGCGCCGCTGCAGGCTCATGTGACCAACCTGGACGCGTCCCCCTTCCTCGGCCGCCTCGCCCTGGTCCGCGTCTTCGAAGGCACCCTCAAGAAGGGCGCCCAGGTTGCGTGGATGAAGCATGACGGCACGGTCGAGAAGGTCAAGATCACCGAGCTGCTGGTGACCAAGGAGCTCGAGCGGGTTCCAGGTGAGAGCGCCGGCCCCGGAGACATCGTGGCAATCGCCGGCATTCCCGACATCACGATCGGCGAGACGCTGGCCGATGCCGAGAACCCCGTCGCGCTGCCGCTCATCACCGTCGACCAGCCCGCCATCTCGATGACGATCGGTACCAACACCTCGCCGCTGGCCGGACGCGAGAAGGGCACCAAGGTCACGGCCCGACTGGTCAAGGACCGGCTCGACCGCGAGCTCATCGGCAACGTGTCGCTCAAGGTGCTCGAGACAGAGCGTCCCGACGCCTGGGAGGTCCAGGGGCGTGGCGAGCTGGCGCTGGCGATCCTCGTCGAGCAGATGCGCCGTGAGGGATACGAGCTGACCGTAGGCAAGCCGCAGGTCGTGACCCGTGAGGTCGACGGCAAGGTGCACGAGCCGATGGAGCGTCTGACGATCGACGCGCCCGAGGAGTACCTCGGAGCGATCACGCAGCTCCTCGCTGTCCGTCGCGGCCGCATGGAGCAGATGATCAACCACGGCACCGGCTGGGTCCGGATGGAGTTCATCGTCCCGGCGCGAGGCCTGATCGGCTTCCGCACCGAGTTCCTGACCGACACCCGCGGCACCGGCATCGCGCACCAGACGTTCGAGAAGTACGAGCCGTGGGCCGGCGAGATCTCGACCCGGCCCTCCGGTTCGCTCGTCTCCGATCGTGCGGGCGCAGCGACGTCGTACGCGATGACCAACATCCAGGAGCGCGGCACGCTGTTCATCGAGCCTGCGACCGAGGTCTACGAGGGCATGATCGTAGGCGAGAACTCCCGCGCCGACGACATGGACATCAACATCGTCCGCGAGAAGAAGCAGACCAACGTCCGGTCAAACGCCGACGAGTTTGAAAAGCTCGTGCCGCCCCGCAAGCTGTCGCTCGAGCAGTCGCTGGAGTTCTGCCGCGAGGACGAGTGCGTCGAGGTCACCCCGGCCAACGTCCGGATCCGCAAGATCATCCTCGACGCGACCGTGCGCAACCGCGCAAACCGCTCCAAGAAGTAAACCCACCCAAGGCGGTGGCTCAGCCACCTATCCCTGCGCAGCGAGGTGTCTGGGCCACCCATCCGAACTTGGATAGGTGGCCCAATCACCTGCTCCTGCGTACGCTGCGCGGGATGGGCGCGGTCAGGGAGTCCCATCGATCCCCGAAGACCGGCGCGGGGCCGTTGTAGCCCAGGGCGCGCAGGCGGTGGTGGACCTGGGTCACCATGACTCGGGGCCTGCTGAGCATCTCGTTGGTGATCTGCAGGTACTCGACAGCGTTGTTCCTGAAGGACGCGTACCGGTGGATGTCGCGATTGAACTGACGCGGGCTCTCCGCATGCTGGCGCCCCTCGTACTCCAGTACCAGCATCACGCAACGCACCAGCAGGTCGCCGATGCCAAGCAGTTCGCCGTCGACCATCATCGGGACATTGACCTCGGGCCGTGGAAGGCCCGCGAACTCCAGCCGGATCCTGACCTCGGACTCCTTCACTGACATCGCGCCACCGTCAAGGACCGGGAGAATCCGCCGGACCTGTCGAGCCCCCGGCCGCCAGTGCTGCGCCCGCGACAGCTCCGCGACCTCGCCGAGCGTCATGTGCCGCCGGTGCAGCAGCCAGTCGCCGACAACGACGGCATCGAGCACTGTCGCGGTCGCACAGAACTGGACGAAAGCGGCGGCCGGCGTCACCCCCACCTCATCCAGCGGAGGCAGCGCAGCAGTTCGGTGGAGGAACGCGTCGTCCATTGCCAGGTGGAGGTCGCCAACGACGGTGAAGCGGACCGGCCAGATCTCGCCGATGTCCAGGCCCAGCGCTTGGATGCGCGAGACGTGACTGAGATGAGCGCACTCCGGCATGGCCAAGGTAGCCGCGGTTATCCAGTCCGATCCGGTCATCTCGTGATCCCGCAGGATGTAGACCTGCGGGAAGAGCCGCAGCAGGAACCCGCCTTCCAGCTGTCGTGATGTCACGCCCATGTCCAGCGCCTCGCGACGGGAGAACGGCCTGTCCCGCAGCGACTCGGGAATACGTGGTCGGGGTGCCATCCCTCAACTTCAGCGATCGAACGACTGGTGCAGGCGACACCCTCAGGCGCCTGTGGATCGCCCGCACCCCGCTGCTCGCTGTGGACCGGTGCGTCAGCCACCTTTCGGCTATCGGAAAGGTGGCGGAGACACCGCCGCGGGCGGGGATGGGTGGCTCAGACACCGCTCAGGGTTAGAGGACGTTGCGGGGTCGGAACTGGACGCTGATGCGGGGACCGACAGGCTTGGACGTCTTGAGAATCGCGTGGTCCCACGTGCGCTGGCACGAGCCGCCCATCACCACGAGATCACCGTGGCCGAGGGAAAACCCGATCTGCTCGCCGCCGTCGCGCGGACGCAGCGAGAGCCGACGGGCCGCCCCGAGCGAGATGATCGCGACCATGGTGTCGGCCGAGCGTCCGCGGCCGATTCGATCGCCATGCCACGCGACGCTGTCCCGACCGTCGCGGTAGTAACAAAGCCCGGCCGTCGCGAAGCGCTCCCCAAGCTCGCCCTGATAGTGATCACCCAGGCGCTCACGGGCCTCATCCAGCAGCGGATCGGGCAGCGTCGCGTCGCTGTCGTAATGGCACAGCAGCCTCGGGACATCCACGACCCGCTCGTACATCTCCCGGCTCTCTGCTCGCCACGGCACCTCGGTCTGCAGGCGAAGGAACAGATCGTCCGACCCTGTCACCCAGCCGGGCATGACGTCGACCCAGGCGCCACCTTTGAGGACGGTTCGCCGCAGCGCCAGATCGCCGAGGTCAGCCGGACGACCCGCGTCGAGCAGGGAGCCTTGGAAGTAGTCCTCCATCCGGCGAGCATACGACACATCGAACACATGTTCTAGCCTGGCGGGTTGCACCGTTGCGTTCGAGGGTCGACGACAAGAGGATCAGTGCTGGGAGCCGCGCACCTGCGCCAGGTAGACCAGCGCGGCCACGGTACCGAGCAGATTGAGCAGGCTCAACGGCGACCACCACAAGAGGTGCGCCAGCACCGCGAGCACCAACAGGATGATCCAGGTCTGTTTCGGCAGCGTGTCCAGGGAGCCGAACTGCACCGACGGCCGGGCGACGCAGTCGACCAGGGCGAAGCCTTTGGCGGCGAACAGCGCGATCGACAAGATGACCATCACGTTGCTCTGGATATCGAACATGTTGGAAGGTTATCGGGCAGCAAAAGAGGCGAGCTCCCGACCGGGAGCCCGCCTCTTTCGTGGGTGAGGAATCAGGCCTTGGTGGCCGGAGCCTTCTTGGCAGCCGGAGCCTTCTTGGCCGGAGCCTTCTTGGCAGCCGGAGCCTTCTTGGCCGGGGCCTTCTTGGCAGCCGGAGCCTTCTTGGCCGGCTCAGGCGTCTTCTTGACGGTCGTGTCGACCTTCTCGGCAGCCTTGCGAGCCGTGGTCGGAGCCTTCGACGTCACCTTGGTGACGGTGTTCTTGGCGTCCGTGACGAGCTGCTCGGCGCGCTTCTGCGCCTCGTCAGCAAAGCTCTTGGCCTGCTTGGTGTAGTCCTCGACGCTGTCGTTGGCCTGCGCGACGAGCTTCTCGCTGCGCTTGGCCAGATCGGCGTACGTGGAGGACGCGGTGTCCAGAGCGGTCTGCGCGAAGCCCTGGGCCTGCTTCTGCAGGTCGGACACGTCGAGCTTCTTCAGCGTGTCCTGAAGTGCCTTGACGTCGTCGACGATGGACTTAACCTGGGCGTTGATCGTATCGGTGATGCTCATATTTCCTCCTGGTTGGCTTCGGTCACTGTTGCGGCCAGCTCGGTGTCCGATGCTTCGTCGGTGCCGACGAAGGAGCGATAGATATCGAGCAGCGCAGTCTTCTGACGCTCCGTGAGACGGGGGTCGAGGGCTATGGCGTCCTCGACCATCCGCGCTCCGCTCTCGTCGGCATCGAGGATGCCGGCACGAACGTAGAGCGACTCGGCGGAGATTCGCAGCGCCTTGGCGATCTGCTGCAGAACCTCTGCCGAAGGTCGGCGCAGACCTCGCTCGATCTGGCTGAGATACGGATTGGAAACATCCGTGAGCTCGGCCAGCTGTCGAAGCGACATCTGTGCCTGACCTCGCTGCTCACGCAGGTAGTCGCCGAGTCCCTCGACGGTCTTCTGCATGCTCAACTTGGCCATGCCTCCAGTCTGCTTGCAAAAGTTAGCAAATGCAAGCAAGAACGTTAGCGACTTGGGTCACATTCCGCTGGATGTCAGAAGGTCAGCCGTAGTTCGCCGACAGGACGGCCACCACCCAGGACCTGCGGCCTGTCCCGAAGCACCGGCGCGTCCAGCCCGGCCAGCTCGAGGACACGCCCCATCACGGCGTAGAGCGGGCGTTCCGCACCGTCCTCGATCTTGACCGCGAACGCCGAACCGTCAGGCAGCGCCGTCGCGTAGACGCTCTCTGCACCCGACTTCGCGATGAGCCCCGGGAAAGCAAGCATCAGGTCGCGCTCCTCGCGGGTCGTCCCGCTGACGTACTCGGGATGCGCCGTCATGGCGCTGACCAGACGCGCACCGTCGCTTCCGGCCGGACTCTGGGCGATTCGCCCGAATGCCCGTGCGAGCTGCTGAACAGGGGTCGCCAAAAGCGGCGCGCCGCACCCATCGACACCAACCGCCGACGGTGGCCCGTCGGTCAGCTCGATGAAGGTTGCGGCGATCTCCCGTTGCAACGGGTGATCCGCGTCGAGGTAGTTGGTCGTGGGCCAGTCTCGGGTGACACAGGTCAGCAGCATGGCGGCGTGCTTACCAGAGCAGTCCATGCAGATCGCGGCCCGCCGCCCGCCAGCGCGCAGGTAGTCGGCGTGCGTGTGCGGATCGAGTGGGTACGACGGGGGCGTCTGGAGAGCAGTTTCGTCC
>NZ_JBAVDI010000054.1:0-13056 GCF_049587115.1 Aeromicrobium sp.
CGATCACCCGGATGAGGTCCTCGTCGTCGATGATCCCCGGGGCTCCGCCGGTGCCGAGCACGATCGCGATGACCAGCAGTGCGGACCCCCCAGCCAGACCCGTGACACCGCCGAGGATTGCCACCCATTTCCAGCGACGGGCGATGGGAGGCGGCGGATACTGCCACGCGTTGCGCTGCGGCGGGTAGTCAGGCAGGGCCCGCGGCTCGAACACCTCTACATCGTGTCACGCCCCGGTAACCTCTGATCCGTGATCCTCGCCGCCGCTGTGTGTCCCCACCCGCCGATGATCATCCCGGAGATCGCAGCAGGGGCTTCGGGCGAGCTGGCAGACGTGCGCGATGCGTGTGAACTGGCCATCGCCATGCTGCTGCAAAACGCTCCGGACCGCGTGGTCGTCCTGGGTTCGGGCGACGCGGAGGCCGATCGCGACGAGGGAGCCGGAGGTACCTTCGCGGCGTTCGGCGTCGATGTGCACGTGGGCGGGCCGGGCACTGACCTCCCATTGAGTCTCGCCGTCGGAGCGTGGCTGCTCGACCGAGCCGGGTGGGCTGGACCCCGGACGTACTCGACCGGCACCCCCGACGTGGCTGACCGGGTCGTGCTGCTGGTGATGGCTGACGGAAGCGCCAAGCGTTCGACCACCGCGCCGGGATTCCTCGATGACCGGGCCGAGGCTCACGATGCCCATATAGCGACTGCGCTGCGAGAGGGAGCCAGCGAGACGCTCAGCACGCTCGACCCCGCCCTCGGCGCCGAGCTGTGGGCCGCGGGAGTGCCCGTCCTGAAGGTGCTGGGGGAGATGACGACGGGCGCCGACATCGACGCGCGACTGCACGTCGACGTGGCGCCCTTCGGCGTCGGCTACTGGGTGGCCGACTGGGTGCTGCGCTAGCTACTTGTCATCCTCGGCGAGCTTGTCGACGCCGTCCTTGGTCTTGTTGGCCGCACCGTCGATCTTGTCGTCAAACCTGCCCTTGGTGGCTTTGCTGATCGCGTCCGCAGCCTTGTCGATCCCACCGTCGATCTTGTCGTTGTGACTCGCAGCCACGCCAGCTGCCTTGTCCCTGAGTTCAGGCGCCTTCTTCTTCAGCTTGTCGAGAAATCCCATGTCGCGCTCCTCATCAACAGGTGCGGAGGCATCCGCCTCCGTTTGGCCCCACAGCCTACTGCGAGACTTTCGACATGTCTGTGGGCGATTGCATCGTGACCGTGGTGGGTCCGACCGCATCGGGCAAGTCCGCGCTCGCGGTGGCCCTGGCCCGTCACCTCGGTGCTGAGATCATCAACGCCGACTCGATGCAGTTGTACAGCGGCATGGATGTCGGCACGGCCAAGCCGACCGAGGCGGAGCGTGGAGGCATCCGCCACCACCTGTTCGACGTGCTCCAGGTCACCGAGACGGCGACCGTCGCGGAGTTCCAGACCTGGGCGCGAGACGCCGTGCAGGACTGCGTGTCCCGCAGCGTCACACCGATCGTGGTCGGCGGATCTGCGCTGTACGTCCGCGCTGTCCTGGACCGTCTCGACTTCCCCGGGACCGATCCTGCGATTCGCGAGCGGTGGACCGCCGAGCTGGCAGCGCGCGGCGCGGAGGCCCTGCATGCTGAGCTTGCGGCCCGCGACCCTGCCGCGGCCGCGCAGATCCTGCCGACCAACGACCGCCGCATCGTCCGTGCCCTCGAGGTCATCGAGCTGACCGGTGAACCCTTCGTTGCGACGATGCCGGCGCACGACTCGGTGTTCGACGGGCTCGTGATGCTGGGCCTGGACATCCCGCGTGACGTGCTCGATGCACGTCTCGTGGCGCGGGTCGATCAGATGTGGGCTGATGGCTTCGTCCAGGGGGTGCGGGCACTGCGCGAGAACGGTCTCGACCAGGGGCTGACTGCGGGTCGAGCGTTGGGCTACCAGCAAATTCTGGGTTTCCTCGACGGTGAGACGACGGAGGACGAGGCGCGGCAAGCGACCGTGGTCGGCACCCGAAAGTTCGCTCGCCGCCAGGACCGGTTGTTTCGCAAGGATCCGAGGATCCACTGGCTTCCGTACGATGCCACTGACCTGGTCAGCACAGCGCTGGAGTTCATCGAGGCTCGGCAGCAGCGACGCCCCGAGTAGACTGGTGGATATGGCATTTCCATGGCTCAAGGGACACGGCACGGAGAACGACTTCGTGCTGCTCCCCGACCATGACGGCACGATCCACGGCGAGCTCGACGGCGCCTTCGTGGCCGCGCTCTGCGACCGGCGGCGCGGCATTGGAGCCGATGGGGTCATGCGAGTCATCCGCACGTCGGCACTCGGTGAAGAGTCGGCAGGCGAGTGGTTCATGGACTACCTCAATGCCGATGGCTCGGTCAGCGAGATGTGCGGCAACGGCATCCGGGTCTTCGCCCTGCACCTCGTGCAGGAAGGCCTGGCCGATGCGTCCGAGCCCCTTGTCGTCGGCACTCGCGATGGCGACAAGGTCATCACGTTCGGATCGGATCGAGCGGCCGGAGCTGGCACCGCGATCTCAGTCGACATGGGTGTTCCTGAGGTGCGTGGAGTCTCCAAGGTCGGCGCGGGCGGTCGAACCTGGGAGGCCCACGAGGTGCACACCGGCAACCCGCACGCGATTGCGTTCGTCGAGCGGCTCAGCGATGCCGGCGCCCTGCTGACCCAGCCCGACTACGACCAGGCCGTCTACCCCGACGGCGTGAACATCGAGTTCGTCGTCCGCGAGGGTGCTGAGCACGTCGCGATGCGCGTCCACGAGCGCGGATCGGGCGAGACCCGATCCTGTGGCACCGGCGCCTGTGCCGTGGCGGTCGCCGCAGCCGTGGCCGACCACACCCCCCGACCCACCACGTACCGGGTCGACGTGCCCGGCGGCACGGTTCACGTGACCTGGCGCGCCGACGACCACCTCATCCTCACCGGACCCGCCGAGATCGTCGCGCGTGGCGACATGGAATGGATCGCATGACCGACGCTACGGCTGGCACGCCCGCAGGCCCGCAGGGCAACACCGACGGCCTGGAGCTCGAGGAACGCAACTCCCTGCGCCGAGTCGCGAACCTGCGCACCGAGCTCGAGGACATCACCGAGGTCGAATATCGGCAGCTGCGGCTCGAGCGGGTCGTCCTGGTCGGCGTGTGGACCGAGGGGACGTCCGAGGACGCTGACAACTCGATGGCCGAGCTCAAGCTCTTGGCCGAGACCGCTGGCTCGGAGGTTCTCGATGCTCTGATCCAGCGCCGTCAGAAGCCCGACCCCGCGACCTACATCGGCACCGGCAAGGTCGACGACCTTCGCGCCGCGGTCGAGGCGACCGGCGCCGACACGATCATCTGTGATGGCGCGCTGGCCCCCAGCCAGCTGCGTAATCTCGAGGATCGCTGCAAGGTCAAGGTCGTCGATCGGACTGCCCTGATCCTGGACATCTTCGCCCAGCACGCCAAGTCCAAGGAGGGCAAGGCGCAGGTCGAGCTGGCGCAGCTGCAGTACCAGACGCAGCGCCTGCGCGGCTGGGGTGGCAACCTTTCCCGCCAGGCTGGTGGACAGGCAGCCGGCGGCGAGGGAATCGGTGGCCGCGGCCCCGGTGAGACCAAGCTCGAGACCGATCGCCGTCGCATCCAGATGAAGATGACCAAGCTTCGGCGCGAGCTCAAGGATCTCGGCAAGGCTCGGGAGACCAAGAAGGCCAACCGTCGTCGCCACGACATCCCGTCGGTGTCGATCGCCGGCTACACCAACGCCGGCAAGTCCAGCCTGCTCAACCGGCTGACCGACGCCGGCGTGCTGGTCGAGGACGCGCTGTTCGCGACGCTCGACCCGACCACCCGCCGCACGCAGACCTCGGATGGTCGGGTCTACACGATGTCCGACACCGTCGGACTGGTCCGCAACCTGCCGCACCAGCTCGTCGAGGCGTTTCGCTCGACACTGGAGGAGATCGCCGAGTCCGATCTGATCCTGCACGTCGTCGACGGGTCGCACCCCGACCCCGAGGGACAGATCGCGGCAGTTCGCGCCGTGCTGGCCGATGTCGATGCGCTTGACGTGCCCGAGATCATCGTCATCAACAAGGCCGATGCCGCTGACCCGCTGGTCCTCAAGAACCTGCTGTCCCGTGAGCCGCACGCGGTTGTCGTCAGCGCGCACACCGGCGAGGGAATCGATGAGCTGCTCGGCGCGATCGAGGCTGATCTGCCGCAACCCGCCAGCCGAGTGGACGTGATGCTGCCGTACGCCCGCGGGGACCTGCTCAACCAGATCCACACCCAGGGCGAGATCGAGTCGCTCGACCACGAGTCCGACGGCACGCACGTCGTGGCTCGGGTGCACGGTCAGCTCGCCAGCGAGCTCGAGCCGTACGCGGTCTGACCTCGGCCGCGACCCCGGGGTGGGAGGTCTGTGGATCCGAGTCAGGCGACGTGCCGTCCCGCGACTAGCCTTGCGCCATGCCTTCTGAGCCTGATGTCCGCGAGGTCCTCCATGCCGCGGTCGAGGCAGTGGGAGGTGAGGACCGACCCGGTCAGATCGAGATGGCCGAGGCCGTCCAGCAGGCTCTGGAGAGCGGCCGACATCTCCTGGTGCAGGCCGGCACCGGCACCGGAAAGTCGCTGGGCTACCTGGTGCCGAGCCTCCTGCATGGCAAGCGGGTCGTGATCGCCACCGCGACACTCAATCTGCAGCACCAGCTCGTCGAACGCGACCTGCCGGCGCTCAAGGATGCGGCGAAGGCGACCCTGGACACCGTCCCGCATCATGCCGTCGTGAAGGGACGCGGCAACTACGCCTGTCTGCACCGTGTCCGTGAGGGTGCTCCCGATGACCAGGGGACACTGGTCGACGTGCCGGAGGGCTCGCTGGGTGCCGAGGTCCTCGAGCTGCGCGAGTGGGCTGAGGAGCAATCCACCGCCGGGCACATCGCCGACCGGGACTCCGCCCCGTCCCACACCGACCGCGCCTGGCGGCAGGTCAGCGTCAACCACCGTGAGTGCCTCGGCGCTTCCCGCTGCGCCCACGCCCAGGAGTGCTTCGCCGAGCTGGCGCGGGAGGACGCACAGACCGCGCAGGTCGTGGTGACCAATCACGCCCTGCTGGCGATCGACGCGATAGACGGCGTGCCGATGTTGCCGGAGTACGACGCGGTGGTCGTCGACGAGGCCCACGAGCTGGCCGCGCGGGTCACTCAGGCGTCGACCGACGAGCTTGATCCGGTCGTGGTCGAGCGGGCCGCGCGTCGCGCTCGGGGACAGGTCGACGGGCGGGAGGCCGAGGACCTGACCGATGCCTCCGACGCATTGGCCGACGTGCTGGCGCGGACGGAGGAAGGTCGGATCGATGAGCCGTCACAGCCGCTGAGCGAGGTGCTGGCCTTCGTCCGCGACAGCGCTCGCGCCTGCCTCTCGGCATTCCCCAAGGACAAGGACAAGGGCGAGCCCGATGCAGCGCGCCAGCAGGCGCGCGGCATGGTCGACGACGTCCGCAAGATCGCCGAGCGCATGGCCGCCAAGGGCGAGACCGAGGTGCTGTGGATGAGCGACAATCGCGGCAACAAGCAGCTGCACATCGCTCCGATCGATGTCTCGGCGAGCCTGCGCGACAAGCTCTTCGGGGACAAGACCGTGGTGCTGACCAGTGCGACCCTCCAGCTGGGCGGTGGCTTCGACCCCGTGGCGCGATCGTTGGGGCTGGAGCCGGGGGCAGACACGTGGAGCCCCCTGGATGTCGGTTCACCGTTCGACTACCGCAGGCAGGGCATGCTCTACGTCGCCACGGATCTTCCCGTGCCGGGCCGCGACGGGCTCGAGGAGGCGCAGCTGGCCGAGATCACCTCGCTGATCGAGGCGGCCGGCGGTCGAACCCTTGGCCTGTTCTCGTCGCGACGGGCCGCGGAGAGGGCCGCGGAGGAGGTGCGCGAGCGCCTGCCCGACATCGACATCTGGTGCCAGGGCGATGCCCAGCTGCCAGAGCTCGCGAGGCGGTTCATCGAGACACCGAGCACGTGCCTGTTCGGCACACTGAGTCTGTGGCAGGGCGTCGACCTTCCGGGGGACACGTGCCAGCTGGTCATCATTGACCGCATCCCGTTCCCGCGTCCCGACGACCCGTTGATGAGTGCCCGGCAGCGCCTGGTCGAGAAGCGCGGCGGCAATGGCTTCATGAGTGTCGCGGCGAGCCACGCAGCGCTGCTGCTGGCGCAAGGGACCGGGCGGCTGATCCGCCGCGACACCGACAAGGGCGTCGTGGCGATCCTCGATCCGCGGCTCGTGACGGCACGGTACGGCTCGTTCCTCGCCGCTTCGCTGCCCGACATGTGGCGAACGACTGATCGCGACACGGCGCTGGCTGCACTGCGCCGTCTGGATGAGTCCGCGAAGTCCATCGAGCGCCCCAAAGTTTGATAACCTTGCCCAGATTCTCTTCCACCAATCGCTCGGGGATGACATGACGTCGCGCCTCACCGCACTGCTGGTTGCCATCCCGGCTTTGGTCGCCGGGCTGCTGGTGACCTCCCCCGCAGAGGCCGCCACCACCAATGCGAGCGTCAAGACCCGGACCGTCGCGATGTACCCCTCGTCCTATCTGGGTGCGGGCAGGGTCTACGTCAGCTGCAGCGCCAGCACCACCTGCCGGGGAACCTTGCAGTTCGTGGGCGACAGCTACAAGCGGTCGTACGCGGTCAAGGCCCGGTCTTCGGCCTACGTCACCGTGTGGATGCACCGAGACAACCCGGACTATCCAGAAGGGTTCAATGCCGACGGCTCTCCTGTGTCGCACAGCAACGTCGGTCTGACCATCGACGAGAGCGAACCGAGCAACTCCCGTCCCCGCACCTACACCACGATGCGGACCGAGACCCGGGTGACCAAGCAGCAGATCCGCGGCAGCATCCTTCCGGTCAACGGCGCGGTCGCCGGCATGCGGGACCTGCGGGTCGAGCTGGTCCGCGCGCTCAAAGGCGGCAACACCGAGGTGGTCAAGTCCGCAGCCGTGACCGAATCGGGTTCTGAAGCGAAGTACTCGTTCACTGTGGGCCTTGGCATGAACAACTCGCCGTCCACTGCCTACCGGCTCAAGATCCGCGGTGTCGATCCGGCCAGCGAAGCGCGATCCTGGTACTACCGTGGCGCCGACGGCATCCCCACGGGAGGTGGGCGCTACCTGCGCGACGCTACGTCGGTCCAGGCTCGGGCGACCGGCCCCTACGACGCTGACTTCAGCTACACCTCGATCAAGGGCTCGGTGAGCAGCGGTCAAGGCAGCCAGGTCACCGTGGCCGCGCCGCCGCCGAGCTTCTCCAGCAGCTCCACGGCCAATCGAGAGCTGGACTACCCACGCTGCGCCAACGTCTTCGGCCACGCCGACGCGGATGCCAGTGGCAGATACACGGTCGGCTTCCTGCCCGCGACGAACAGCATCGACAACCGGTACATGATCGGCCTTCGCTCTCCCGGCGGCAGCGTCGAGGTTTGGTACGGCAAGGACCGCACGCCCTACGGGAGCTGCTACGACGCGACCAACTACACGTACTCGCGGGCCAACCTGATCACGCTCAACGGACCCCTCGATCGTTTCGCGGACGAGGTCAGCACGAACCTGACCAACGACGTCACGGTCACGGCCAGGTTCTCCTCGGCCTACCGGTCCAAGGCGACAACCTCAGATCGCTGGCTGCGTCTGCGTGAGCAGGTGCCTGGCGTGCCGATCCTCGACTCGCCTGTGGTCGCAGAACGTGTGGCCAGCAGCTCGACCGGCTCGGCAGTGTTCACGAATCTGCGGCCCGGCAGGTTCTGGGTCGAGGTCGGCCGGCGTACTGGTTGCTCAGCCTGGTATCCCAGCCGCTACCCCGACAACTCGGCTTACTTCAAGGGCGTCGATCGCAGCGCCGAGCGTTGGAAGACGGTCGCCGGCAAATATGCGGAGTACGCCAAGTCCTATGCGATGGGTTACATAGCCAGGACACCCCCAAGCGGCTACAAGGGGTGGATGTATCGCGGCTACTGCAAGGCATATGGCACGGGTGTCTACGAGGCCCACTCGCTGCGTGGTGCCGGCAACACCTACCCAGTCACCCTGGGGACCAACCCGCAGGGCGCCGTCGTCAAGGGTCGTGTGACCCGTGTGGGCGGCAAGACCAACAAGGAGATGATGGTGCGGCTGTCATCTTCGGATGGCAAACGGGTCATACGCACCGATCTGACCGATGGCAGCGGCTACTTCTACGTCGCCGGCCTGGCATCGGGCAACTGGACGATCTCGGTCAACTCCGACTCCTGGCGCGGTATCGGTCGCAGCTTCAGCGGCAAGCACTCCGTCAAGGTGTATCGAGGACACGGCTACAACGTCGGCACCCTTCGCTTCAACGGCTGACCGGACTGTTGGCAGGCTGGTGACATGAGCGTCCTCGTGACCGGCGGAGCCGGGTACATCGGCTCGCACGTCGTGCGGGCGCTGCGACTGGGTGGGCTCGACTGTGTCGTGGTCGACGATCTGTCCAGCGGCCATCGTTCCTTCGTGCCGTCGGACGTCCAGCTCATCGACCACAACATCCTCGAGACCGAGGTTGTCGCCAAGGCGATGGTCGAGCTCGAGGTCGAGGCAGTCGTCCACCTGGCGGGATACAAGTACGCCGGAGTGTCGGTGCAGCGCCCGCTGCACACCTACGAGCAGAACGTGCAGGGCACGGTGAGTCTGCTGCAGGCGATGGGCGAGGCGGGCGTCGACAAGATCGTGTTCTCCTCGAGCGCGGCAGTGTATGGAACGCCTGACGTAGACGTGGTGACCGAGCAGACGCCTCCCGCGCCCGAGTCGCCATATGGCGAGAGCAAGTTGATCGGCGAGTGGTTGCTGCGCGATGCGGCTCGGGCCTTCTCGATGCACCACACCTCGTTGCGTTACTTCAACGTCGTCGGCTCCGCCGTTCCAGATCTCTACGACACCAGCCCGCACAACTTGTTTCCGCTGGTCATTGAAGCATTGGGCGAGGGGCGCACCCCGCGGATCCACGGCGACGACTATCCAACCCCCGATGGCACCTGCGTGCGCGACTACGTGCACGTGGGCGATCTGGCCGACGCTCACGTCGTGGCGGCACGGAAGCTCCTGGACGGGGTGCCACTCGAGCCGGTCTACAACCTCGGCAGTGGCGACGGTGTGTCGGTGCGGCAGATCATGGACGCGGTGGCAGAGGCAACCGGAATCGCCTTCGATCCCGAGATCGGTGATCGGCGTCCCGGGGATCCTGCGCGCATCGTGGCGTCGGGCGAGCTTGCGGCTCGCGACCTGGACTGGGCGATGCGGCACACGTTGGTCGACATGGTCCGGAGCGCCTGGGACGCTCGTCGCTGACGCCGGAAGCGAACCCGACCGATCTTCCGACGCTCAGACGCGTCGCAGGACCGCGGTGACCTTGCCCAGGATCGTGGCGTGGGCGCCGTCGATGGGGGAGTAGTCATCGTTGTGCGGCAGCAGCCACACCTTGCCGTCCTTGCGCTGGAACGTCTTGACCGTCGCCTCGCCGTCGAGCATCGCCGCGACGATCTCGCCGTTCTCGGCGTTGGGCTGCTGGCGAATCACGACGTAGTCGCCATTGCAGATCGCCGCGTCGATCATCGAGTCGCCCGAGACCTCGAGCAGGAACAACGTGCCGTCACCCACGAGCGACTTGGGCAGCGGGAAGATCTCCTCGACCCGCTCCTCGGCCAGGATTGGTCCGCCTGCAGCGATGCGGCCCACCAGTGGAACATTCGTAGCGGTGGGCATGGCGTCGCCGATGCCGGTCTCGTCGAAGGTGCTCTCGACCGCGCTGCTCATGGAGCGGCGCGCTGCCATCACATCGGGAAGGAAGATCTCCAGTGCCCGCGGCCGGTTGGGATCGCGCTTGACGTAGCCGAGGGCTTCGAGGGCCCGGAGCTGGTGCGCGACCGACGACGTGCTGGTGAGACCGACTGCCGCACCGATCTCGCGCATGCTGGGCGGGTAGCCTCGCTTCTCGATCTCGTCACGCAGGAACTCCAGCACCTTGCGCTGCCGCGCGGTCAGTCCGGTGGAGTCGGCCGGCCCGTCCGGGAGCTCGGTGACTTCGGCGTTGCGGTCATCACTCATGCTCGAAGAGTAGCCCTGAACACACCCTTTGTTCAAACATATGTTCGATGGCGTGTCGTGCGCACCGCGCCTAGGTTGGGGCGGTGTTCAAGACCCTCGTGAAGCCCGGAAGTCCCAGATCAGCGGTCGTGACCGGAGCCGGGCGGGGGATCGGCCGAGCCATCGCGATCGAGCTCCTGGACCGAGGCTACGAAGTCGTGGTGACCGACGTGGATGGCGCCGCGGCCGAGCGGACCGCCCAGGAGATCGGCGCGACGTTGGGGCTCGTCCTCGATGTCACCGATCCCGAGGCGAACCGCGACGTCGCGGCTCGCGCGTGCGAGATCGCGCCGCTCGGTGCCTGGGTCTGCAATGCCGGAGTCGGCACCGACGGCGACCTGACGACGTTGTCGATCGGCCAGGTCCGCACCATGGTGGACGTCAACGTCCTCGGCGTCATGTGGGGGGTGCGCGCCGCTGCCGACACGTTCCGTGGTCAGGCCGTGGGCGGACTGAAGGGAGGCGAGATCGGCATCCTGGCGTCGCTCAGCTCGCACGCACCTGTGCCCGGGCTCAGCGTTTACGCCGCAACGAAGGCGGCGGTGCTGTCCCTGGCGATCTCCGTGGCCTCCGAGCTGCGCGGGGACAGGATCGGTGTGCACGCGGTGTGTCCCGATGGCACCGACACCGCCATGGTCGAGAGCATGGATGTGCACGGAGGCGCGCGCGAGGCGCTGGCCGCGGGGGTCATGCTGACCCCTCCACACGTCGCCCGGGAGCTCGTCGACCTGTTCGGCACCCGACGCGTCTACCGCACCCTGCCGGCCTGGCGTGGGGTGCTGGGTCGCATCGGGACCTTGTCGCCGGTCGGTTTCATGTACGCCGACCCGATGCTGCGCCGCCTGGGTGCGCGCCGGCTCAGGAAGGCCGGCAAGCGATGAGCTATCTGGTGGTGGGCACCCGGATGGGTGATGGCTGGTCGGTCGAGGTCCGTGACGTCGGCACGACCACGGCCCGGGACTTGGCTGCCGTCGAACCGGCCGCCCGCGCGTTGCTGGCTTCGGCAGGCAGGGCGGACGCCGCAGACGTCGACCTGCAGCTCCTGCTGCCCGACTTCGAGGTCGACCTGAGCGAGCGCACGCTCCCCGGATCGCGGGGCCCCACTGCGGCGCTGCTGAGCGGCGTGATCGCACTCATCGTGGTGATCGGCGCGCTCTCCTTCCTCGCCGGGCGGCTCCTCTAGCCCGATCACGCGCGGGGACGTGATCAGTGCTCAGTGGGGCTTTTCGGTCCGAACGGTAGCCGCCGCCCCGGCTCCTCGGTGTCTGGCTCGGCTGCGTCCTCCTCGATGACCTCGACCGGCACCGTCTCGCCAGCCGTGCCGGCCTCGGCCGTGCGCCACTGGGCGATCTCCTTGTCCTCCTCGACGGTCTCGCCAGTCACGACCTCTTCGCGCACTGCCTCGACGCAGCTGCCGAGCAGGATCGCGTAGATGCCGATCCACAACCAGAGCAGGAGCACCACGACGCCAGCTAGAGCTCCGTAGGTCTTGCCGTAGCTGCCGAAGTTGTCGACGTACAACGAGAAGCCGACCGACACCGCGACCCACAGGGTGCTGGTGACGACGACTCCCGTGGTCACCAGTCGGGACGTGCTCGTGCGGTTGGGCGCGATGCGGAACAGCACCCCGATGGCCGCGACGACCGCTGCGACCAGCATCACCCAGCGAGCGATCTCGAGTCCGGTTCGCAGACCAGGCACGATGTCGATCGCGTCGAACACCGCGGGTGCGGCTGCGACCAGCGCAATGACGACGAGCAGGAACACGATGGAGCCGGCCGTCAGACCCAGCGCCAGCAGCTTGCGCTGGATGAAGTTGCGCGTTTCGGCGAGGCCGAACATCGAATTGATTGCGGTGACCAGGTTTCCGACGCCGCCGGCCGCGCCGTAGATCGCCAACAGGATCGCGATGATCAGTCCGATGCCGAGCGAGTCGCTGGAGGTCGAGGTCAGCGATTCCAGCTGACCCGTGACCAAGGATGCGGCGTCGGCCGGCAGGGCTGCGGCGATGTCGGCGGACTGCCGCTGCACGGTCTCGGGGGAGGCCACGAGGCCGTACGCGAGGACGCTCGCGATCAGGGCAGGGAAGAGCGAGAGGAAGGCGTAGAACGCGACTCCGGCGGCAAGAAGCGGTGCCTGTTGGGCGGAGGCCTGTTTCCAGGCGGTGAGGATGTTCGAACGTGCAGTGGCCATGGGTCGAACGTAGTCGTGTGGCGAGTCGATCGCCTCCGTACGGGCCCGGACGCCGTGATTCGCGCCACCATCGAAGGTGAATATTCGCTGCAATGCCAGTCTGCCATGAAGACCAATCGAAATTGTGTTCGATCAATGCTTCCTTTTGTCGGACCCGTCACCTATCGTCGTACATGTGTTCGATCGAACGTCTGTTCGCACCATCGAATGACATCGAGAGCAGCGTTTGATCGTCCACACCACACGTCAGGATCACCGTCTCACTTCCCCATGGAGGCACACATGAGCACCATCGCATTCGGTCACAGCCGTCACCTCAGCCCGCGCACCACCGACCGTCCGGTCCGTCACCTGCGCGCGGTTCCAGCACCTCGACCCACGCCGCAGGTTCGACTGACCCAGCGTGGCAAGGCGGTCGTGCTCGGCGCCACGGTCGTGGCAGTCGCACTGCTGGCCGTGATGTTCGGATCATCCTCGGTCGCCGGCGACGCCATCGGCTCAGCGCCTGACACGACCGCGGTCCAGGTGCTCCCGGGGCACACGCTGTGGGAGATCGCGTCCGAGGCCAATCCCAACGGAGACATCCGCCAGACGGTCGATGAGATCGTCCGACTCAACTCTCTTCCGAACGCGTCTGCGCTGCAGATGGGATCGGAGATCGCGGTGCCGGTCTACCAGTAGGTCTCACCGACGCATCATCACGACGTCCGCGGCGCATCTTGGGGA
>NZ_JBAVDI010000055.1:0-30652 GCF_049587115.1 Aeromicrobium sp.
CTCCTTGCGCTTGCGGTGCTTGAGGACCCCGGCAGCCTCCTCGATGAAGCCGCGGCGCTCCTCGGGGGTGGCCCGCAGGACACCATCGAGCTGGCCCTGGCCGACGATGACGTGCATCTCTCGGCCGATGCCCGAGTCACTCAGCAGCTCCTGTACGTCCAGGAGCCGACAGGTGTTGCCGTTGATCGCGTACTCGGAGCCACCGTTGCGGAACATCGTGCGGGAGATCGTCACCTCGGTGTACTCGATCGGCAGCGCGCCGTCGGAGTTGTCGATCGTCAGGACGACCTCGGCGCGACCCAGGGGCGGGCGCCCTGAGGTGCCGGCGAAGATGACGTCCTCCATCTTGCCACCGCGCAGCGACTTGGCGCCCTGCTCGCCCATGACCCAGGAGAGCGCGTCGACGACATTGGACTTGCCGGAACCATTGGGCCCGACGACGCAGGTGATGCCCGGCTCGAGCTGGAGGGTCGTCGACGAGGCGAATGACTTGAACCCACGCAAGGTGAGGCTCTTGAGGTACAACGCTGACTCCTACGCAGGACGACCGTTGGGGCCAGCCTAGACCGCTGGGGCGTCAGTGAGCCGCAGGCTCCATCAAGTCGCCTGCGGTCACGGTGTCGACCCGCTCGCGAATCGTCCGCAGCAGTCCGTCGTTCTCGAGCTTGAGGCGCATGATCTCATCCTCGAGGTCGGCGATCCGTCGCTGCAGCAGGGCGGTCTCACGCAGCTGGTCTGCGGTGGGGCCGCCGATGTAGCCGATGAGTGCTTTGGCCATGAAGTTCTCCGCGGAATGGAACTGAGGGAAGAGGCAGAAGAGGCTGCTCTGCGTCTTCCACTGTCCCACCGCAGTCCATCCGCGGTCAACTTTCGCTCTCCGGCTGCGAGCTCTCGAAGCCGCCGATCGAATCGTCCGCCTGCTGTCGTCCCGTCGACCATGGACCTGACGCGTAGGGTCACCGACGTGGATGAACTCTTCAGCCCTCCCGTCGGTCAGTGGCAGACCGTGTCACCACGGCTCGCAACGATCCGGCGCATCCTGATCGCCGCACCCGCGGCGGTCGCGCTGGTCCTCGGCATCGCCCTCCTGGTCACGCCCGACGTACGGTGGCTCGGCGCAGCCCTGGTGACGAGTGCAGTGGCCGGATATGCGTGGGGGTGGACCTGGGCAGCGCGGAATCAGCGCAGCTGGGGGTATGCCGAGAATGATGACGACCTGCTGGTCACCAGCGGCGTGATGTTCAAACGACTCGTCGCGATCCCCTACGGACGGATGCAGTTCGTCGACGTCGAGGCCGGGCCGCTGGCTCGGGCGTTCGGCGTCGCGACGGTCACGCTGCACACCGCGAGTGTCGAGACTGCGGCCGACATTCCCGGGCTGCCCGCAACCGAGGCCACCCGACTCCGCAACCGGTTGACCGAGCTGGGCGAGGCTCATGGCGCCGGACTCTGAGCCGACCCACGAGCCGATCGGCCTCCGGACCCACCCGTTGACCGGGCTGGTGCAAGGCGCGCTGTGGGCTGCCGCCGCGTCGGTCGGCCTGGTCAGCTCGGTGTTCTCCCGCGACGGCTGGGGCGCCATGAGCTCAGTGCTGAGTCTGCTGGTCGCGCTGGTCGGCGGACTCCTCCTCGGCATGGGGTTCGGCTTCGGGACCTGGGCCTTCACGCGGTACGTGATCGATGGCACCGAGCTGCGGATCAGCTCCGGCGTGATCACCAAGGCTTCGCGGCGCATCCCGTACGAACGTCTGCAGTCGGTCGACATCGCCGAGCCGCTTGTCGCGCGGCTGCTCGGCCTGGCCGAGCTGCGGATCGAGATGGCCGGTGGCAAGGACTCGCGCACGTCCCTGCGCTTCCTCAGGCTCGCCGACGCGCAGGATCTGCGCCGCGTCCTGCTCGCCAAGGCGCACGGCGACACCGCCGCCACAGTCGAGCAGCAGCGCACCATCATCACCGTCGTACCTCCGCAGCGCGTCGTGATCGGCACGCTGCTGTCGCTTGACTTCCTGCTCGCCGCATTCGGCTCGGTCATCCTGCTCGGCGGCGCGATCTGGTTCGACCAGGTCATCGTGCTGCTCGGCGGCATCATCCCGCTGGGGACCTGGCTCATCCAGATCGTCGGCAAACGCGTGCTCCAGCAGTGGGACTTCACCCTGTCGCGTGGCGCGGACGGGCTCCGGATCGAGCGCGGCCTGTTGTCCCGCACCTCGCAGACCATCCCGTTCGCACGGGTGCAGGGCATCGCGGTCAGGGAGCCCTACGTGTGGCGGCGATTCGGCTGGCAGCGGCTCGAGGTCGACGTAGCCGGGTTCGCCGCGCACGGTGATGACGACAGCACCGCCTCGTCGTCGACCCTGCTGCCGATCACGGACGGTCCTCTGGCCGACGCGATCATCGCCGAGCTGATTCCCGGTTCGGCAGTCGCGTCCGTGCCAGCGGTGCCGGCTCCCCGTCGTTCGTGGCTGTTCGCGCCGATCGGGTGGCGGTACCGCTGGGTCGGCGCCAACCAGCGGACCTTCGTGGCGCGCCAGGGGTGGATCCAGCGCACGACCAGCATCGTGCCGCACCACAAGACCCAGTCGGTCGAGCTGCGGCAGGGGCCGATCCAGCGGCGCCGGCACGTCGCGACGCTCGAGGTGCACTCCCCCCAAGGCCCGGTCGACGCGGACGGCCGACATCTGGATGAGCACGATGCGCGGACGATCCTGTTCGAGCAGCTCGAGCGCGCCCGCGCTGCGCGCGGCTAGGCAGCGGCGTCGCTGCGGAGCCGCTCCACCGTGGTCATGACGTGAAACACCACGACCGCCGCGATCGTGCCGAGCGCGATCCCGGTGAAGACCAGGTCACCCAGGGTGATGGTCAGGTTGCCGATGCCGATCACGAGCGCGACGGCAGCGGTGAACTGGTTGACCGGCCTGGAGAAGTCGACCCGGTTGTCGATCCAGATCTTGACGCCGATGATGCCGATCAGGCCGTACAGGGCCGTGGTGATGCCACCCAGCACTCCGACGGGGATCGTGTTGATCAGCGCGCCGATCTTGGGTGAGAGGCCAAGTAGGACCGCCGTGACGCCCGCGACCCAGTAGGCAGCCGTGGAGTAGACCCGGGTCGCCGCCATGACGCCAATGTTCTCGCCGTATGTCGTCGTTCCTGATCCGCCACCAGCGCCGGCCAGTGTCGTGGCGAGTCCATCCGCGAGCAGAGCGCGGCCCGTGCGCCGGTTGAGCGACTGGTCACCGGTCAGGTGCGCGACGCTGCGCACGTGGCCGACATTCTCGGCGACCAGCACCAGGACGACCGGCAGGAAGGTCGGCAGCACCGACCAGGCCGCGGTCGGCGTGTGGAAGTCCGGAAGCCCGATCCAGGCGGCCTGTCCGACCGCGGTGAAGTCGATGTCGCCAGCGACCAGAGCGAAGGCATAGCCGATGACGACACCCACGACGATCGAGAGCCTCGCTGTCAGCCCACGGAACGCCACCGCGATGAGCAGTACCGCAGCCAGCGTCACCAGCGCGGTCCACGGCGCCTTGCCGAAGTTGTCGGCCGCGACCGGTGCCAGGTTGAGCCCGATCAGCGCGACGATCGCGCCTGACACCACCGGCGGCATGAGCGCATCGATCCAGCCCGTGCCGGTGATCATCACGATGCCGCCGACCACGGCCAGCAGAATGCCGATGACCATGATCCCGAACAGTGCACCGCCCATGCCGTCGGTCGCGGTGGCCGCTCCGATGGGCGCGATGAACGCAAATGACGAGCCGAGGTAGCTCGGCAACCGGTTGCCCGTGATGATCAAGAACAGCATCGTGCCGACGCCGGAGAAGAACAACGTCGCCGACGGCGGGAAGCCCGTCAGCAGCGGCACCAGGAAGGTCGCTCCGAACATCGCGACGACGTGCTGCGCGCCGAATCCGATCGTGCGCGGCCAGGTCAGGCGCTCGGTCGGGCCGACGATCTCTCCTTCTGCGATCGTGCGGCCGTCGGAGTGCAGGGTCCAGGGCTGGGGCATGTCAATCCTTCGAGCGGGTCCGGGGTGCGTGGAGACGCTATCCCCCGCTGGTGCCGTCCTCTGCCTCGGGATCCATCGGTGTGACGATGTCGCGGGAATCCAGCCATCCGTCCGGTACCGAGACCTTCTTGGGAGTGCCCTGCCTTCCGCGGGGCGTGCCCAGCTCGGCGACCGGATAGGGCTCGGTGGGGTCGAGCCGGCCCAGCAGATCATCGAGATCGGCGTAGGAGGACACCATGCCCAGGCTGCTGCGGATGTCCTTGCCCGCCGCGAATCCCTTGAGGTACCACGCGATGTGCTTGCGAAACTCGATGCAGCCCCGCTCCTGGCCCATCAGCTCGCCCAGCAGCTCGGCATGGCGACGCATCACGGTGGCCACCTCGCCAAGTGTGGGTAGCCCGACGACGTGCTCCGCGGAGAATGCAGCCGCGAGGTCGCGGAACAGCCAAGGCCGGCCCAGGCAGCCGCGACCGACGACGACACCGTCACAACCGGTGTGCTCGACCATCCGAATCGCGTCAGCGGCCTCCCAGATGTCGCCATTGCCGAGGACCGGGATGTCGACTGCGGCCTTGAGCTCACCGATGGCGTCCCAGTCAGCTCGGCCGGAGTAGTGCTGGACAGCCGTACGGCCATGCAGCGCGATCGCAGCGCACCCGGTCTCCTGGGCAATACGACCGGAGTCCAGATAGGTCAGATGGTCATCGTCGATGCCCTTGCGGGTCTTCATCGTGACCGGCACGCCGTAGGGCTGTGCGGCCGACACCGCGGCGGTGAGAATCTCACCCAGCAGCGTGTCCTTCCACGGCAGCGCGGCCCCACCACCCTTGCGGGTGACCTTGGGCACCGGGCAGCCGAAGTTGAGGTCGACGTGGTCGACGCCATGATCGGCGCACAGGATCTCGACCGCGCGGCCGACGTGGACCGGGTCGATGCCGTACAGCTGGACCGAGCGCACCGTCTCGTTCGGCGCGAAGGTCAGCATCGACAACGACGTCCTGTCCCCCTCGACGATTCCGCGCGACGTGATCATCTCGCACACGTACAGTCCTGCACCCTGCTCGGCGCAGAGCTGACGAAAGGCCGCGTTGGTCACACCGGCCATTGGCGCCAAAACGACCGGAGTGGGAACTTCGAGATCTCCCAGCCGAAGCTGGGGGTATCTCCCGCGTTCGGGGGCGCGGGACAGCGCGGCGGTCGACATGCCGCCAATTCTCCCAGAAACACCCAGCTCCGAAGAACCGACGTCTGGTCGACGGTCCTAGGGAGTCCAGGTGATGGCGTCCCGGGCGGAGCCGGTCTGCAGATCGACCGACTGCAGGGCCTTGCCCTTCGGAACGAGGTAGACCAGGCACAGGTTGGCGGTCGCACCGGGCAGGAAGCTCTTGGGGAGGGTGGAGTTCCGACACGGCCGGAAGGTTCCGACGATGTCGTTGGCCGGAAGGTTGGTGTTGCTGGAGTCATGGGCGAAGATCGGCAGCGCCGCCCCACCCAGCCCCGCGGGCCCCTCGTTCGTCACCGTGACGTCGACGTAGAACGGGGTCGAGGCCTTGGTCGCGTCGTCCAGGGAGAAGAAGGTGAAGTCCTTCTTGATCGACCCCTTGCGGACCGCCGCGACCGTCACGGTGATGGCGCTCGTGGCCTTGGTGCCGACCTGGTAGATCACGCTGGCCGATTCGTCCTCGGTGAGCTTGGTTCCACCCTTGGTCAATGTCACGCCTGCCGGCACGTCGAAACCTTTTGGAACCGGTACAGCTTCGGACTTCTTGTCGGGCGCCGAGGAGCATCCGCCCACGAGCGCAGCCGCTGCAGCCGCGGCGATCCACAAACGGTTCACCGGCCGATTGTCGCCCACGGGTGGATCAGCATCCCGGCAGGCGCGCCGCGAGCCACGACGTCACCTGATCGAGCGCGATGCGCTCCTGCGTCATCGAGTCCCGCTCTCGGATCGTGACGGCCTGGTCGTCCAGAGTCTCAAAGTCGACCGTGATGCAGTACGGCGTGCCGATCTCGTCCTGCCGGCGATAGCGCTTGCCGATCGCCTGGGCGTCATCGAAGTCGACATTCCAGAACCCGCGCAGCTCAGCCGCCAGCGCGCGCGCCTTGGGCGAGAGGTCCTCGTTGCGTGACAGCGGCAGCACTGCGGCCTTGACCGGCGCCAGCCGCTTGTCGAGCTTGAGCACGGTACGCTTGTCGGTTCCACCCTTGGCGTTCGGAATCTCCTCCTCGACGTAGGCGTCGATCAGGAAGGCCATCATCGAGCGGTTGACTCCGGCAGCCGGCTCGATGACGTACGGGGTCCAGCGCTTGTTGTTGGGCTGATCGAAGTACGACAGATCCTTGCCGGAGTGCTCGCCGTGGGTCGTGAGATCGAAGTCCGTGCGGTTGGCGATGCCCTCGAGCTCACCCCACGTCGAGCCGGCGAACTCGAACTTGTACTCGATGTCGACGGTGCGCTTGGAGTAGTGCGAGAGCTTCTCGGCCGCGTGCTCGTACAGGCGCAGGTTGTCGGGATCGATGCCGAGGCCGGTGTACCAGTCCATTCGGGTCTGGATCCACGTGTCGTGCCACGCCTCGTCCGTTCCCGGCTCGACGAAGAACTCCATCTCCATCTGCTCGAACTCGCGGGTGCGGAAGATGAAGTTGCCGGGGGTGATCTCGTTGCGGAAGCTCTTGCCGATCTGGCCGATGCCGAACGGCGGCTTCTTGCGTGCCGTGGTCATGACCTGGGCGAAGTTGATGAAGATTCCCTGCGCCGTCTCGGGTCGCAGGTAGTGCAGGCCCTCCTCGGACTCGACCGGGCCGAGATACGTCTTCAGCAGGCCGTTGAACATGCGGGGCTCGGTCCACTGACCCTTGGTGCCGCAGTGTGCGCACGCGATCAGGTCCATCGTGACGGTGTCGGGGTCGTCGATGCCCTTCTTCTCGGCGTAGGCCTCCTGCAGGTGGTCCTGACGGAATCGGCGATGACACTGCTGACACTCGACCAGTGGGTCGACGAACGCCGACAGGTGTCCCGAGGCGTTCCACACGGCGGTCGGCAGGATGACCGACGAGTCCAGACCGACGACGTCGTCGCGGCCCTGCACCATCGACCGCCACCACTGGCGCTTGATGTTGTCCTTGAGCTCGACGCCGAGCGGACCGTAGTCCCACGCGGACCGGGTGCCGCCATAGATCTCGCCACACTGGTAGACGAAGCCGCGGCGCTTGCTGAGGCTGATGACGCTGTCAACGGTCGATGCCATGGGGAGATGTTCCAATCCGGCTGGGTGTCGGCGGGCCTGGGCACGCGATCGTGATCACGTGCGCCCGAGGGCTTCCCACTCTAGTCGGTGCGACACGACACAGATGGCGGTGGTGGGCCAGCCGTCCCTACTCGCGGAGCCCAGTCGGAGCGTTTGACAACCATTGTCATCTACTTGAGAATGATTGTCATGCGGAGAATTTTGTTCCTGACTTGCGTCCTGCCGCTCGCCGTCATCCTCGTTGCTTGCAGCGGATCGACCCCCGGCGGCGGCGACAAGACTCAGGTCGTCGCCTCGTTCTACCCTTTCGCCTATGTCGCCGAGCAGGTCGGCGGCTCGCTCGCCGACGTCGCCAGCCTGACCTCCCCCGGGGTCGAGCCCCACGACCTGGAGCTCAGGCCCAAGCAGGTCGCGACGCTCCAGGGAGCCGCTTTGGTCATCTACGAGAAGAACTTCCAGGCAGCAGTCGACCAGGCAGTTGATCAGGCCGGGCGATCGTCGAAGGACACGCTCGACATCGCTCAGACGTTGCAGCGCGAACAGGCCCGGGGAGGGGACAAGCGTGGGGGGCGGGACCAGGCGAACGAGGACCCACACACCTGGCTCGACCCTCGCAACATGATCGCCGTGACCGAAGCAGTCCAGCAGAAGCTGGCAGCCATCGATCCAGAGCACGCCTCGACGTATGCCGCGAATGCGGCCCGGTTCGTCGCCGAGCTCTCGTCGCTCGACCAAGACTTCGTGGCCGGTCTCCAGAACTGCCGCACCGACACGATCGTGACGAGTCACGCCGCCTTCCAGTACCTCGCCGACCGGTACGGCTTGAAACAGATACCGATCGCGGGGATCGATCCGTCCAACGAGCCGTCGCCGTCCCAGCTGGCCGACATCACGTCACTGGTCCGGAGCCGGAACATCACGACGATCTTCACCGAGGAGCTCGTGAGTCCGGCGATCGCGGACACCATCGCCTCGGAGACTGGCGCACGCACCGCTACGCTCGACCCCATCGAGGGGCTTTCCGACGCGACCCAGGGCGAGACCTATCTGACGCTCATGCGGATGAATCTCCAGACCTTGCGGAAAGCGAACTCCTGCCCATGAGCACCGCACTCCACGCCCGCGGCGTGACCGTGACACTCGGCAGTCGAGAGGTCCTGCGGCAGGTCGACCTCGACGTGACCAGTGGTGAGTTCGTCGCCCTACTGGGCGCGAACGGCTCGGGCAAGTCAACATTCGTGCGCGCCGCGACCGGTCTGACACCGATGAGTGGTGGCACGGTCGACCTGTTCGGCATTCCGCTCGCCGACTTCCACGACCGGCACCGGCTCGGCTACGTGCCCCAACGCTCGCGGGCCGTGGCGGGAGTTCCTGCCACGGTGCACGAAGTCGTCATGAGCGGGCGGCTGGCCCATCGCCGCTTCGTCGGCTGGAGCACCAAGGCAGACTCGACCGCCGTCATCGCTGCGATCGCGCGGGTCGGCCTGGCCGATCGCACGCGATCGGCTCTCAGCGACCTGTCCGGTGGGCAGCAGCAACGTGTGCTGATCGCCCGAGCGCTGGCCTCGGAAGCCGACCTGCTGATCATGGATGAACCCACTGCGGGCGTCGACCACGACAACCAGGAATCACTGGCCGAGCTGCTGGGAGGGCTGGTGCACGACGGCTCCTCGGTGCTGCTGGTCGCGCACGAGCTAGGACCCCTGCGGCCGTTGATCGACCGGGCGGTGGTCCTGCATGCGGGTCAGGTCGCGTACGACGGCCCGGTCGAGGGACTGACCGGCGAGGACCACGCTCACGTCCACATGCACACCGGCGCTCCCCCACGACCCGAAGGACTCACCGGCGAGGGGGTCTGGCGATGATCGACCTCCTCGGCTACGACTTCATGCGCGCGGCCCTCATCGCGGCGACCTTCACCGGGCTCGCAGCTCCGGCGATCGGCACGTTCCTCGTGCAACGCCGGCTCGCACTCCTGGGCGATGGGATCGGGCACGTGGCGCTGACCGGGGTCGCCCTCGGCCTGCTCACCGGCATCGCTCCGATCCTCACCGCGGTCGTCGTGGCGGTGGTCGGTGCGATCGTGATCGAGCTGTTGCGCATGTACGGGCGGACCAGCGGCGACGTCGCGCTCGCGATGCTGTTCTACGGGGGCATCGCTGGCGGCGTCCTGCTCACGAATCTCGCCGGCGAGAGTGCATCCACCCTCAACAGCTACCTGTTCGGTTCCATCCTGACAGTGTCGTCGGGCGACCTGGCACTCGTGGCCGGTCTCGGAGTCCTCGTGGTCGTGCTCGCCGTCGGGCTCTCCCCGCAGCTGTTCGCGGTGTGTCAGGACGAGGAGCACGCCAGGGTCAGCGGCGTGCCGGTTCGCGCCTACAGCATCCTGATAGCGGTCCTGGCCGCCGTGACGATCACGGTCGCGATGCGCACGGTCGGGTTGCTCCTCGTGTCAGCACTGATGGTCGTGCCCGTCGCGGCGTCCCAGCAACTGACCCGAAGCTTCCGCACCACCCATCTGGCCTCCATGGCCATCGGTCTGGTCGCGGCCCTGGGCGGGGTCGTGGCCAGCTATCAGATCGACACCCAGCCAGGTCCCACGATCGTGCTGCTGGCCTTGACTATCTTCGCGATCTCCGCCCTCGCCGGAGCAGTAGCCCGGCGGCTGCGGAGCAGCCGCCGCCGTCCAGCAGAAGTCGCCTGAGGAGAGACATGGTCGAAGCACTCCGCAACACCCGCCAACGACGCGCAGTCGTCGCGATCCTCGAGGACCTCGACGGATTCGCCAGTGCGCAGGAGATTCACGACATCCTCAAGCAGCGCGGCGAGTCTGTCGGCCTGTCGACGGTCTATCGCAGCCTGCAGGTACTCGTCGATGCCACCGAGGTCGACGCGTTGCGAAATGACGAGGGCGAGGTGCTCTATCGCCAGTGCAGCGCAGGGCACCATCATCACCTGGTGTGCCGGTCCTGCGGACGCACCGTCGAGGTCGAGGGTCCGACGGTCGAGCGCTGGGCCGACAAGATCGCTGAGGAGAACGGATTCCAGGATGTTTCGCACACCCTGGAGATCTTCGGCACCTGCCACAGCTGCGCGCCATGATCGTCCGCATGAGCGGGGACGAGCTCTCGGCGCAGGACGTCTACGACGTCTGGCGGATCCGCGATGCGGTCTTCGCCGTCGAGCAGCAGGTCGATGAAGAGGATGTCGACGGACGGGACCTGCTGGCCTCCACGACGCACCTGTGGCTGCGCGACGGCGACGGCCTCACGAGCTATCTCCGGGTGTACGTCGGCGGAGACGGCCTCCGACACATCGGGCGGGTCTGCACCCGCAAGGACCAGCGCGGCCGCGGGCACTCCGGCCGACTGATGGCCGAGGTGACCAGATTGTGGGGAGCAGGCGAGCTGCACCTCAATGCCCAGGCCCCGCTCGAGCGGTGGTACATGTCTTTCGGCTACGTCCGCTCGGGTGAGGACTATCTCGAAGCCGGCATCGTCCACGTGCCGATGAAGCGGCTCGCCGAGGGCAGATCCTAGAAGTCGCTCACTGCATTGACGGCCTCGGTCACGTCACCCTTGACCTGGGTTGCGTAGTCACTGACAGCGTCCGACGCCGTCTGAAACTCCTCCTGGTAGGAGAAGGAGAAATACTCTCGGCTGTCGATCCGGTTCGCGAGCTCGGATGCCTTGTCGATGAGGTATTGCACGGCGTCGGTGACCTGTTTGGCCAGCTCTTGCCGGCCTGGTGGCACCTGAACCCGCGAAAATCTGTCGCGCGCAGCGGTGAGGACCGGTATGAGCGTCGATCGGATCGGGCCGCTGCTCGTGACGCTCGTGCTGATGTAGTCGGTGGCACGCAGGGCGAGAACTGACTGTGCCGCGGCAATGAAGTCGCCTGCTGTGTCTGCGCGTTTCAACGTCGCACTGAGGCGGGTGAATGGCTCCAGGATCGTCGCCTCGGTCTGCTCGGCCTCGGCGTAGACCGCGGAGTGCTCCCGTCCGAACCGCGACGCCTTCGCGAGCTTCGGGGGTTCGGCCACGGCCCGCTCGACGATCTTCCGGAGCGCACCCGGGTCGGCCTGCTTGCCGTCGGCGACTCGTTTGACGATCGTGGAGCGGAACGACGAGACCGCCCCGAGGTAGTCCTGCGCAACCAGATCGGCCTGGGCGATCTGCTCGGTCTGCCGGTGGCTCTGTGCTGCGACCAGTGCACCGATGATCCCCGCGATCACCACGGTCAGCACGACTGGCAACGCGATCATGACCCTGCGGGCACGAATGTTCACGAGCCAACGCTGCCAGCGCGCCGGGCGCCGGTCAACCTGAGCCGGCCTCAGTCATTGATGCGGGGCGTGACTGCGTGCCGACGCAGACCGTAGGTCAACGCGTCCACGAGCGCCTCCCACGAAGCCTCGATGATGTTGGCTCCGACGCCCACCGTGACCCACACGTCCTTGCCGTCGGACGTCTCGATCAAGACCCGTGTGATCGCGTCCGTGCCGTGCCCCTGGTCCAGGATCCGAACCCGGAAATCGATCAGGTGGAACCGGGCCACATCGGGATACACCTGCTCGATCGCCTGGCGCAGTGCGTGGTCGAGGGCGTTGACGGGACCGTTCCCCTCGCCGATCACGGCGAGCCGCACACCTCCGGCAGTCAGCTTGACCGTTGCCTCCGCGACAGCATCGTCGCCGCGCGCGGACTCGGCCAGGACGCGCCATGACTCGACGTCGAAGTACGAGGGTCGAGTGCCGTCGATCTCCTCGGCGAGGAGCAGCTCGAACGATGCGTCAGCGGCCTCGAAGGTGTAGCCGGACTGCTCCATCTCCTTGACCCGGTCCGTGACTCGGCCGAGCAGCACCGGATCATTCGCGAGGTCGAAGCCCAGCTCCTTGCCCTTCAGCTCGATGGTGGCCCGGCCGGCCATCTCCGAGACCAGGAGCCGCATGTCATTGCCGACCAGGGTGGGGTCGATGTGCTGGTACAGATCGGGGTCAACCCGGATCGCACTCGCATGCAGTCCGGCCTTGTGGGCGAAGGCCGAGACACCGGTGTACGGCTGGCGGGCCGACGGCGGGTAGTTCGTGATCTCGGCGATGGCATGCGAGATGCGGGAGGCGTCCGCCAGACGCCCCTCCGGCAGGACCTGCAGGCCAAGCTTGAGCTCGAGGTTTGCCACGCACGTGACCAGATCGGCGTTGCCCGTGCGCTCGCCGTAGCCGTTGATGCAGCCCTGGACGTGGGTCGCACCAGCCTGGACCGCGGCCATGGTGTTCGCGACTGCGCACCCGGTGTCGTTGTGAGCGTGGATGCCCAGGCGCACACCAATCCGAGCCACGTCCGTGACGATCTCGGTGACCCAGTGCGGGAGCATGCCGCCATTGGTGTCACAGAGGATCACCACCTCAGCGCCCGCTTCGCCCGCAGCGCGGACGACCTCCAGAGCATAGTCGCGGTTCGCTCGGAAGCCGTCAAAGAAGTGCTCCAGGTCGACGAAGACGCGCTGTCCTTCCTCACGAAGATAAGTCACGGTGTCGCGCACCATCGCGAGGTTTTCGTCCAGCGTCGTGCGCAACGCTTCGATCACGTGCCGGTCGTGGCTCTTGGCCACGAGCGTCACGACCGAGGCACCAGAGTCGCGCAGGGCCTGGATCAGCGGGTCGTCCGCCGCCGCCACACCAGCCCGGCGGGTCGCACCGAAGGCCGCGAGCGTCGCCTGCTTGAGGTCGAGCTCCTTCGCCGCGAGCGCAAAGAACTCGGTGTCCTTGGGATTCGAGCCCGGCCAACCACCCTCGATGTACCCGACGCCGAGATCGTCGAGGTGACGGGCGATGTGCATCTTGTCCTGGACGGACAGATTGAGACCCTCCTGCTGCGCGCCGTCACGCATCGTCGTGTCATAGACGTGGAAGTCGCTCACACTCTGGTGGCCTGCGTTCACTGGTCGATCCTTCGTTCCGGTCGGCATCTGGTCGGGCAACAAAAAAGCCCCCCACGGGATGGGAGGCAGCGCGTCGGGGGCTTGGAGTCAGTGCCCGGCGCGCCTGCCGATAATGATCGAGATGCTCTGCATGCAGCTCAGTCTAGACTGATCGACCTATGACCGCCAGACCCGTTCCCGTCGACGTGGCGCCGAGGGTCATGTACGCGGTGATGACTGCCGATCCCCTCGACTCCGAGGACCTCATTCCTCCGCCGTCCGCCGAGCTGCTGCGACACTACGGCTCCTCCGAGTTGGCGATTCGCCGGCTGCGGTCCTGCCGGCACCAGCACCTGATCCTGCGCCAGGCTTCCCTCGAGGACGTCGCGTTCACGACGCGGGATGCCCGGGTGGATGCCTTGCTGCTGGCCGAGGAGCACGACGGTGTCGTGATCGACCTGACCATCCCCCGCATCATCGACCAACGCTCCGACCAGGTCTCCCTCGCCCACGCCACCCAGTGGTACGTCGTCAGCTACCACGACATCAGCGACGGACGCCTGCCCACGATCGGTCTGACGTCGTTCGGACTGCCGGAGGCAGTCGTGCTGGACGTCGACGAGAAGACTCACCCGATGTTCAGCGCGGTTCTGGCCGGTCTGGTGCATCGGTTGCTCGCCGAGTGGCCGACCAACGATCCCGTCGGCCGTGCGACCGTGACGCTCCGCGACATCGCCTACGGGCTCGGTGACGACGAGGCGGCGTCGACACCACGCGACCGCGCGCTGGACGTCGACGTGTCGTACGACTCTGGAGACAATCTGCTGCTCGTGACACTCCTGGGGGACCCAGCGGCGACGCTCTTCACGCCCTGACCGGGACTACTGCTCAGCGGGAGGCTTCGCCCGCGGCGCCAGATTGGCCAAGGTCTCCGGGCGCAGGATCGACTCAAGCTTTTCGCGCGGCAGCAACCCACGCTCGAGCACGATCTCCGCAACGCCACGCCCGGTCGCCAGCGCCTCCTGGGCAACATCGGTCGCCGCGGCGTAGCCGATGTATGGATTGAGTGCGGTGACCAGGCCGATGGAGTTCTCGACCTCGTTGCGCAGGAGCTCGACATTCGCCGTGATTCCGTCGACACACCTGGTGGCGAGCACGAGGATCGCCTCGCGCATCCGGGATATGCCGGCCGACAGCGAGTAACAGATGATCGGCTCGAACGCGTTGAGCTGGAGCTGGCCGCCCTCGGCCGCCATCGTGACGGTCATGTCGTGGCCGATGACCTGGAACGCGACCTGATTGACGACCTCGGGAATCACCGGATTGACCTTGCCGGGCATGATGCTCGACCCGGCCTGTACCGCTGGCAGATTGATCTCGTTGAAACCCGCACGAGGGCCTGAGGACAGCAACCGCAGATCATTGCAGATCTTGGAAAGCTTGACCGCAACCCGCTTGAGGGTGCCGGACAGCTGGACGAACGCCCCACAGTCCTGGGTCGCTTCGATCAGGTCGACGGCGCTCTGCAGCGGCAGTCCGGTGAGCCGGGAGAGGTGCTGGCAGGCGGACGGGACATAGCCAGCTGCTGCGTTGAGCTGGGTGCCGATCGCGGTCGCGCCGAGATTGATCTCGTGCAGCAACAACAAGGCCTCGGACAGTCGGCTGCGGTCCTCGCCAATCATCAGCGAGTACGTCCGAAATTCCTGGCCCAGCGTCATCGGTACTGCGTCCTGCAGCTGGGTGCGTCCCATCTTGAGGACGTCGTGGAACTCGTCCGCCTTGGCGGCGAAGGAGTTTTCCAACACCTCCATCGCCTCGAGCAACGAATGCGTCGCGAGGATGATCGCGATCTTGACGGCCGTCGGGTACACGTCGTTGGTCGACTGGCTCAGATTGACGTGCTCATTGGGGTGGATGACGTGATAGTCGCCCTTCTGGTGACCCAGCAGCTCCAGCGCACGGTTGGCGATGACCTCGTTGGCATTCATGTTGGTCGAGGTGCCGGCACCACCCTGGATGACATCGACGACGAACTCCTCCCGCAGCCGGCCGGCGCGAATCTCCTCACAGGCCGTCCGGATCGCACCGAAGCGCTCATCATCAAGAAGTCCCAGATCGTGATTGGCCGTCGCCGCCGCCTCCTTGACCGCGGCAAGCGCCTCGACCAGAAAGGGGCTGATGCCGATCGGGATGCCGGTGATCGGGAAGTTCTCGAGAGCCCTGAGCGTGTGGACACCCCAGTACGCATCCAGCGGGACGTCACGGTCGCCGATCAGGTCGTGCTCGGAGCGCGTGGCTGTCGTCATGATGGTCCTCCAGTTGTCGAGGCACATCCTTGGACCCCGCACTCCGACCATAGAACATCTGGGCGCACCGGAGGCGCGGGCGCGACTGTACTGGCCGGTACAGTCACTCCACGTCCGCCGGCCCCCGAGAACCGGTCAGCCGGGGACGATCTGGGTCATCCAGCCGTGTGGGTCGGCGGCCCGACCGTACTGGATGTCGATCAGCGCTGCGCGGATCTCGGTCGTGACCTTGCCCGCTTCACCGTCGCCGCTGACGGCCTCGCCACCGTCCCACTTGAGCGATCGAACCGGAGTCACCACGGCTGCGGTGCCGCACGCGAAGACTTCAGTGATCGTGCCGTCGGCCGTGCCGCTTCGCCACTCGTCGATACCAACCCGGCGCTCCACGACCTCGTGCCCCAGGTCGCGGGCTATCGTCATGATCGAGTCACGGGTGACGCCCTCGAGAATCGACCCGGAGAGCTGCGGGGTGACGATCGAGCCGTCGGAATGCACGAAGTACAGGTTCATGCCTCCCAGCTCCTCGACCCACGCGTGCTCGGTCGAATCCAGGAATGCAACCTGCGCGCAGCCATGCTGGGCGGCCTCCTGCTGAGGCAGCAGGCTCGCGGCATAGTTGCCGCCACACTTGGCCGCGCCGGTGCCGCCGGCGCCGGCACGCGAGTAGTCGGTCGACAGCCAGATCGACACCGCCTGCACGCCGCCGGCGAAGTAGGCACCCGCAGGCGAAGCGATGACTGAATACGTGACGTGCTGGCTGGGACGGACGCCCAGGAAGACCTCGGAGGCGAACATGAACGGCCGCAGGTACAGGCTCTTCTCCTCGCCAGCCGGCGCCCAGTCGCGGTCGGCCTCGACCAGCGCCCGGACCGACCCGAGGAACCAGTCCACCGGCAGCTCGGGAAGAGCAAGGCGATGCGCCGAGCGCTGCATCCGTGCCGCGTTCACCTCGGGGCGGAACAACCAGATCGACCCGTCGGCGTGGACGTAGGCCTTCAGGCCCTCGAAGATCTCCTGAGCGTAGTGCAGCACCGCGGTCGCGGGGTCCAGAAGCAGCGGGCCGTAGGGGACGACCCGGGCGTTGTCCCACCCGGTGCTCGGAGTCCACTCCGCCAGGAACATGTGGTCGGTGAAGTGGTTGCCGAAACCGGGATCAGCCAGGATCGCGTCGCGCTGCTCGGCGGTTCGGGCGGCAGGATTCGACTCGAACCTGCTCGCGAATTGCTTGGAAGTCATAGTAATCACGGTAGTACTTTCTCAAGTCAAAGGTAAGCGGTGATCAGCCCACCGATACGCCCTCGGCCACGCGCGACGTGATGGCCTCCCCCACCTCCTCGGTGGTCCGGGAGACGGAGCCGCGCTCGGCGATGTCGACCTCGACGGCCGACGTGATGGTGGCCGCGGCCTCGGGAAGTCCGAGGTGCTCCAGCAACAGCGCGCCGGACAGGATCGCCGCGGTCGGATCGGCCTTGTGCTGGCCGGCGATGTCGGGAGCGGAGCCGTGCACAGGCTCGAACATGCTTGGCGCTGTTCGATCAGGGTTGACGTTTCCGCTGGCGGCGAGGCCAATGCCTCCGGTGATCGCGGCAGCGAGATCGGTGAGGATGTCGCCGAACAGATTGTCGGTCACGATCACGTCGAAGCGGCCGGGATCGGTCACCAGGAAGATCGTCGCAGCGTCGACGTGCAGGTAGTCCACCGAAACGTCAGGAAACTCCAAGGCCACCGCGTCGACGGTGCGGGTCCACAGGTGCCCGGCGTGGACCAGGACGTTGTTCTTGTGGACCAGCGTGAGCTTGCGGCGCGGACGGGCCTGCGCGCGGGCGAACGCGTCGCGGACGACCCGCTCGACGCCGTACGCCGTGTTGATGCTGACCTCGGTCGCGAGCTCGTGCGGCGTGCCGACCCGGATCGCTCCGCCATTGCCGACGTAGGGACCCTCGGTCCCCTCGCGGACCACCACGAAGTCGATCGCACCGGGATCTGCCAACGGGGTGGCCACTCCCGGGAAGAGCTTGGACGGGCGGAGGTTGACGTAGTGATCCAGCGCGAAGCGGAGCTTGAGCAGCAGGCCCCGCTCCAAAATTCCCGAGGGCACGCTGGGGTCGCCCACCGCGCCGAGCAGGATCGCGTCATGCTGGCGAATCTCGTCCAGCACGGAGTCCGGCAGGGTCTCTCCTGTTGCGTGCCAACGCTTCGCGCCCAGGTCATAGGACGTCCGAACGAACGAGGTGTCATGGTCTTCGGCAACGACATCCAGGACTTGGAGAGCCTGGGCTGTCACTTCAGGACCAATGCCATCTCCGGGAACCACGGCCAGCGAGAACGTACGAGTCATGGGACTCATCCTAGGCGGCCACATCTCAGGATGTGAAACTGGCGTCTTGCAATGTGATCAATTGTCATCGGGCCGGTCGGCCAGCTCGAGCTCGGGCGGGACGGCCTCGTCGCGCAGGTGCGCAGGGCCCCACTCCATCAGCTGGGGTTCCATGTTGTCTCCTTCGATGTGGACGGAAGCGGGGATCGACGATGGGTTCGCCGTTCCACCAGACACGTGTCCGGAGATCATCCGAGGAGAGTACGAAAGCGAGCGATCAGATCATGATCAGCAACCCTGCGGCGAAACGGCGGGCCAACGCCGAAACTCCGCGGCAGGGTGTAGCCCTAAGAGGCCCTGCCGCGGCAAGCGATTACTACGAGCTGCTTCCGCATGATGCGATCACGATACCGCCGACCGGCAGGATCGGCGCGAACATCCCCAGGTGTCTCACCACGTGGTCCGATCACACCGCCGGGCACGGTTCACCGGGCCCCACGGCTCGTGACAGACTGGCCGCGTGAGCGCCCCAGCCGAAGTCCCCGAGCTCGTGTCGAGGACCCTCGACCTTTCGCGCCAGCGCGGATTCATCACCTCGATCCGCAACGAGACCGGCCGGCTGCTGGCTGCACTAGCGGCCTCCCGCACAGGCACACTTGCCGAGCTGGGAACCGGCTGCGGCGTGGGGTCCGCCTGGCTCTCCAGCGGTTCCCCTGCCGGTGCCCGCGTCGTCAGTGCCGAGCTCGATCCCGCCCTGGCCGGCGACGTGCAGAGAATCTTCGCCGGCACCGACCATGTCGACGTGATCGCCGGGGACTGGTCGACCCTGGAGCGGTACGCCCCGTTCTCCTTGCTGTTCGTCGACGTTCGCGAGGTGATGGAGAGCATCGACGTCATCGCCGATCTGCTCGAGCCCGGTGGGATCGCGGTGCTCGACGACTTCGTGCCCTCGGCCTTCTGGCCGCCGATCGTCGAGGGCCGCGTCGACACCGTCCGCGAGCGCTGGCTGACCGACGACCGTTTTGCCGCGGTCGAGATGCTGATCGATGTGGACGCCTCGCTGATCATCGCCACGCGCCGCTAGGCACCTTCGGTCCTGGGTCGGCTCCGCTCCGGGTCGGGAGGGACGTGCGAGCGGCCGTGCGCGCCCGATGCGAGGCGCACCTCGGTGTAGGGCAAAAAGAACTGCACGACGGGTCCGATCGCAAGGGCGTACAGCACCGTGCCCACACCGACCGTGCCTCCGAGGATGAAGCCCACCACGAGAACAGTGACCTCGATGACGGTGCGCCAGAACCGGACACTTCGCCCCGTGCGCCGAACCAGGCCGAGCCACAGTCCGTCGCGGGGACCGGGGCCGAGCTGCGCACCGATGTAGAGCGCCCCGGCGAATCCATTGCCGAGCACGCCACCCAGCAGCAGCAGACCCCGCAACCACAGGTGATCAGGCTGCGCAATGACCGCGATGCCGAAGTCCGCCGCGAGCCCGATGACGATCACGTTGAGCACGGTGCCGATCCCCGGAAGCTGCCGCAACGGGATCCACAGCACCAGCACGACAGCGCCCACCAGGATCACGACCTGACCGAACGTCAACGGAACGTGGTGCGCGAGTCCCTCGTGGAACACGTCCCACGGATCCAGCCCGAGCGTCGACTCGACCAGCATCGCCATCGTGAAGCCGTAAAGAAACAGACCCAGCAGGAGCCTGCTCAGCCGCGCGGTCATGCCGCTCATCGCTCGCGCTCCTACGCGATTCATGATCCGGCCCCCTCGGGGTGACGACGCGGGGCAGGCCCGCACCAGCGGTGATGACGTTCGTGAGCCCGGACTCCGGACTAGCGGCCGGCCTGGCCCTCGACGTAGTCGGCGTCCTGCTGCTGCCACGAGAAGTGGGCGCGCAGCACCTTGCCGGTGGCCTCGATCGAGTGGCCGGCCTCCTTCTGGCGAAGCTCGAGGAACTCCTTGGCACCGTTGTCCTGGTCGTCGATGAAGCGCTTCGCGAAGGTGCCGTCCTGGATGTCGGCGAGCACCGCCTGCATGCGCTCCTTCACGCCGGAATCGATGATCCGCGGACCGGACACGTAGTCGCCGTACTCGGCGGTGTCGGAGATGCTCCATCGCTGCTTGGCGATACCGCCCTCCCACATCAGGTCGACGATGAGCTTGAGCTCGTGCAGCACCTCGAAGTAGGCGATCTCGGGCTGGTATCCCGCCTCGGTCAGTGTCTCAAAGCCCGCCTGGACGAGGTGCGACACGCCGCCACACAACACGGCCTGCTCGCCGAACAGATCGGTCTCGGTCTCCTCGGTGAAGGTCGTCTTGATGACGCCCGCGCGGGTGCCACCAATCGCCTTGGCGTACGACAGCGCGAGCTCCCATGCCTTGCCGGAGGCGTCCTGCTCGACAGCGATGATGTCGGGGATGCCGCGACCGTCGACGAACTCGCGGCGCACCGTGTGGCCGGGAGCCTTGGGTGCGACCAGCACGACGTCGACACCCGCTGGAGCCTTGATGTAGCCGAACCGGATGTTGAAGCCGTGGCCGAAGACCAGCGCGTCACCGTCGACCAGGTTGGGTTCGATGGCCTCGGTGTAGACGTGGCGCTGGACCTGGTCGGGCGCGAGGATGACGATGACGTCGGCCTCCTCGACCGCCTCGGCGACCGAACGGACCTGCAGGCCCTGGGCCTCGGCCTTGGCGCGGCTCTTCGAGCCCTCGGGCAGGCCGACGCGAACGTCGACACCCGAGTCACGCAGGTTCAGCGCGTGCGCATGCCCCTGGCTGCCGTATCCAATGACCGCCACATGGCGGCCCTGGATGATGCTCAGATCTGCGTCGTCGTCGTAAAACAGTTCAGCCACGGGGTGCTTCTCCTTGGATCTAGCTTGCGTGCGTGCCGGGAACGGCGCGCAGGGTGCGGTCTGTGATGGAACGGGATCCGCGGCCAATCGCCACGCGTCCCGACTGGGCGATCTCGCGGATCCCGAACGGCTCGAGGACGTTCAGCATCGCGGTGAGCTTGCCCGCGTCTCCCGTCGCCTCGATCGTCACGGCATCGGTGGCAACGTCGACCACTTTAGCCCTGAAGAGCTGGACGGTCTCGAGCACCTGTCCCCTGGTCTGCGCGTCGGTCTTGACCTTGATCAGCATGAGCTCTCGCTCGACCGCGCTGTGCGAGTCGAGCTCCACGATCTTGAGCACGTTGACGAGCTTGTTGAGCTGCTTGGTGACCTGCTCGAGCGGCAGCTCGTCGACGTTCACGACGATGGTCATCCGTGAGATCTCCGGGATCTCGGTGGGGCCGACCGCCAGGGAGTCGATGTTGAAGCCTCTGCGCATGAACAGGCTCGAGACGCGGGCGAGGACACCCGGGGTGTTCTCGACCAGCACGGAAAGAGTGTGTGCGGTCATCAGAGGTCCTCTTCGTCCCACGCAGGAGCGAGATCCCGCGCGATCTGGATGGCGTCATTGCTCGTGCCGGCATGCACCATGGGCCACACCATGGCGTCGCGCTCGACGACGAAATCGATCACGACAGGTCTATCGGTGATGGCCATGGCCTTCTCGATCGTCGCATCGAGATCCTCCTCGGACTCGCAACGCAGGCCGACGCAGCCGTACGCCTCGGCGAGCTTGAGGAAGTCCGGGATGCGGCGTGCACCGATCGACTCCGGCCCGGTGTTGAGGTCGGTGTTGGAGTAGCGCCCCTCGTACAGAAGTGTCTGCCACTGGCGGACCATGCCGAGCGAGGAGTTGTTGATGACCGCGACCTTGATCGGTATGCCCTCGATCGCGCAGGTTGCGAGCTCCTGGTTGGTCATCTGGAAGCAACCGTCGCCGTCGATCGCCCAGACCACGGTGCCGGGGAGCCCGACCTGTGCACCCATCGCAGCGGGCACGGCGTAGCCCATGGTCCCGAGTCCACCGGAGTTGAGCCACTGGCGTGGACGCTCGTAGTCGACGTAGTGCGCAGCCCACATCTGGTGCTGGCCGACTCCGGCGGTGTACGTCGCCTCGGGACCAGCGATCGCGCTGATCCGCTCGATGACGGTCTGCGGAGCCAGGCCATTGTCGGGCTTGTCGTAACCGACGGGGTAGCGCTCCTTGATCCCGAGCATCTGCGACTTCCAGGCGCTGTAGTCGCCTTCCACTCCATCCTCGACAGTCTGCTTGCGCAGCGTCGACACCAGGTCGGCGATGACCTCGCGGCAGTCACCCACGATCGGGACGTCGGCGGTGCGGTTCTTGGAGATCTCGGCCGGGTCGATGTCGGCGTGGATGATCTTGGCGAGCGGCGCGAACGAGGACAGCTGGCCCGTCACGCGGTCGTCGAAGCGCGCGCCCAAGGAGATCAGCAAGTCGCTCTTCTGCAGGGCGGCGACAGCCGCGACCGTTCCGTGCATGCCGGGCATGCCCAGATGGAGCTCGTGCGAGTCGGGAAAGGCACCTCGGGCCATCAGCGTCGTGACGACCGGGATCTGGGTCAGTTCAGCCAGCACCTTGAGCTCGGCCGAGGCATTGGCCTTGATCACGCCTCCGCCGACGTACAGCACCGGACGCTCGGCCGCAGCGATCAGCCGAGCAGCCTCGCGGACCTGCTTGCCGTGCGGTCGGGTCGTCGGGCGATAGCCCGGCAGCGCCAGCTCGTTCGGCCAGGCGAAGGTCGTCATTGCCTGGAGGGCGTCCTTGGAGATGTCGACCAGGACCGGCCCGGGCCGGCCGGTGCCCGCGATGTGGAACGCCTCGGCGATCACGCGGGGGATCTCGTCGGCGTCCGTCACCAGAAAGCTGTGCTTGGTGATCGGCATCGTGATCCCTCGGATGTCGGCCTCCTGGAAGGCGTCAGACCCGATCGATCCACTGGACACCTGGCCGGTGATCGCGACGATCGGGACCGAGTCCATGTGGGCATCGGCGATCGCGGTGACGAGGTTGGTGGCACCGGGACCTGACGTCGCCATGCAGACGCCGACCTTGCCGGTCACCATCGCGTAGCCCTGGGCCGCGTGCCCCGCACCCTGCTCGTGCCGCACCAGGATGTGGCGAATCTGCTCGGAGTCGAAGAGGGGGTCGTACGCAGGCAGGATCGCGCCGCCCGGAATGCCGAAGATGGTGTCCACCTCGGCGTGCTCCAGCGCCCGCACGAGGCTCTGGGCCCCCGTGAGCTGCTCGGTCATGATGTCGGTCCTTTGTTTCGGTCAATCGTATGTCGTCGAGCGACCCGGCTGTTCGCATAAAAAAATCCCTCGGCCCGAGGGCAATCGAGGGAGACGCGGGGCCGGATCAGGCCATCGCGTCAAACGCGTACTACGAGAATCTCTGCATGCACGCGTCCAGTGTTGTCCGCAGACCACTCGTGGTCAAGTGTTGAGACAATCCGTACCACCATGTGGACGGTGATTCGAGTTCACCACGGAGAGGCCTCGAAGTCCTTGAGGAAGACGCCGTGCACGTCATCACCGGTTTCGCCGCGGACGATCGGGTCGTATACCCGGGCGGCCCCGTCGACCAGGTCCAGCGGAGCCTTGAATCCCTCCTCGGCGAGCCGCACCTTGGTCGGGTGGGGGCGCTCGTCAGTGATCCACCCGGTGTCGACGGCGGTCATCAGGATCCCGTCCCGCTCCAACATCTCGCCCGCGCTGGTGCGGGTCAGCATGTTGAGAGCCGCCTTGGCCATGTTGGTGTGTGGGTGTCCCGGCCCCTTGTAGCGACGGCTGAACTGGCCCTCCATCGCCGAGACGTTGACGACGTACGTCCGCCGCGCGTCGGCTGCGGCCATCGACGGACGCAGCCGACTGACCAAGATGAAGGGCGCGGTCGTGTTGCACAACTGCACCTCGAGCAGCTCCAGCGCGTCGACTTCGTGGACCCGTTGCGTCCAGCTGTTGACGTCGACCGTGTCCGGCACGAGCCCCCCGGCGTCGATCCGCTCCAGATCGGCCGAGCCCGCCGACAGTGCCAGCGACGTCAGCTCCTCGGCGGTGTGAGCGTCGCTGGCCAGCACGGGATGGGCCGCGACCGAACCGACCAGCGCGGCCGGGTGCGCATCGCTGGTGTGCCCGAAGGTCAGCAGCTCCGGCAGCGGCCCCGCCGGCAACGGTGCCGACTCGGCCTCGGCCAGCGGCGCATACGCGCCGGGCGTGCGGCGCACGGTCTGCGCGGCATTGTTGATCAGGATGTCGAGCGGCCCCTGCTCTGCGACCGCGTCCGCCAAACCCACGACCTGGGCCGGGTCACGCAGGTCGATTCCGACGATGCGTAGTCGATGGATCCAGTCCGCACTGTCGTGCATAGCGGTGAATCGTCGAACGGCGTCGTGAGGAAACCGGGTCGTGATCGTGGTGTGCGCACCGTCGCGGAGCAGCCGAAGCGCGATGTACATGCCGATCTTGGCACGTCCTCCCGTCAGCAGCGCGCGCCGACCGGTCAGGTCGGTTCGTGCGTCCCGCTTGGATCGGTTGAGCGCGGCGCACTCGGGGCAGAGCTGGTGGTAGAACGCGTCGACGGCGGTGTACTTCTGCTTGCAGATGTAGCACGGCCGGGCGACCAGCAGAGTGCCCGCCGAGGCGCCGGCCGCGTTCGACACCAGCGGAATACCTTCGGTCTCATCGTCGATCCGGGTCGGCGAACCCGTTGCGGTGGCCGCGACCACCGCGCGATCCGCGGCCGCGACCTGGGCACGCTTGTCGAGCCGCCGGTGCTTCTTGACGTTCTTGTAGAAGGTTCCACACGCGCGCCGGAGTGCGACGTAGTCAGGATCCTCCTCAGCAAGCCGTTCGGCGGCGGCCAGCACCTTGAGTGCGACTGCGAGCTCGTCAGGATCGATCGATTCGGTCACGACCTCAACCGCACACGGCGCCGTCGGCCGCCGAGCTGACGAGCTTGGCGTACTTGGCGAGGACGCCCTTCGTGTACTTGGGTGGCAGTGGCTCCCAGCCGACCTTGCGAGCCTCCAGCTCGGCGGGGTCGACCTCGATCTCAAGCGTGCGGTTGGCCATGTCCAAGACGATCGGGTCACCATCACGAACGAAGGCGATCGGGCCGGCGTCGACGGCTTCGGGCGCCACGTGGCCCACGCACAGGCCGGTCGTTCCGCCGGAGAAACGCCCATCGGTCAACAGGAGCACCTCCTTGCCGAGGTCGGCCCCCTTGATGGCACCGGTGATCGCCAGCATCTCCCGCATGCCCGGCCCTCCCTTGGGACCCTCATACCGAATCACGACGACGTCACCGGCCACGATCGTGCCGTTCTCGAGCGCGTCCATGGCCTTGCGCTCGCCGTCGAAGACCCGAGCGGTACCCCGGAAGACGTCAGAATCGAAGCCCGCACTCTTGACGACGGCACCCTCGGGCGCGAGCGATCCGTGCAGGATGGTGATTCCTCCCGTCTTGTGAATCGGCCGATCCAGCGGGCGGATGACGTCGCCATCCAGATCGAGCTCGATGTGCGAAAGGTTCTCGGCCATCGTCTTGCCCGTCACGGTCAGGCAGTCACCGTGCATCAGCCCGGCGTCAAGCAGAGCCTTCATGATGACCGGAATGCCGCCGACCTTGTCGACGTCGTTCATGACGAAGCGACCGAATGGCTTCAGGTCGCCCAGGTGCGGAACCTTGTCACCGACCCGGTTGAAGTCAGCCAAGGTCAGGTCGACCTCGGCCTCGCGCGCGATGGCCAGCAGGTGCAGCACGGCGTTGGTGGACCCACCCAGCGCCATGACGACCGTGATGGCGTTCTCGAACGCCTCCTTGGTGAGGATCTGACGCGCCGTGATGCCCTGTCGCAGCATTTCCACGACGGCCTCGCCGGACTTTTCCGCATAGTCGTCACGGCGCTTGTCCGGGCCGGGCGGGGCAGCTGATCCCGGCAGGCTCATGCCGAGAGCCTCGGCGGCGGCAGCCATCGTGTTGGCCGTGTACATCCCGCCGCAAGCGCCCTCCCCGGGGCAGATCGCGCGCTCGATCTTGTCGACCTGCTCACGGCTCATGAGCCCCTTGATGCAGGCGCCGACCGCTTCGAAAGCGTCGATGATCGTAACGTCCTTGCCATCCACGCTGCCCGGCATGATCGACCCGGCGTAGAGGAAGACGCTGGCGAGGTCGAGGCGGGCCGCGGCCATCAGCATGCCGGGCAGGCTCTTGTCGCAGCCCGCCAACAGCACCGAGCCGTCGAGTCGCTCGGCCATCATGACGGTCTCGACCGAGTCGGCAATGACCTCACGGCTGACGAGGGAGAAGTGCATGCCCTCGTGCCCCATCGAGATTCCGTCCGACACCGAGATGGTGCCGAACTCCAGCGGATAGCCGCCGGCGGCGTGCACCCCCACCTTGGCCGCTTTGGCAAGCCGGTCGAGGGGCAGATTGCAGGGTGTGATCTCGTTCCAGCTCGACGCGACGCCGATCTGGGGCTTCTCCCAGTCGTCGTCGCCCATGCCGACAGCGCGCAGCATGCCGCGCGACGCGGTGGCCTCCAGGCCATCGGTGACGGTGCGGCTGCGGGGCTTGATGTCGATCTTTTTCTCGGTGGCCATGGGAACAAGATTACGGCTCAGTCCGCAGGCCCCGACGCGCAGGGACGTAGCATCACATCAGCTTGGATCTTATATCTCTTAGGTATCACGCTATGGCTTATATCAGCGGCACAAGTACGAGCGCGATCGACCAGCTGACGAAGCTGCCGACCAGGACATACTCGGCCTTGCGTCCAGCGACATCGCGGGAGATCTCCGGGAAGCGCAGGATGCCCTTGGCGGCGATCACCGCGGTCAGGACGACGTAGGCGCCCGACAGCGCCATCGAGAAGATCAGGATCCGCTCGATCGGCCCCAGGACCCGGCCGCCCTTGAGTGTCTGCTCGCTCGCCATGACTCCCGCATCCGTGCCGGCCAGGACCATCCGAACGATGATGTTGGCCGACTCGACGAGGAACACCACGCAGGCTGTGGCCAGGGCGAAGCGCTCGAAGGAGACGCCCTCGAGCGAGGCGATCAGCAGCGAGTCGTACCAGGACGTCAACCAGCCGTCCGCGACCGGCGACTGCGCACTCGCGGCAAGAATCGCCAGCACCGCGACGCCGAGGGTGACGATGGGCCACGGATGGGTCCGGTCCCTGGGTGTCGACGCGACCCAGGCCGACAGCAGTCCAGCACCCAGGGGCACCCACCACGCCGAGATGCCACAGCCCCAGACCCCGAGCGACAGCACCACGGTGCCTGTCACGACGGCCCGGGCGAGCTGGGCCCGGGTGGGGGCTCGGTCCTGCGGGCGCACGAGATCGGCGGCGCCCAGGGTGATCAGCAGCAGAGCAAGCAGGATCATGCCTGACTCGCCTTCTGCAGGAGGCTGACGCCTCCCAGCACGGCATACGCTCCGCTGCGCTGAAGGTTCTGGGACACGGCGGACTGCGTGATGTCCTCGATCTTTGCGAGCTCCACCTGGGTCCTTTCGTCGAGCAGCCCCAGCAGGAGCCGGCGGCTACGAGCATTCATCCCGCTGACGATCTCGTCGCGCGCCAGCAGATAGGCGTTGATCGCAGCGGGCTCGGGGAACTGTTGCGATCCATGCAGCATGTCGTCGGAGACGACGTACCAGGTACGGAGTGATCGGTGCTTGCGACTCTCCCTCGCCTTCGTCTCCACGATGGCATCACGCGCCGCCCACCAAGCGGGACCATCCTGCATCGGACCGTAGTCGCTGCGACCGACATCCCGATAGGTCCCCAACCCGACACCGAAGCGACAGTCCAGCGGATCCTCCAACGTCAGCCGGAGCAGCAGGGTCGCCCGTAGCGCCGACGGAACGTCGGCGTACACACCCTGGCACTCGTCGCCGATCGTCGGCGCGAGCGGCTGCACCGCGTCAACGGAACGATTGACCTGGGCCAGCGCTGCGACGAGGTTGTACTGGGCTGCCGCTCGATCGGGCTGGGTACGGGACCCCACCAGGTCGGCGATCACGGCGACGTGCGGATGTGGAGCCGACATACCTATAAGGCTATCACTATATTTTAGTGTTAATAAGGTATGACATGAAGTTTCGCGATGACAGAATGCGCCCATGGCCGCACCTTCGTCACCTCATCGTCGACCCGAGAGTTCGACCCGGACCTCGACCTTCTGGTCGCAGCGGCCCCAAGTCGTGGGCTCGTCGCCGAGATCACGGTGTGGGACGACCCGGCGGTGACCTGGGAGGCGTACGACGCCGTCGTCGTGCGGTCGTGCTGGGACTACCTGACCCGGCGCGAGGAGTTTCTCACCTGGGCCGACTCGGTGCCGCATCTGCACAGTCAGTCACAGGTCCTTCGGTGGAACACCGACAAGATCTACCTCCAGCAGCTCAAGGCTGCGGGGGTCCCGATCATCCAGACGCGTTGGGACGTCCGCCGCGGGGACAACCTCGGAGGGCATGACGAGTGGGTGCTCAAGCCGACCATCTTCTCGGGCGCGCGCGACACCGCTCGGTGGGAGTCCCCCGAGGATGTCTACGAGCACAGCGCCGCGCTGATGGCAGCGGGACGCACGTCGATGACCCAGCCGTTCGTCGAGTCGGTCGACCGGCGCGGGGAGACAGCGACGTTGTCCTTCGACAACCAGCTCTCCCACGCAATCCGCAAGGGTCCGATCCTGACCCGGGGCGAGGGGATCCATCAGGAACGGCCCGGCGAGGAGTCGATCACGCCTCGCGAGCCCGCCCCGGCACAACGAGCCGTCTCCGTCGCAGCACTGGAGGCGGTCGCCGACATCCTGGATCTCACCGAGCCACCGATGTACGCCCGGGTCTACCTCGTGACGACCGACCACGGTCCGGTGGTGATCGAGCTCGAGCTCACCGAACCAAGCCTGTTCCTCCCGGAGTCACGCGGCGGTGCGGATCGGTTCGTCGACCGGCTGCTGGCCCGGATCTGACAGGTTCCGTTGCGGGCGGCCCGGCAGGCATGGACAATCACCCTTTGTGAACTCAACCGCCGCCTCGTTCGTCCGCTACTACGACGTCGAGAGCGCCGACGGCACTCGCCTGCGCGCCTGGACCAACGATGCCGAGGGGCCCACCGTCTTCCTCTCGAACGGCCTCGGCACCAATCCGCACGCGTGGCCCGCCCTGTTGCGGCCCGACTGCGGGGTGCACGTCGTGTCATGGAACCACCGCGGCGTCGGCGGTTCTGCTCGCCCGGCGGATGGCCGAGTCGACCTCGACGCCTTCGTGGAGGATGCCATCGCGGTGATGGATCACGCCGGCATCGAGTCGGCGGTGGTGGCCGGCTGGTCGGCCGGTGTCACGGTCGCATTCGAGCTGGCCGCTCGGCATCCCGAACGAGTTTCCGGCATCCTCGCGGTGGCCGGAGTCCCCGGCAACACCTTCGCCACGATGCTCGCCCCGCTGCGGATGCCGCCGGCCGTCTCCAAACAGCTCATGGTCGGGCTTGCCAGATCGGCCGCCGTGTCGGGCCACGTGCTCGCCCCACTGACCAGGCGCATCCCCTGGACCAATGCGACCGCGAACATGCTGAGGCTCACCAGGTTGATCAACCCGTCCGCCGACACCGCCGAGCTGCGGACGCTGATGCAGGAGTTCTGCACGACGCACCCGGCGTGGTACGCCAAGCTCGCGATCGGCGTGTCCGAGCACCAGCGGGTCTCGCTGTCCAAGATCGACGTCCCGGTCACGTTCATCGCCGGCAAGTGGGACATGCTGACCGGCGCCCGAGACATGCTCTCGGCCTCCGAGCGGATCAAGGGTTCACGCTTCCGTGAGCTTGCGGCAACCCACTTCATCCCGATCGAGTTTCCCGAGATCGTGCTCGACGAGCTCCGGCATCTGCTCGCCCGAACCAGCTGAGCCCGGTCGAACCTTCGGCGGCGTCAGACAGCCAGCCGCTTCGACGCACCATCGGCTGGCCCGTCACGTCGCGGTGGCCACCTCCGGGTCGCCCTCGTCCCTGACGACCTGGTCGCGGCCGTGCCGCTTGCCGCGGTAGAGGAGGTCGTCGGCCGTCCGCACCGCGTCGGGGCCGGCCTGCGCCACGCCGGCGCTGAAGGTGAGCCCGCTCGGGTTGGTAGACCACACGTCGCGGATCCGCTCGATCATCGAGCCAGCGTCCTCCACACTGGCATCGACGAGAATGACCAGGAACTCGTCGCCACCAAAGCGGAACACGCCATCACCAGGACGAACGCCACCCACCAGTACTGCCGCGAACTCGACGAGCGCGGCATCACCCTTGACATGCCCGTAGAGATCGTTGAACGGCTTGAAGTGGTCGATGTCGATCACGCCTACTGCTCCAGAGGTGCCGGCCCGCTCGAGGAAGGCGTCGAGCCGCGTCCGGTTGAGCAACCCCGTGAGACTGTCGGTCGCGGCCAGGCGCTCCAGCTCCGCGGTCTTGTCCTTCAGCTCGCGGATGAGGGCCGCCAACCCCTCACAGCAGATGACCCACACCACCGCGGCAATCGGCAGCCGGATGAGCGCCATCGGAAAGGTCAGATCGCCCACCTGGTAGACCAGAAGCGTCGCGGGCAGGACGAACCACAGCCCGAGGTGCGGCACCTGGCTCATACCTATGTACAAGAACGACAGCACGACCAGCCCCAGGACCAGACCAGCGCCCACGTGCGCCACCCGGTCGACCACGCTGATGCCGGCGCAGGTTCCCACCGGCCAGAGCAGCAACGACCAACGACGGCCGATCTGGGCGGTGGCCACCAGCAGGCCGTACGCGGAGCCGATCGCCACGCCGACGCCCAGCAGCGCGACCACCGCATCCATCCCGAACGAGTCGGTCACGATGGTCGCGAACACCAAAGTCAGGAAGACGCCGCTGAACCACAGGCGCGCCTGTCGGTGCCATGCAGCG
>NZ_JBAVDI010000056.1:0-5451 GCF_049587115.1 Aeromicrobium sp.
AGGTAGACACGGCCCTGGCGTCGATGGCCAAGTGGTGGACGACCGAGCTGCAGGTGAAGCTGGTCGACCAGGGCGTGCAGCTGCACGGCGGTTACGGCTACATGTTGGAGTACCCCATCGCCAAGGCGTACGTCGACAGCAGGATCCAGACCATCTACGGCGGCACGACCGAGATCCAGAAAGAGATCATCGGTCGGATGCTCGGCGTCTGACCCCATCTCACGAGGAGACCGCATGACCGATGTACTGACCAAGCGTGCCGAGATCGAGCAGCAGGTGGCCGGCCTCACGTTGGTCGACTCCCTGGCAGAGACCGTGCAGAAGTACGGCGACCAGCCGGCGTACTCGGACAAGCACCAGGTGCCCGAGGGCGAGTCGTGGCGCACGCTGACCTGGTCCGAGACCCGCGAGCTCGGCCTCGACGTGGCAGCCGCCCTGATAGAGCTCGGTGTGCAGTCCGGGGACCATGTGGCGATCATGGCCAGCAACCGGATCGAGCACGTCGTCGCCGACATCGGCATCGTGCATGCAGCGGCGACCCCGATGTCGATCTACAACACGCTGTCGGTCGAGCAGGTCTCCTTCGTCGCGGCTCAGTCCGAACCCAGCGTCGCCATCCTCGAGAACGCCGACCACATCGGTCGCTGGACCGCCGCCATCGAAGCCGCCGGGCGGCTGCTCAAGGTCGTGGTCATCAACGCCGACGACCTGCCCGAGGATGACGACCGGTTCATCTCCTGGGCAGACCTGGTCGAGTCCGGTGCGGCCTACCGCGCCACGCACGTCGAGGACGTGCAGGCTCGCGCAGCCGAGCTGACTCCTGAGTCACCGGCGACCATCCTCTACACCTCCGGCACCACCGGCAGCCCGAAGGGCGTGGTGCTCAGCCACCACAACGTGATCTACGAGGCAGTGAGCACCCTCGAAGGAGCAGGCCTGGACGGACCGCAGCGGCAGGTCAGCTATCTGCCGTTCGCGCACATTGCCGAGCGCACGCTGGGCATCTACGTCCCCGAGATCATCGGCGGCCACGTGCACGTCATCGGCGACCCGGCACAGCTGGTGGCCACGCTCGGCGAGGTGCACCCGACGTCGTTCTTCGGCGTGCCGCGAGTGTGGGAGAAGATCAAGACCGGCATCTCCGCAAAGCTTGCCGCGGACCCCGACCCGGCCAACGTCGAGATGGTCCGCAACGCGATGGCCGCCGGACTCGCCTGGGTGGAGGCCCAGCAGGTCGGGGGCACCATGACGCCCGAGATCGAGGAGGCCTACCAGAAGGCCGACGAGGCGATCTTGGGCTTCCTCAAGCTGTTGCTCGGTCTCGACCAGGTGAAGTGGGCCGCCTCTGCAGCGGCACCGATGCCGCTGGAGGTCGCGAAGTTCATGGCCGGCCTGGGCATCAAGGTGTTCGACGTCTACGGCATGACCGAGACCTGCGGCGCGGTCACCGCCAACGGACCCGGCAGCTTCAAGCTGGGCACCGTCGGCCGGGCAACGCCGGGCATGGAGGTGACTCTCGCCGACGATGGCGAGGTGCTGATCCGGGGTCCGGTGAACACCTCGGGCTACTACAAGGCCGAGGACAAGACCCGCGAGCTGATCGATGAGGACGGCTGGGTCCACACCGGCGACATCGGCGCCCTGGACGACGACGGCTTCGTCTCCATCGTGGACCGCAAGAAGGAGCTGATCATCACCTCATCGGGCAAGAACATCGCTCCGTCCAACATCGAGAACTACCTGAAAGAGTCGCCGATCATCGGGCATGCCATGGCCATCGGCGACGCCAAGCCGTACGTCGTCGCGGTGATGACCCTCGATGCGGAGATCGCTCCTCTGGTCGCCCAGCAGATGGGTCTGGAGTTCCACGACCTCGCCGACCTCGCCCAGAAGCCAGCGATCCTCGCCATGGCGCAGGCCGCCGTCGACGCGGCCAATGAGCGCCTGTCCCGGCCCGAGCAGGTCAAGGCGTTCGAGCTGCTCCCGGTCGAGTGGACGGCTGAGAGCGACGAGCTGACGCCGACCCTCAAGCTGAAGCGCCGCGTGGTGAACCAGAAGTACGCGGACGTGCTGGAACGCCTCTACGGCTGACCTGCAACCTGGAGGTTGCGTTCGTCCCTCATATGTGCAACTGTCTGATTGCACATAAAGCGACGGAAGGAATCCCATGGACGCGAACACCACTGCGGGCGCCACTGCCGGCACCACTGCTGTCGACGAGCTGGACCGGATCGACCGCAGCATCGACATCGACGCCACCGCCGATCGGGTGTGGAGCTTGATCTCGCAGCCAGGTTGGTGGATCAACGACGGCACCATCAACCCCGATCAGGTGGTCGAGCGCGACACCGGCGATGACTCCGGCGATGACACGGTGGTCGTGGTGCGCCACGAGAAGCACGGCGAGTTCCGGGTCCGGACCATCGAGCTCGACCAGCCGAGGTATGCCGCGTTCCGCTGGCTGGCCAACGACGACCATGACGGCACCCTGGTGGAGTTTTGGGTCGAGGATCGCCCGGGCGGCGTCGTACTCCGGGTGGTCGAGAGTGGCTTCTCCGGCCTGAGCGACGACCGCCCCACCTGGCTGACGGCCCGCGAGGGAAACGTCGAGGGGTGGGCGACCGAGCTCGCGGCGGCACGTACGCACCTCACGTGAGCCTCGAAACAGCGCTGCCTCCCGTGTTCGCCGCACTGGGCGACGAGATGCGCTGGCAGCTGTTGGTGCGGCTCGGCCAGGGTCAGGCGTCCGCGTCGAGCCTGGCTCGGGAGTTCCCCATCTCGCGACAGGCGATCGTCAAGCACGTAGAGGTGCTGCGCGAGGCAGGCCTCGTGAAGTCCGAGCAACGCGGGCGCGAGGTCGTGCATCGAGCGCTCGGTGGCCGACTCAGCGACGTGGCCCGGGAGATGGACCGCATCGGCCGAAGCTGGGAGCGCAGCCTGGCGCGAGTCAAGGAGCTGGCGGAGTCGTCGCCCGACGACCGAACACTCAGCGAGCGATGAGTCTGCAGGACGCACCTGGTCAGTTAGGGGAAATCCCTGATGCGCGCTGTCGGCGCTTACTGAGAGAGTCGTGCCATGCATCTTCACCTTGCCGGAAAGCTCACCGGCCGCGTCACCAAGTGGGTCGTCCTCGTTGGTGCGATTGCGCTCGTCGCGCTCATGAGCGGCTTCAACTCCCAGCTCGTTGACGTCCAGAACAACGAGGCGTCCTCATGGCTGCCCCAGTCAGCCGAGTCCACGAAGGTGGTCGAGGAGCTCACGGGCACCGTCAACCCTGACGACATCCCGACCCTCGTCGTCTACCAGCGAGATGGCGGCCTGACTCAGGCCGACCTCGCCGCGCTGGACGAGCAGGCCACAGAGATCGCGCAGCTCGATGGCGTCACCGACGAAGGCGTTTTCACGCCCAGCGTCGCGGCCGCGTTGCAGGCCCAGGGCGCACCGGTCCCGCAGCTCTTGTCCGATGACGGAGAAGTCGCCTACCTGGCGTTCACGTTCAACTTTGGCAAGAACGGCTGGAACGCCATTCCGGAGGCGGCCGACCAGGTCGAGGCCATCACCGCCATGGACGGTGTCACCGTGCACCTGGCCGGCTTCGGTGGCCAGGCCAGGGACGCGGCCGAGGCGTTCGAGGGCATCGACACCAACCTGATCCTGATCACGTTCCTCGTCGTGATCGTGATCCTGCTCTTCACCTACCGGAGCCCTCTGCTCTGGATCCTGCCGATCTTCAGTGCCGCCGTTGCCTACACCTTGTCGGGCGGAGTGGTCTACCTGCTGGCCAAGTACGCCGACCTCACCGTCAACGGGCAGAGCCAGGCCATCCTCGGCATCCTGGTGATCGGCGCCGGCACCGACTACGCGTTGTTATTGATCGCCCGCTACCGCGAAGAGCTTCGCCGTCACGACGACCGCCACGAAGCGATGGCGTTCGCCCTGCACCGCGCGGCGCCGGCCATCTTGGCGAGCGCATCGACGGTCGTGGTGGGCATGTTGTGCCTGTCCTTCGCCGACCTCAACTCGACGGCCGGCCTCGGACCGGTCCTCGCTGTGGGTGTCGGGACCACGTTCCTGGTCATGGTGACGCTGCTACCAGCCCTGCTGGTGATCTTCGGACGGTGGATGTTCTGGCCGAAACGGCCGTCGTTCGGTTCTGCCGAGCCGACCCAGTCCGGCCTCTGGGCCCGGGTGGGCAAGGGCATCGCCCCGCGCCCGCGAATGGTCTGGACGATCACGGCCGGCGTCTTGGCGATCGCCTGCCTCGGGTTGTTCCGGCTCGACGCGTCGGGCATGTCGTCCGCAGACACCTACACGAAGGTGTTCGACTCGATCCAGGGTCAGCAGGTCCTCGCGGAGCACGGTCTGCAAGACACCTCCAACACCGTGCAGGTGGTCACCAACAGTGACCAGCTCAAGCCCGTGCAAGCATCGCTGGCCGACGTCGAGGGCCTGGGCGAGCCCACCCAGGTTGCGGACCTCGGCGACGGACGTTCCTACTTCGAGGCGACCGTCGGTGAGGACATCTCCTCGACTGCTGCCTTCGACATCGTCGAGGCGGCCCGCGACGCGGTGCACGGGGTCAATGGCGCGGACGCGCTCGTGGGGGGTGGCTCAGCGTTCTACCTCGACAGCAAGATCGCCTCCGACCGGGACAACCGGGTGATCATCCCGATCGTGCTGATCGTGGTGTTCCTGATCCTGATCCTGCTGCTCCGAGCACTCTTGGCCCCGGCGATTCTGATGGGCACGGTGGTGCTCTCGTTCGGGGCGGCGCTCGGGATCTCGACGATCCTGTTCCAAGAGGTGTTCACCAAGCTCTCGATCTTCGAGAACGGCAACGGGTTCAACTTCGTCGACCCAGGGTTCCCGCTCTTCACGTTCGTCTTCCTGGTTGCCCTCGGCATCGACTACAACATCTTCCTGATGACCCGGGTCCGCGAGGAGAGCGCGCAGCAGGGCACCCGCAAGGGCTCCTTGATCGCGCTGTCCTCCACGGGCGGGGTGATCACCTCAGCCGGGCTGGTGTTGGCGGCGACGTTCCTGGTGCTGGGCTCGATCCCGTTCGTGTTCCTCGCCGAGCTGGGCACGGCGGTCGCCCTCGGCGTGCTGCTCGACACCATGATCGTCAGGTCCGTCCTGGTGACCGCCATCAACCTCGACCTGGGGAGCAAGATCTGGTGGCCGAGCAGGCTCGACCGGGGCGAGCGGGACGCACCGCCAGCAACCGAGGAGCAGGCGAAGGTCCTCGTCTAGCGACTGTTCAGCGAGTGGCCCGGGGAATCGCCCCGGGCCGCCCGCGGTTAGCCTGAATCACCATGCCTGAAGCCCCCACCCCCCAGCAGGTACGCCGTGCGCTGGCTCGTGCCGAACGGGGTGCTGTGCTGGATCTCGGCGAAGCCACCGCCCTGCTGGCCGCGACCGGCGGCGACCTCGACCGGCTCACCGCAGCGG
>NZ_JBAVDI010000057.1:0-8110 GCF_049587115.1 Aeromicrobium sp.
CCGTCGCCTATCCCGGACGTGATCCGTTCGGTGAACCGACCCGAGCAGACATGGACCCGGTGTACGCCCTGGAGAACCTGGCCCGGATCGGCGCGTACGGCGTCAACTTCCACGACGACGACCTGATCCCGTTCGGCTCTGACCACGCCGCTCGCGACGCCATCATCCAGCGTTGGAAGCACGGTCTCGCCGACACCGGCCTTGCCGTGACCACGGCGACGACCAACCTGTTCACCCACCCGATGTTCAAGGATGGGGGCTTCACGTCGAACGATCGCGACGTACGCCGGTTCGCGATCCGCAAGGTCATGCGAAACATCGATCTCGCCGCCGAGCTCGGTGCCAAGGTCTACGTCTGCTGGGGCGGCCGCGAAGGAGCCGAGTCCGGTGCCGCGAAGGACATCCCCGCGGCACTCGACCGCTACCGCGAGGCATTCAACGTGCTCGGCGAGTTCGTCCACGACCGGGGCTACGACATGAAGTTCGCGATCGAGCCCAAGCCGAACGAGCCACGCGGCGACATCCTCCTGCCGACGATCGGCCACGCGCTGGCCTTCATCAACACCCTCGACCGCTCCGAGAACGTCGGTGTCAACCCCGAGATCGGTCACGAGGAGATGGCTGGGCTGAATGCAGCGCATGGCTATGCGCAAGCGCTCTGGCAGGGCAAGCTGTTCCACATCGACCTCAACGGGCAGACCGGCCCCCGGTACGACCAGGACTTCCGCTTCGGTGCAGGCAATGTCCGCGGCGCCTTCTGGGTGGTCGACACCATCCTGTCCGGCGGGTATGACGGACCGGTGCACTTCGACTTCAAGACCCCGCGTACCGAGGACGACAAGGGAGTCTGGGTGGCGGCAGAGGCGTGCATGACCAACTACCTCGTGCTGCGCGACAAGGTGCAGGCGTTCCGCGCCGATCCGGAGGTCCAGGAGGCGTTGACGGTCGCCAAGCTGCCCGAGCTGTCCATTCCGACGCTCGCAGAGGGCGAAGGCTGGGCGGAGCTGGAGCAGGCATCGCTGGCCGATCCCGAGCTGCTCGCAGCCCGAGGTGCTGCGTTCGAGCACCTCGACCAGCTCGCTCTCGAGCACCTGTACGGGGTGCGCGGCGCTTGACCTCGACCGGGGTCCCGACCGGGACCGAGTACGTCCGGCGCCAGAACACCGGGCTCGTGCTGCGCTCCCTGAGGTCGCAGGGCACGGCCACGCGCACGGAGCTTGCTCGACGAACCGGGCTGGCCAAGGCCACGGTGGGCACCATCATCGGCGAGCTAGAGGCGGTGGGGGCGGTCAACGAAGACGACTCGACCCCGACAGGTCGGGGCCGACCCGGCCGGCCGATCACCCTGACCGGACAATCGATCGTCGGACTGGGTCTCGAGGTCAACGTCGACTACGTGGCGGCGGTCGGACTCGACCTTGCCGGCACCGTGCGGGTCATCAAGACCCGGGCGGTCGGCGCAGCAGGCAAGCCTCCGAGCGCGCGCGAGCTCGTCGAGCTCGCCACCGACGTCGGGAACGCCTTGGCCGACAACGGGCACACCGTGGTGGGCGCCACGGTCGCCGTGCCCGGGCTGGTCGCGCACGACAACCGGACGGTGTCCTGGGCGCCCAACCTCGGCTGGACCGGTCGTGAGCTGGCGGCCGAGATCGAAGCGGCCTTCGACGGCTCCTTCCCCACCACGATCGACAATGATGCCAACTGCGCCGCGCTTGCCGAGGCAGCTCACGGCGTGACGACCGATGTGCAGCACTCGCTGTACATCACCGGCACCATCGGGATCGGCGCCGGAATCGTCCAGGGCGGCAACCTCCTGCGAGGCGGCGCTGGCTTCGCTGGGGAGGTGGGCCACATGCCGATCGGCGATCCCCATGCCGTCTGTGGATGCGGCCGGAGCGGCTGCTGGGAGGCATCGATTGGTTTGCGGGCCATGCTCGGTGCAGTCGGGATGGCTGAGCGGGCGACTCCGCTGCTCACCGCGGCCGCTGTGGCCGCGCAGGCCCGGACTGACGCCGACGTGCGGGCAGCTCTCACGGGAGTCGGCACTGCGCTTGGGACGGGAGTCGCTACCCTCGCGGCGGTGCTCGATCCGTCCGTCATCGTTCTCGGCGGCTACTTCGTCCCGCTGGGCGAGTACATCGTGCCCGCCGCTCAGGACGTCCTCGCCGCGCGTCTGCCGTCCGCGGGAATCCATCTGCCGGAGATTCGGCTCAGCACCCTGGGCATCCACGCAGCTGCGCTGGGTGCCGCCGAGCACGCCCTGGCGGACGTGTTTGCGGGCTCGCTGCCCCGCTGACGCTCAGCGGGTCACCGAGCACCGTGCGACGACGCCGTCAGCCGGCGATGAGGGACGTCTCGACGTCCTGGCAGGCCGTTGCGGCGAGGCGGCCGACCGGATCGGCCAGCAGCGGCTCGAACGCCAGCTCGGCGGCACCCTGCAGCACCGAGTCTCCCCCAAGCCCCGGCAGGGTGACCAGGACCTGCTCGCGCGGCGCCGTCAGCGCATGGATGGCGAGTGCGTTCTCGACGTCGTCGCGCACGAGCGGATACAACGATCGGAGGTAGCCGCCGAGGACGATGACGCGTGGGTTGAGCAGGTTGACCGCTCCGGCCAACCCGCGGCCCAGGTGGGTGCCCACGGTGCGGAGCCCGGGGGTGGCTTCGTGGACACCTTCGAGGAACTCCCCCAGCGCACCGATCCGCTCCGACGGGCAACCGATCGCCAGCGCGATGGCCGGTGCCCCGATCTCGGTCTCCCAGCAACCGCGCGCACCGCAGTGGCACAGCTTGCCGTTGGGCACGAACGGCAAGTGACCGATCTCCCCGGCATATCCCCCGGCCCCATCGAGCTTGCGACCAGCGACGATGATGCCAGCACCGACGCCCACCTCTCCCGAGAGATAGATCAGGTCCTCGACTCCGACTCCGGCGCCACGGACATGCTCCGCGAGCGCACCGAGGTCCGCATCGTTGCCGAGGACCGGCATCGCGACGGTACCGATTCGATCGGCAACGATCCGGGCGAACGGTACGTCGCGCCAGCCCAGATTCGGCGCCAGTCGGACCAGACCGTCCTCGGAACGAATGACGCCCGGCACGCTGACCCCCACCCCGACCAGCACGGCCCGGGACTCGACGTCCTTCACCACCAGCTTCATCAGTTCGACAACCGATTCGCTGATGGCGTGCGGGTCGTGATTCGCCGGCACCGGACCGGTCGCTCGCGCCTGCACGACTCCCCCGAGGCCTACCCGGGCCACAGTCAGCCCATCGACCCGCAGGTCGACCGCAAGCACGTAAGCACCGGGGCGCACCTTGACATCGACCGATGGTCGGCCGGCACCGACTCGGGTGCCGGATGGCTTCGCCTGATCTGCCAGTCCCAGCGACTCCAGCTCCGCCACCAATCCCGCAATGGTGCTCCGGTTGAGACCCATCCGTGTCGTCAGCTCGGCACGAGAGATCCGACCTGCCCGATGGACGTGGCCCAGCGCGGTCCCGAGATTGTGTCGGCGGACGTCCTCCTGGTTGGTGCCGACACCCGCACGCCCGGCTGAGGCCATGCTCACATGCCTGTCGCGGAACGCCGCCTGCGCGAGATCGCATCGACGCTCGCTGCCAGCAGCAGGACGCCTCCGGTCACCAGGAAGTTGATGTACGACGCCCTGGCCAGCAGGCCAAGGCCGTTGGCGATCGTCGCGATGACCAGACCGCCGATCACGGCGTCGCTGGCCTTGCCCTTGCCGCCGAACAGGCTCGTGCCGCCGATGACGGCCGCGCCGACCGCGTACAGCAGCACGTTGCCACCGCCGGACGATGTCGACACCTTGCCGACCTGCGAAGCCGCGACGATGCCGCTCAGGGCCGCCATGGTGGAGCATGCCACGAACACCGAGATGCGGATGCGGTCGACGTTGATGCCGGCGCGTCTCGCCGCCTCTGCGTTGCCGCCAACGGCGTAGACGTGCCGTCCCCACGTCGTCCGGCCCAGGATGAACGTCCAGATGATGAGCAGAACGATGACCAGGGGGATCACGTACGGGATGCCCGAGATCGGGAAGTTGGCGTTGACGCTGCGGTTCTGGTTGAGGATGTAGGTCACGACCACCAAGATCGCAACGACCGCGAGGATGTGCGAGACGACGACGGCCATCGGCTCGTGCTGCAGCCCCTTGGCAACCTTGCGCCGATGTCGCAGCAGACTCAGGACCGCGAAGCCGGTCGCGATCGCGGCAGCGGTGATCCAGCCCCACAGCACGCTCATGTTGCTGTTGGCGATGCCGCTGATGACCGGGTGGTTGACGCGCACCGAGCCGCCCTCGCCGATCAGCTTGAGCGTCACCCCCTGCAGGCCGAGGAAGAATGCCAGCGTCACGACGAACGACGGGATGCCCAGCTTCGCCACGAGCGCCCCGATGATGAAGCCGATCACCGCTCCCGTCAGCAGGGCGGCCAGAACGGCAACACCCCACGGCTGGCCGTGCTTGACGATCGCCAGTCCCATCACACAGGCCGAGGCGCCACCTGCCACACCCGCGGACAGATCGATGTCGCCGAGCAGAAGCACGGGCACCAGGGCCATCGCGAGGATGATGATCGAGCCGGACTGGGTGGCCAGGTTGGCCATGTTCAGATTGGACAGGAATCGGTCGTTCGCGAGTCCGAACACGATGAACAGCACAACCAGTCCGAGGACGGACGGCAGGGCTCCCATGTCGCCGCCGCGGACCCGACGGACATACCCCTGGACGGATGAGCCGAACGTGGTCGAGTGCGTGAGGTCGGAGGAGAAGCCTGCTTCCTCCGCGTCAGTGATGTTGGTCATGAGATCTCCCGAGTCAGGCCGTGGTGGACGGGGCCGAGGCGCCGTCCAGATCGGATGAGTGGCCGGTCGTGATCAGCTCCACGATCTGGCGCGAGGTGACGTCCTTGGTGGCGACGTCCGCCGCGACGCGTCCGAGGTAGAGCGCCGTGATGCGATCGGCCACCTCGAAGACGTCCGTCAGGTTGTGCGAGATCAGCAGCACGCCAACGCCGGAGTCCGCCAGGCGGCGCACCAGATCAAGCACCTGACGCGTCTGGGCCACGCCGAGTGCCGCTGTCGGCTCGTCCAGCAGCACGACCCGGGAGTTCCACAGCACCGACTTGGCGATTGCAACAGTCTGCCGCTGCCCGCCGGAGAGGCTGGCGACGCTCTGCCGTACCGACTTGACGGTGCGCACCGACAGCGAGGTGAGAGCCTCGCGGGCCTTGGACTCCATGGTCGTCTCGTCGAGCACGAGGCCATTGGTCTTCTCCCGCCCGAGGAACATGTTCTCGACGATGTCGAGGTTCTCGCACAGCGCCAGGTCCTGGTAGACAACTTCGATCCCGAGCGCTGAGGCGTCCTTCGGACCGTGGACGGTGACGGGCTTGCCGTCGAACACATATCCGCCGTTGTCCGCCGGGTAGATACCGGCCAGGCATTTGACGAGGGTCGACTTGCCGGCACCGTTGTCACCGACCAGAGCGGTGACCTGCCCGGGGTAGATGGTGAGATCGACGTCGTGCAGGACGTGGACGACGCCGAAGCTCTTGTTGACTCCTCGAAGCTCGAGGAGTGGTGCGGGCTGACTCATGGGTCCCTCCAGGTGTGGTGCGGTGGTACACAGCAGCATCGGGTGCGGCCCTCCCGAGACTCTCGGAAGGACCACACCCGGGCAATCAGCTGATGCCTGCGTCAGCGCACATCTTGGCGTACGGTCCGGTGCACAGATCCGCAGCCTTCATGTCGCCGGAATCGATGACAGCCTTGACGTTCGACTTGTCGATCGCGACCGGATCCAGCAGGATCGCGGGCACATCGCGCTTGCCGGTGTCATCCTTGACCGTTCCGGTCGTGTCGGCCTTGCCGCCCTTGACCATCGTGATCGCGGCCTTCGCGAGCGCTCCGGCCTGTCCGGTGGCGGACTTCTGGATCGTCATGCACTGATCGCCGGCGAGGATGTTCTGCAGGCCCTCGACGGTCGCGTCCTGCCCTGTGACGGGGACCTTGCCGGCCTGACCGTTCTTCTTCAGGATCGAGATGACCCCGCCAGCGAGACCGTCGTTGGCGGCGTAGACGCCATCGACCTTGCCGTTGACCTTGGTGTACAGCTGCTCGAAGATCGTGACGGCCTTGTCGTTGTCCCAGTCCGGAACCGCCTGCTCAGCGACCTTCTTGTACTTGGCCTGCTTGTCCAGGACGCTGTGCGCACCCTGCGAGAACAACGTCGCGTTGTTGTCGGTCGGCGAGCCGTTGAGATAGATGATGTTCGCCGCCTTGTCGCCCAGGCACTTCTCCAGACCCGCGCCCTGCAGGGCGCCGACCTTGCCATTGTCGTAGGAGATGTAGACGTCGGCCGAACCACCCAGGGTCAGACGGTCGTAGTCGATAGTCTTCACGCCCTGCTTGGCTGCCTTCTCCTCGATGGCCGCGCCCGAGTCCGAGTCGAGGTTGACGATCGCCAGGACGGTGACGCCGTCGGTGATCATGCCGTCGGCAATCGTTGCCATCTTGTCGGCGCTGCCCTCGGCGTTCTGGATGTCGTAGTCGACTCCAGCATCCTTGAAGGCCTTCTCCAGCGCCGGTCGATCCGCGCTCTCCCACCGGACCGAGGACTTGGTGTCAGGCAGGATGACACCGATCTTGCCGCTGGCCTTGCCGCCGCCGTCGCTTCCGCCGCCGCTGTCGCTGCTGCCGCAGGCACTGAGCGCGAGGCTCGCACCCATGAGTGTCGCAAGTACGAGATTGCGTGTCCGCTTCACACTGACCGCCTCCTGTTTCATCCAGTAGTGCGCCGCGGCCGACTTCATTTCGTCCACATGACGCGTTTGTTGTTTGACACAACCTATAGCGTGACGTGTGTCACGTCCAGCACCTGGAACAACAAATCCTCATCAGCCAGACGTCGTGCAGTGGTTCACACGCAGACAGGGGCACCACCTGTTCGGTGATGCCCCTGCCGTTGCGGGAAGGTCAGGCCAGCAGGCTGCGCAGCACGTACGGCATGATGCCGCCGTTGCGGTAGTAGTTGGCCTCGCCCGGCGTGTCGATCCGGACGACCGCGTCGAACTCGACCTGCGCACCATCGGGCGTCGTGGTCGTCACGCGGACCGTCGTCGGCGTGCTGCCGTCGTTGAGCTCGGTGATCCCGGAGAAGTCAAACGTCTCCTCCCCCGTCAGCCCGAGCGACTCGGCGCTCTTGCCCTCGGGGTACTGGAGCGGGAGCACGCCCATGCCGATCAGGTTCGAGCGGTGGATGCGCTCGTACGACTCGGCGATCACGACCTTGACACCCAGAAGCGCCGTCCCCTTCGCGGCCCAGTCGCGAGACGATCCGGAGCCGTACTCCTTGCCCGCCAGGACGACCAGCGGAACGCCTGCTGCCTGATAGGCCTCGGACGCCTCGAACACCGAGGTCACCTCTCCGCCGTCGATCAGGTTGCGGGTGAAGCCTCCCTCGGTGCCGGGTGCCATCTGGTTGCGCAGCCGGATGTTGGCGAAGGTGCCGCGGATCATCACCTCGTGGTTGCCGCGTCGCGAGCCGTACGAGTTGAAGTCGCGCGGCGCTATGCCGTGCTCGGAGAGGTAGGAGCCAGCCGGGCTGTCCTTCTTGATCGCGCCGGCCGGACTGATGTGGTCGGTCGTGACGGAGTCGCCGAGCTTGAGCAGGACGCGTGCGCCGTTGACCTCCTCGACCGGGGAGGGCTCGACCTGCATGCCGTCGAAGTAAGGCGCCTTGCGGACGTAGGTCGACTCGGGATCCCACTCGAACACATCGCCGTCGGGCGTCGAGAGGTTCCGCCAGCGCTCGTCACCGGCGAAGACGTCGGCGTACTCCTTGACGAAGGTCGACGAGTCGATGCACTGGGCGATGACGTCCTCGACCTCTTTGGGAGAGGGCCAGATGTCCTTCATGAAGACGTCGTTGCCTTCGGTGTCCTGACCCAGCGGCTCGTTGTAGAGGTCGACGTCCATCGATCCGGCCAGCGCGTATGCGATCACCAACGGTGGTGATGCGAGGTAGTTCATCTTGATGTCGGGGTTGATCCGACCCTCGAAGTTGCGATTGCCCGAGAGCACCGCGGT
>NZ_JBAVDI010000058.1:0-30293 GCF_049587115.1 Aeromicrobium sp.
GGACCGCTTCACGGCGGTCCCGGCCCGGCACCATCTGCCAGCCAGCACAGAGAGGACGGTGACGCCGTGCAGGTCCTGATAGACAACTTCGACAGGCTGCTCGACGCCTTCTGGAAGACCTTCCAGCTGTTCGTCGTCGCCGGATTCTTCTCGCTGATCTTCGGCACCATCCTGGCCGGAATGCGAGTCGGGCCGGTCAGGGTCCTCGGTCGTGCGGCGGCGTTCTACGTCACGATCTTCCGCAACACCCCACTGTTGGTGCTCCTGCTGCTGGTCGTCTTCGGGTTCCCCAAGCTCGACGTCCGGCTCGGCTTCTTCTGGATGAACATCCTCGCGCTGACGATGTACACCTCGACGTTCGTGTGCGAGGCGCTGCGCTCGGGGGTCAACTCAATCCCGCTGGGGCAGGCGGAGGCTGCCCGTTCCGTCGGTCTGGGATTCACCCAGACCATGCGACACGTCGTGCTCCCCCAGTCCTTCCGGGCGGTCGTTCCGCCATTGGCGAGCGTGCTGATCGCGTTGACCAAGAACACCTCGCTGTGCTCGATCTTCGGCATCGCCGAGGGCACTGCCGCGATGAAGGCCCTGCTCAACGACAACACGGCGGACCTGTGGCCCATCGTCATCGGCATTGCGCTCGGCTACATCATCATCGTCGAGCTGATCTCCGGAGCAGCCGCCCTGCTCGAGCGCCACTGGAGGATCACCTGATGGCCGCCTCCGTGCTCTTCGACGCGCCGGGACCCAAGACCAGGCAGCGGCACCGGCTCTACACGATCATCTCTGCGATCGGCCTGCTGGCGATCGTCGCGCTGATCGTCTTCCAGCTCGAGCGCAAGGGCCAGTTCGCCTACGCACTCTGGGAGCCCTTCGTGACTCCCAAGATCATCAACATTCTCGTCGAGGGCGTCAGCAAGACACTCCAGGCCGCGGTCTTCGCGATCCTCGGCGCACTGATCCTGGGCATGCTGCTGGGGGTCGGCAAGCTGTCGGAGCACCGGGCGCTGCGCTGGCCGGCCTGGTTGGTGGTGGAGTTCTTCCGTGCGACGCCACTGCTGCTGGTCATCATCGCGACCTGGTACTACATCGGGCCGGAGCCGGGCACCAAGGCCTTCCTCGCCCTGGTCCTCGGCCTGATCCTGTACAACGGGGCGGTTTTCGCCGAGATCTTCCGCGCCGGCATCAACGCCGTGCCGAAGGGGCAGTCCGAGGCCGCCTACGCCATCGGCATGCGCAAGTCGCTCGTCATGAGGATCGTGCTCATCCCCCAGGCAGTCAAGATCATGCTGCCGTCACTGATCAGCCAGGCAATCGTCGCCCTCAAGGACACGAGCCTCGGTTATGCCGTGCTCGCTCCGGGCCTGACGTACACCGGCAAGCAGATCTTCGGCACGTTCCGCAACACGATCCAGACCGCCTTCGTGATCGCGCTGATCTACATCACTCTCAACCTGCTGCTGACCTGGCTGGCGACGTGGGCACAGAAGCGCTACGTCGGCGAGAAGACCGACATCCCCAAGGCCGTCGACTGAATGATCGCGTCGCCTCGCGTGATCCCGAGGGCAACGAGCTCTGTGTCCTGAGCCAGAAGGTCAGCGCTTGGGAGTGACCCACAGGTGGATGGTGCCCGCAACCGTCACGGTGCCATCGCTGGTCATTGCCTTGACCGTGATCGGCACCTCAGGTCCTGCCGCCCAGTCCGCCTCGGTGCTCTCGGCAGTGCAGGTCAGCGCGGTCGTCGACTTGGCCAGATAGCTGACCTCCATGCCCTTGGGCAGCCACCGCATGTCGTCGGGACAGGTGGCCTCGGCGAGCAGTCCCATCGCGGCCTCGAGCCCGTTGCACGCCGCGATCGCGTGAATCGTGCCGATGTGGTTCTTGACCGATCGGCGCTTGGGGATCCTGACCTGACCCAGGTGGGGTCTCATCTCCTGCACCTCGAGGTGGATCGAGGCGAAGTACGGCGCCTTCTGACTGAACGCGATCGAGAAGAGGCGCTTGCCCTGCGGCAGCGCGACGAACTTCTTGTACAGGGCGAGGGTCGAGGACATGGCTGCAGGTTACCGGTTGGTAACCGAAGGCGGAACTCCGTGTCTGTCAGATCACAGCGGCGCGCACGCACAGCACGTCTGGGAGGTTGGTCCGGATCTCCGCCCACGAATGGCCCTCATCTTTGCTGGCCCAGATCGCTCCGTGCCGGGATCCCAGGTAGAGCCCGAGGGAGTCAGCACCGTCCGCGACGAACGCATCCCTGAGCACCGCCGTGTGCGCTTCTGCCGGGAGCCCCGGGCCGGTCTCGCGCCAGGTATCGCCGGCATCGTCAGAGCGCCACACCGCTGGCCTGCCCGACGGCGGGAAGCGCTCGATGTCAGCCACGAGCGGAAAGACGAAGATCGTGTTCGCCCGATGCGGGTGCGCGACGATCGGGAACCCGAAATCGGCAGGCAGCCCATGATCGATCGAGTGCCACGATCGACCCGCATCGTCGGACCGAAAGACTCCCCCATGGTTCTGTGCGTACAGCCGGTCGGCGTTGCCGGCGTCGATCGCCACCTTGTGCACGCACTGGCCGTACTCGGGCGTCTCACCGGGAATGAACTCTGCACCGATCCCCCGGTTGTACGGCGTCCAGGTCTCCCCTGCGTCCTCGGTGCGATACACGCCGCCGGTCGACATGGCGACTGTCAGGACGTCCGAATCGTCCGGGTGCGGGATCACGGTGTGTATCGCCTGTCCGCCGCCACCGGGATGCCAGGTGGGGCGGTGCGGATGGTCCCACAGGCTGCGGACCAGCTCGAAGGTCTCGCCGCGATCGGTGGAGCGGAAGAGCGCTGAAGGCTCGGTGCCGGCGTAGACGACGCCGTCCTGACCTGCCGGTGCCGGGCGCAGCTGCCACACCCGCTCGAGGGCGGCACCGGTGTCCTGCGGGAATCTGACCGCACCGCCGGATGTCTCGTCCCAAGTTCGACCCAGATCGTCGGAGCGAAACACCTGCGGCCCCCAGTGCGGACTCGTCGCGCCGACCAGGAGCCGGGTCCGACCACCCCGGACATCGATGGCCGCAGAATAGATCTCCTGCATCGGGAAGAGCGGCTGGTCCCAGGTCCACGACGCACGATCAGCGTTGGAGCGACCAATGAACAAGCCCTTGCGGGTTCCTGCCAACAGCACTGTCTCGGTCACCGCTAGCTCCGTTTCTCGGTCTATTCCTAACTGGAACAGTACGCTAGGTCCGTGACCACTTCCCTGTCAACGACCTCCTACGCACTGCTCGGCCTTCTGGTCTTCGATGGCGTGTCATCCCAGCAGGGCATGACTGGCTACGAGCTCAAGCAGCGGGCCGATCTCACCCTGAGGTTCTACTGGGTCTCCCCCGCGATGAGCCAGATCTACACCGAGCTGGACAAGCTGAGGCGTCACGGGCTGATCGACGCCGTGGACGATACCGCTGGCAAGCGCACGACGCGTCGATTCGTCATCACCGCCGAGGGCCGAACGTCGCTCGAGACCTGGCTGCACACCTCCGAGCACGAGTTTCCGATTCTCAAGCACCCCATCGCGCTACGGCTACTGATGGGCGCCCTGATGGGCCCGGGCGAGATCGAGGCGATGCTGGATGGGTACACCAGTGCGCTCGCGAAGCGTCGAAGTGAGCTCGAGTCGGTACGCGAGATGCTTGGCGATGATCCAGCTGTGGCTTATCCGGCCCACGTCGCTGAGTGGGGACTGGCCTACTACGACGCCGAGGTCGAGATCGTCGACAAGCTGCGCAAGAAGCTCTGACCGCTCGACCAGCTCACACGTGGCGCTGCAGCAGACCTTGGGGTTGGACCGCCTGTGTCGGTCAAAGACTGTCGAGCGCCTGCTTTTCGGCGCCCAGCTCCTGACGGACGACCTCGAAGCACATCTGAGAGGAGTAACCCTTGCGAGCCAGCATGCTGGTCAGTCGACGCATCTTCGTGGTGTCGTCGAACCTCGACAGCGACCGCAGCCGCGACTGGACCAGACGGTGGGCAGCCGCGGCCTCCGCGTCCGGATCGAGCTCGGCAAGAACCTCCCTGGAGATCTCGTCGTCGACGCCCTTGCGGCGCAGCTCCATTGCCAGCGCGCGGGGTGACAGCCCCTTGCCCCGCTGGCGGGACTGCACCCACGACCGCGCGAACTCCTCATCATTGATCAGTCCAGCGGCCTCGAACTTGTCGAGGGTCGCCTCGACAACCCCCTCAGGCACCCGCTTCTTCACCATCGCCTGAGCGAGATCGCTCCGGCTGTGCGCCCGCTCACTGAGCTTGCGCACCACGATCTCCTTGGCGAAGCTCGCGACCTCGGTCGGAGTCATCCCCTCGACGTCTTTGGCGGGCACGCTGCCACCTCCGCTTCTCAGGCCCGGTCGGGACTGATCAGAATTCGATGTCGCCCGGTGGCACCTCGACGACCTCAAGGGCGGGCTTGTCGACCTGCGCCCCAATGCCCATGTGTTCGAAGATGCGCTTCTCGAGCTCGTCGGCCAGCTCCGGATTGTCCTTGAGGAACTGACGCGACTTCTCCTTGCCCTGGCCGAGCTGGTCACCGTCGTACGTGTACCAAGCACCGGCCTTGCGGACCAGGCCAGCCTCGACACCCACGTCGATCAGGCTGCCCTCACGGCTGATGCCCAGGCCGTACATGATGTCGAACTCGGCCTGCTTGAACGGCGGGGCGAGCTTGTTCTTGACGACCTTGACTCGAGTGCGGTTGCCGACCATGTCGGTGCCGTCCTTGAGCGTCTCGATGCGCCGGACGTCGAGGCGGACCGAGGCATAGAACTTGAGCGCCTTGCCACCGGTGGTCGTCTCGGGCGAGCCGAACATGACGCCGATCTTCTCTCGCAGCTGGTTGATGAAGATCGCGGTCGTGCCGGAGCCGTTGATCGCACCTGTCATCTTGCGCAGGGCCTGGCTCATCAGTCGGGCCTGCAGACCCACGTGGCTGTCACCCATCTCGCCGTCGATCTCAGCGCGCGGTACGAGCGCGGCCACGGAGTCGATCACGATGATGTCGAGCGCACCCGAGCGGATCAGCATGTCGGCGATCTCCAGCGCCTGCTCACCACTGTCGGGCTGCGAGATCAGCAGGGCGTCGGTGTCGACACCGAGCTTGCGGGCGTAGTCCGGGTCGAGCGCGTGCTCGGCGTCGATGAAGGCAGCGACCCCGCCGGCCTTCTGGGCATTGGCCACCGCGTGCAGGGCAACCGTCGTCTTGCCGGAGGACTCCGGTCCGTAGATCTCCACGACCCGGCCGCGGGGCAGCCCACCAATGCCAAGGGCGACGTCCAAGGCCGTGGCACCGGTGGGGATGACCTCGATCGGAGCACGGGCCTGGTCGCCCAGTCGCATGACGGCGCCCTTGCCGTGGGCGCGGTCGATCTGGGCCATCGCGTTCTCGAGGGACTTGTCCTTGTCCTTGGCGGTGGCGAGGGAACTGTTGGGCTGTGCCATGGTGGGCTTCCGTTTCTGTTCGTGGGCGGCGGGTCATCGACGACGGTAGAAGGACCCTCAGACATATGCGGGCCTCATCGACCCGTCTGTGGATGTTGTCCTTCGCACGTCCAACCTGTGCACGAGATTACCCGAACGTCTGTTCGATGCCGCGCGACACGCCGAGTGCTGTGATCGCATTGCTGGATCGCCACGCGCACCCCGCACGGGACGCGGACCAGGTCACCGTTCAGCTGCGGGAAGACCGAGATTGGCGTGCACGGCACGCCAGACGGTCTTGGGCTGCTCCCCGGCATCGAGCGCCTCAGACGCCGTGCGCCCGTTCAGCTCGCGCATGACGTGGCTGTCTGCCCAGACCCGCGCGTAGCCGCGACCGAACTGCCGTTCCATCCGAACCCAGAACTCGCTGTGCCTCAACGTCAGGCGGCCGACACCGACACGCCACCGGGCGCGATCGACGAGATGCTGGCGATCTGGGCCTCGGCGGCCTCTTCGACCTCGAGCAGCGAGCTGACGTCGAGCAGAACCTTGGACAGCGGCACGTCGAGCGCCGCGGCCAGTGCGGCGAGCAGCTCGGAGCTGGCCTCCTTCTGCCCTCGCTCGACCTCGGAGATGTAGCCGAGACTGACCCGCGCCTTGCTGGAGACATCGCGCAGCGTGAGCCCCTGGGACATCCGGCGGGCGCGAAGCACCTCGCCGACGAGCTGTCGCATCGCGGTCATCGGGTGCCTCCGTCCTGGCCTGCCATGTCAGTGTCAACCTCGATCTGGTCGAGATTCTTCCCCCAGCCTAGCGACCAGCCATGACAACAGCGCGGCGACCGTCTCAGCGCGGATCGTCTCCCGGTTCCCGGACAGGTGGAGCAGCCGAGTGTCGACGCCTCCCGGGCCGGCAATGGCGATGTAGACGGCGCCCACCGGCTTGCCCTCGCTCGGATCCGGGCCGGCGACCCCCGTCGTCGCCAGTCCGTACGTCGCACCGAATCGCTCTCGCGAGCCGGTGGCCATCGCAGCCGCCACGTCCGCATCGACCGTGCCCCGCTCGGCGATCAGCTCCGCGCCGACTCCGAGCAGATCGGTCTTGCTGTCCGGTGCGTACGCCACGATCCCTCCGCGGACGACGTCGGACGCCCCCGCGACTCCCACGAGAGCCGCGCAGAGCAGGCCCCCGGTCAACGACTCGGCGGTCGCGACGGTCGCACGGGCGGAGCGGAGCGCCTCGACGGCGTCGACCGCGGTGATCACGACTGGGGCGCGGCCTTGGACGCGCGCCGAAGCTCGATGGCGTCCCGGACGTACTGGACGGCGGTGCCGAGCGTGACAAGCAGCGCCGCGGCCATCAGGACGTTGGTCACCCAGATCATGATGTCGCTGGGGGTGTCCTTCCAGTCGCTCGGTGCGTTGTTCCACAGGTCGAACGGCAGCAGGTAGCCCGCGATGGCCACGGCCTGCAACGTCGTCTTGAGCTTGCCGCCCTGGCTGGCGGGCATGACGCCGTGCTTCTTGACCACGAAGCGCATCAGGGTGATCCCCCACTCGCGCACCAGGATGATGATTGCCACGGGCCAGAAGATGGGGTGGATGATCGCGATGCCGACGAATGCCATCCCGGTCAGCGCCTTGTCCGCGATGGGGTCGGCCAGCTTGCCGAAGTTGGTGACCAGGTTGTGCTTGCGCGCAAGATCGCCATCGATCTTGTCGGTGATCATGAGCAGACCGAACGTGGCCCACGCGGCGATGCGGTAGCCAACGGACTGACCGTCCTCGGTCAGCAGCAGCCACCCGAAGACCGGCACTCCGAGAATGCGAAGCACGGTCAGGGCGTTGGCGATGTTGAAATTGCTCGGCGCTTCTGCCGTTGTCATGTCACCCTCTCGGTGGCGGGAAACCAACGTCTCAGTATGCGGCAGCCGAGCGGTGCCGCGCCAACTGAACCTCGGCCTCGCCGGGTGAGACATTTGTCGCAAGGCCCAACGGCGCGGTGTAGAACTTGGTGCCGTCGCTGCTCACCACCTTGACCCGTGGATCGAATCGGACACCGATGCGGCGTTCGACTCGGATCTCGCCCATCTCGCTCCAGAGCAGCCCGACCCACCCCTCACGGGCCAGCATGCGTACTCCGTGCCCGTCGGCCACGAACAGTGGTGTTCGCGCGTCCCGCAGGCCGCGCAGCAGGTTGAGACCGAGCAGCAGCAGGATCGCGAGCGGACCGCACAGCACAAGGTCGGAACGGTCGTACGCGAACCAGCCGAAGCCGGCTGCGAGGGCGAAGCACAGCAGAGCGAGCACCAGGTACAGGCCCGTGCGACGACGAATCTCGAAGGGTTCGGTCATGTCTAACCGTTCTGAATGCTGGCGAGGACCTGCTCGAGGTCATCGGCCTTGACCAGCACGTCACGCGCCTTGGACCCCTCGCTCGGGCCCACGATGCCTCGGCTCTCGAGGATGTCCATCAGCCGGCCAGCCTTGGCGAAGCCAACCCGCAGCTTGCGTTGCAGCATCGAGGTCGACCCGAACTGCGTCGTGACGCACAGCTCGATCGCTTGCAGCACCAGGTCCATGTCGTCGCCGATGTCGTCGTCGATCTCGCGCTTGGCAGCGGCTGGGGCCGTCACGTCCTCGCGATAGACCGGCTGCAGCTGCGTCTTGCAGTGCTCCACGATCGTGTGGATCTCCGCCTCGGTGATCCATGCACCCTGCATGCGCATCGACTTGTTGGCGCCCATCGGCAGGAACAACCCATCACCCTGGCCGACGAGCTTCTCGGCTCCAGGCTGGTCAAGGATCACCCGACTATCGGTGACCGAGGACGTCGCGAAGGCAAGCCGACTCGGGACGTTTGCCTTGATCAGGCCTGTGACGACATCAACGGAAGGCCTCTGGGTGGCCAGCACGAGGTGGATACCGGCTGCTCGTGCAAGCTGGGTGATACGAACGATGGAGTCCTCGACGTCGCGGGGAGCAACCATCATCAGGTCGGCGAGCTCGTCCACGACCACCAGCAGGTACGGGTAGGGAGCCAGCACGCGCTCGCTGCCGGCCGGGAGACGCACCTTGCCGGCGTTGACAGCCTTGTTGAAGTCGTCGATGTGCCGGTAACCGAAGTTGGCGAGGTCGTCGTAACGCATGTCCATCTCGCGCACGACCCACTGCAGCGCCTCAGCGGCCTTCTTGGGATTGGTGATGATCGGCGTGATCAGGTGCGGTACGCCTTCGTACGCCGTCAGCTCGACCCGCTTGGGGTCGACCAGGATCATCCGGACCTCCTCGGGTGTCGACCGCATGAGCAGCGAGGCGATCATCGAGTTGACGAAGGAAGACTTGCCCGAGCCGGTCGCGCCGGCGACCAGCAGGTGGGGCATCTTGGCCAGGTTGGCGACGACGTAGCCGCCCTCGACGTCCTTGCCCAGCCCGATGACCATGGGGTGGTGGTCGCTGCGAGCCTTGGCCGAGCGGAGGACATCGCCAAGCGACACCATCTCCTTGTCGATGTTGGGGATCTCGACGCCGATCGCGGACTTGCCCGGGATCGGCGACAGGATCCGGACCTCGTTGGAGGCCACGGCGTACGAGATGTTCTTCGACAGCGCCGTGACCTTCTCGACCTTGACCGCGGGGCCGAGCTCGACCTCGTACCGGGTGACCGTCGGGCCGCGGGTGTAGCCCGTCACGGTCGCGTCGATCTGGAACTGCTCGAGCACTTCGGTGAGTCGCTCCACGACCTCGTCGGACGCCTTCGAGCGAGCCTTGTGCGGCGAACCTTCGCGAAGCATCGTGCTGTCAGGCAGCGAGTACACGATGTCGCCCGACAGGGCGAGCTGCTCGGCGCGGGCCGGGATCGGTTCCATCGGCGGGCGCTCGGTCGAGACGGTGTCCTCGTCGTCGCCCTCGACGTCGTCGAACACTCGGGCAGGGACCTGGCGGTCTTCGTCCGGGCCGTCCACCAAGGGGTTGTCGAAGGGCGCTTCGTCGGTGTCGACCGCGGTGCGCGGATGCTTGCGCTTGGCAGGCTCGACTGAGGGGATCTCGGCCTGGGTGCGCCCCAGGGCACGGTCGCGAAGCTCGCGCAGGCGGGCCGGGACGGCATACACAGGCGTGTTGGTGACCACGAGCAGCCCGAACACGACGACCAGGATCAGCAGTGGCACCACCACGTAGGCGCTCTTGAGCAGATCGATCAGAACGGCTGAGAACAGAAAGCCGATGGCGCCACCGGCTTCTCGCATCGCGTCGGGTTCAGGGTCACCCGGACGGGGCACGCCGTGAGCCACGTGCACGAGGCCGAGGATGCCACCGCTGATCGCAGCCCACCCGATCGCCTGACGACCGGCCGGCCCGTTGCGGTCGGGATGGCGCAAGGTGCGCCACGCGACGACGACCAGCAGGATCGGTACCGCCCACGCGAGGATCCCCACGCTGCCAGCACAGATCTTCCGGATCACGATGCCAACGACGCCAGGCAGGTCCCACCAGACCGACGCCGCCACGATGATGCCCAGACCGAGGACTCCGAAGCCGACACCATCGCGTCGCTGAGCGGGGTCGAGGTCCTTCGCGCTGTGACCGATGCTGCGCACGATTGCGCCAGTCAGCCCGGCGATGCCGAGCCACATGGCTGTCGACGCGCGCAGCAGCGCCGTGAAGACAGCAGCAATCGGACCAGGTCCACTTCGCCGGGCCACGGGCTTGCGAGCGGCAGGCTTTCGCGCCTGGGGCTTGCGTTTCGCGGCTGGCTTCTTGCGGGCCTGGCTGCCGGACGGCCGCTTGCGCGGCGGGGAAGACGTTCGGGTCGCCATGCACAAAGGCTAAAGCACGGGTCGAAGGTTTGCGTGGACCTGTGCCGCGTGGCCCGTCACGAGTCGGTGGGGCCATGAACCCGTCGGTTCTCTCAGCGATGGGCAAAGCCGGGTCCCGGATCCACTCCGGCCGGCCGGCCGGCGTCGCAGGTACGGACCCGGTCCAGCACCAGTTCCACGATGCGATGCTCAGGTCGCCCCCGTTTCAGCATCGGCGCTGTCACGACGTCAGCGCCAGCCCTGGCGATGTCGTCGTGCACCGAGCCGGGTGCCATCAAGTACGTCGAGATCACCACCCGACGCCCGTACGCCCTGGCGATGTCGATGGCGTCCGCGAGCTGCGTGTCCGGCCCACCGAGTGTCCCGACGTGCACGCGGCCACCCCAGACGGCGCTCAGCAGCCTCGCAGCCTTCCCTATGTCGGCGACGGTGCGGTCGTCCGTCGCGACGTCGGCCGCCAGCACGATGGTGTCGTCCGATCGCCCACCGGCCTCGATCATGCGCTGCACTCCAACCTCGGCAAGTGCCCAGTCCGGGCCCAGTGGCGCAGTGACCACGACCGAAGGCTCACGGCGCGCCAGCTGACTGATGTCGACGGTGACCGATCGGTCGTGCGCCAGAACAAACGGCACCAGGATCCGCGGTCCCCGGGTCTGCCCCATCAGCTCTGACATCGAGGGTTTCTGGTCATCGACGAACGCGTCGATGACCTCGAGGTCCGGCGCCGCGCGACGCACCGCGGTGACCAGCCCCGCGAACGCGCCTCGGCCGTGGCCGCTCTGCACCCCATGCCCCCAGAGGATCAACGTACGTTTCACCTTCGGCCCCGACCGCCGCCGACCGAGGAGCCCGAGATGGCCGCGGTTGGTCCTGCAAGGGGCCCGGCCGTCTCCGCCGTTGCGTGAACCACGGAGCCGCCCAGGCTTGGGTCCGGTGGCGAGTCCCGACCCGATCCAGTGATGGCGACGATGCTCATGCCCCACCTCCCGATCGGCGACGGGTTCTCCCCCACCAGCACGTCAAGCGTCATCGGCCGCTGTTTCGCGCCGGTTAACGCACGGGATGGGTTTGATTACATCTGGTCGATCAGGCCTCGATGACGACCGGGAGGATCATCGGCCGGCGACGCAGGCGTCGTCCGACGTACGATCCCAGAACCCGTCGCACGACCTGCTGGAGCTGGCGCGAGTCGTGGTTGCCCTCGGCCATCGCCTCCTCGATCGCGGTGACGATCTTGGGCAGGATCTCGTCGAATGCCGAGTCGTCCTCGGCGATGCCGCGGGCGTGGATCTCCGGACCTGTCACGACCTTGCCGTTGGTGGAGTCGACAACCAGGACGACGGAGATGAAGCCCTCTTCGCTCAGCACGCGACGGTCCTTGAGCTCCGAATCGGTCAGGTCACCTACCGACGAGCCGTCGACGTAGACGTAGCCGCAGTCGACGGCACCCGTGATCGAGGCATGGCCGTCGACGAGGTCGATGACGTAGCCGTCCTCGGCGAGCAGCACGTTGGGGACACCGGTCGCGGTCGCGAGCTTGGCGTTGGCGTGCAGGTGCCGGATCTCGCCGTGGACCGGCAGGACGTTGGTCGGCTTGACGATGTTGTAGCAGTAGAGCAGCTCGCCGGCCGATGCGTGACCAGAGACGTGCACCAGGGCGTTGCCCTTGTGGACGACATTGGCGCCGAGCTTGGTCAGACCGTCGATGACGCGGTAGATCGCATTCTCGTTGCCGGGGATCAGGGACGACGCGAGCAGGACGGTGTCACCGGGCTCGAGGCTGACCTGCTGGTGACTGTTGTTGGCCATGCGCGACAACGCGGCCATCGGCTCGCCCTGCGAACCGGTCGACATCAGCACCATCTTGTTGGCCGGCGCGGCGTCGATCTTGTCCACCACGACGCCGTCGGGGACGTGCAGATAGCCGAGCTCACGCGCGATCTGCATGTTGCGGACCATCGAGCGTCCGACGTATGCGACCTTGCGGCCATGCTTGTGCGCCGCGTCGATGACCTGCTGGACGCGGTAGATGTGCGATGCGAACGACGCCACGATGATGCGCTTCTGACTGCTCGCGAACACCGCGTCGATCGCCGGGGTGATGTTGCGCTCGGAGGTTGTGAAGCCCGGGACCTCGGCGTTGGTCGAGTCGGTCAGGAACAGGTCCACACCCTCCTCGCCCAGACGCGCGAACGCCCGCAGGTCGGTGATGCGGCCGTCGAGCGGCAGCTGGTCCATCTTGAAGTCACCGGTGTGCAACGCGACCCCGGCCGGCGTCTTGATCGCCACGGCGAGCGCGTCGGGAATCGAATGATTGACCGCGATGAACTCCAGCTCGAACGGCCCGAAGGTCTCGACCTCACCTTCGGCGACGGTGTACTTCGGCGCGTCCTTGAGTCGGTGCTCCTTGAGCTTGGGCTCGACGAAGGCCAGCGTCAGCCTCGACCCGATGATCGGGATGTCGCCACGCTCGCGGAGCAGGTACGGCACTCCACCGATGTGGTCCTCGTGCCCGTGCGTCAGAACGATGCCGACGACATCCTTGAGTCGATCACGGATCGGACCGAAGTCCGGCAGGATCAAGTCGACGCCGGGTTGGGTTTCCTCGGGGAACAGCACGCCGCAGTCGACGATCAACAGCTTGCCGTCGTACTCGAAGACCGTCATGTTGCGGCCGATCTCGCCGAGTCCTCCGAGCGGGATGACGCGCAGTGCGCCCTCGGGAAGTGCGGGGGGCGGATCGAGCTCGAGGTGCATATGGCTCATGTGGCCTGGCTTTCAGAGAAGGCCCGATGCCACCAGGCCGTCGCGAACGATCGCGACTTCCTCGTCGGTGGCTTCGGGGAGTGGAGCACGCGTGGTGCGGTGCTCAAGGACTCCGAGCAGCTGCAGAGCAGCCTTGGAGGTGATCACACCCTGCGTGTGGGTCATCATCGCCTGGACGGCGGGAAGTAGTTGGTCGTTGATCAATCGTGCAGTGGGCAAATCACCAGCGTCGACGGCCGCAATCATGTCAGCGTAGCGGCGGGCTGCTACGTGGGAGACGACGCTCACGATGCCGCTGGCGCCCATCGCGAGCCACGGCAGGTTGACCGGGTCATCACCGGAGTAGATCCTGATGCCCGTCTCGTGCATCAGCCAGGCACCGCGGTTGAAATCTCCGACGGCATCCTTCATCGCGATGATCAACGGATTGTCGGTCAGCGCGACGTACGTCTCCAGAGCGATCTGCACGCCGGTGCGACCGGGGATGTCGTAGAGCATCACAGGCGTGTCGTCGCCAGCCCGAGCGACTTCCTCGATGTGCGCCAGAATGCCGGACTGCGGAGGTTTGCTGTAGTAGGGCGTCACGAGCAGCAGACCGTGGGCGCCTGCCTTCTTGGCCTGCTCGGCCAGCTCGACCGAATGTCGGGTGTCGTTGGTGCCGACCCCCGCCACGACCGTGGCTCGGTCCCCCACGGCCTCCAGAACGGCGCGCAGCGCGCGACCGTCCTCGTCGACCGTGGTGGTGGGCGACTCGCCGGTCGTGCCACTGACCACGAGTCCGTCGCTGCCCTGGTCGACCAGATACGTCGCAACCTTCTGGACGCCGTCCAGATCGAGCTCACCCTCGCGGGTGAACGGCGTGACCATGGCGGTCAGCACCCGCCCGAAGGGCGCGGCCTCGGTGGCGAGCGGCGACGTCATACCTCCGAGGCTACCGCTTGCGATGACCTCGGCGACGACCGGCAGGACGGGCGCTTGAGCAAGGCCAGCCACGACATCGACACGGCACCCCGACCTCGCGGCGGCGGCGACCTCCTCGTACAGGACCCCCAGCTCGTCCCCAGAGGTTGTGGCTGACCAGATCCGCGCCACGATGGACGTATGAACGACTCCTGGAGCAGCTTTGCCTTGGCGGCCGCGATTGCGCTCGGGATCGCCCTGGCCGTCATCCTCGCCACGCACCTGACCATCCACGTGCTGTCGGGCCGCTCACCGGTCGCGCGTCACCTCGGCAGGACCGCGCGAATCCCGTTCCGAATCCTGGTGACGGTCGTCGCGCTCACCGTGGCAGTTCGCTCCAGCGCCCCGTGGTCCGGCAGCGACGGTCAGTGGGTCACGCTTGGCATCCGCGTGCTGATCATCGTCTCGGTCGCGTGGCTCGTGGCGGCGATCGTGCTGTCGCTGGAGGATCTGGGACTGCGCCGGTACCGAATCGACGTGGCCGACAATCTCGCCGCCCGGCGGGCCCGTACGCAGGCCGGTGTCATCCGCAGGCTGACCCTGGTCGTCATCGTCGTGCTGGCCGCTGGGGCGGTGCTGCTGAGCTTCCCCGGCGTCGGAGCGGTCGGCGCAAGCATCCTGGCCTCGGCCGGAGTGTTTTCCGTCGTCGCCGCGGTCGCCGCGCAGTCGACCCTCAGCAACCTGTTCGCGGGCCTGCAGATCGCGTTCAGCGGTTCGATCCGGTACGGCGACGCCGTCATCGTCGAGGACGAGTGGGGCTGGATCGACGAAATCACGCTGAGCTATGTCGTCGTCCGGCTGTGGGACGACCGCAACATGGTTCTGCCGGCCACCTACTTCACCACGACACCGTTTCAGAACTGGACTCGCAAGACGTCCGAGCTGCTCGGCTCGGTCGAGATGGACGTCGACTGGCGAGTCAATCCAGATGGAATGCGCACCGAGCTCGAGCGAATCCTGCCGACCACCGACCTGTGGGACGGTCGGGTCAACGTCCTCCAGGTGACCGATGCAGTCAACGGCTGGGTGCGGATCCGCGTGCTGGTGACCGCGAAGGACGCCCCGACGCTGTTCGACCTGCGGTGCTTCGTTCGCGAGCGGATGGTGGAGTGGTTGCAGGCCAAGAACGAGGGCGGCCTTCCCCGCTTCCGCGTGGAGTCGGTCGATAGGGTGCCTGCCACGCGCAGCACCACCGAGGCGACGGGTCTGTTCAGCGGAGACGAGCAGGGTGAGGAGCGGGCGGCCCGCATCACGGGTCAGATGCCCCAGATCGACGAACCTCTCCCCGACCCCTGACACCTCCCCCCGAGTCACAAATTGTGCGCGTCTGCCCTGGGTGAGCAGGAAATGGTGCGAATCCGCTCCGCATGCGAGGCCGCGGCGGTGCAGACGCGCACAGGTTGCGCAGGGTCGGGCTGTCCACACCCGGTACGACGGGCCTGTCGCTTGGTGCGACGCCGGGTTTTGGCTGGATCCATGTTGCCACCGCCACTGCCCGCCGACCGACCGTTCACCCTCGAGTACGCCCAGCGACACGGGCACTCCAGGCGGGTGATTCAAGGGCGGCGGTTCCAGATCATCTTTGCGGGGGTGTATGCCGCGGCCGACCTAACGATCACCCCCCGCCTCCTCGTGCAGGCGGCCCTGCTGGCGGCACCCGGCGGCTGTGCCGCGAGCCATCACAGCGGACTGCTGCTGTACGGGATTGACGTGGGCACGGACCTGACTCCGCAGCTGTCCACGCTCGACCCCGAGCCGATTCGCATCCGCGGCATCACGATGCATCGACTCGCCCGGATGAGCAACCGCTCCGTTGACGGGTGGCGGGTGCTGTCTCCCGAGCTCTGCCTGTCGACGGCGGCCACGCGGCTGAACCTGGTGGATCTGGTGATCGCCGCTGACGCGATGTACGCCCAGCGCCTCGTCACCCCCGGTCGGCTCGATCATTTCCTGCACCACCACCACGGCGCCGGGGTGCGCAAGGCGCGCCGCGCGATGCACCTGGCCCGACGCGGCTCGGAGTCACCCCGGGAGACGTATGTCCGGGTCATGCTCGAGCTCGCCGGCCTTCCACCCCTGGACTGCAACCGGTCGTTCGGCGACGAGAACGGCGTCCTTGCCCGACTCGACCTGTCGTGGAGCCGGTGGAGAATCGCGATCGAGTACGACGGCAGACAGCACGGCCTGAGCCTGGCGCAGCGCGAGCACGACATCAGAAGACGGGAGCGGATGGAGCGACTCGGCTGGGTGTTCGTCGTCGTGACCGCGGCGCAGCTCAGGCGACCGCGCGAGATCGTGTCGCGCATCTGCGGGACGCTCGCCGCGCGACAGGGTTGGGCGCCGCTTCCGCGTTTCGACGCGGAGTGGTGTGCGTTGTTCGAGTGATTGGTGATCTGGGTGCCAAATATTGTGCGATTTCGCCCCAGTCGAGAAGGCAAGGTGGGGCAGACATGCACACATGGCACCGGGTGCGGTGCAGACTCGCACGATTTGCGGCTCGGGTGGGCGGTCAGGTGCGCTGGTAGGTCGCGATGTCGTAGCCGTCGTACGTCGTGCGGTCGAGCTCGGTCCACGCGGACCAGTCGATGTCGGGGAACCAGGCATCGCCCTTCGGCGAGAGGTGCACGTGCGTCACGACCATTGCGTCGACCAGACCCGCGGCCAGCGCCTCGGCGTAGACCTGGGCTCCACCGATCAGGAACACCTGATCGTCATGTCTGAGCGCCAGTGCCAGCGCCTCGGTCAGCGTTCGAGCGATCTCGACACCATCCGCGCGCCATGCCGGGTCGCGGGTCAGCACGATCGAGCGACGACCCGGCAGCGGCCGTCCGATCGACTCGTAGGTCGTGCGGCCCATGACCATCGGGTGCCCCATCGTGAGGGCCTTGAACTGCTGCTGATCACCCGTGCGTGGCCAGGGCATGTCGCCGTCCAGCCCGATGACACCGTTCGCTCCGATCGCCACGACGATCGTGACGGTCATATGGCGATCGGTGCCTTGATCCCCGGGTGCGGGTCGTAACCGGTGACCTTGATCGAGTCGAGGGTGAACTCGTCGATCGAGGTGATGGAAGGATCGAGCCACAGCTCCGGCAGGGCACGCGGCTCACGGGTCAGCTGCTCCCTGGCCTGATCGAGGTGGTTCACGTAGAGGTGTGCGTCGCCGATCGTGTGGACGAAGTCGCCCACCTCGAGCCCTGTCACCTGGGCGACCATGTGGGTCAGCAGCGCGTAGGACGCGATGTTGAAAGGCACCCCGAGGAACACATCGGCCGATCGTTGGTACATCTGGCAGGAGAGCCTGCCATCTGCGACGTAGAACTGGAAGAACGCGTGGCACGGCATCAGGGCCATCGCGTCCAGGTCGGCGACGTTCCAGGCGCTGACGATGTGGCGGCGCGAATCGGGATTGGTTCGGATCTGCGCGATGACTGCAGCCAGCTGGTCGATGTGCTCGCCGCCGGGCGTGGGCCAGGACCGCCACTGGTAGCCGTAGACCGGGCCGAGGTCGCCGTTGGCGTCAGCCCACTCGTCCCAGATCGACACCCCGTTGTCGCGCAGATACGACGTGTTGGTGTCGCCCGCGATGAACCACAGCAGCTCGGCGACGACGGACTTGAGGTGGACCTTCTTGGTGGTGACCAGCGGGAAACCCTCCGAGAGAGGGAATCGCATCTGGTGACCGAAGACGCTGCGGGTACCGGTGCCGGTGCGGTCCTCCTTGACTACGCCCTCGTCGAGGATTCGCTGGACGAGATCGAGGTAGGCCCGCATCACGCCAGACTACCAATCGACCGGGCGAGATCGTGTGCGAAACTCTGACCATGCCGAGCGCCGAATACGATGCCACGCCCAAAGAGGTCCGCAACTTCTCGTTCTTGCAGGTCGGACTCACCGGCGGCTTCCTTGTCTTGCTGTTCTTCATGCTGGGTGGTTCGGACGCCGACTACCCACCGATCTGGCTAGCCGTGCTGCTGGTCGTCCTGATCGGGGTCGGCGCCTTCTTCGCGGAGCGAGTGTGGCTGTCGGCGGAGCCGCTGTCGCCGGACGGCGATCCGCGAGATCTTCGGGGTGAGGCGATCGGTGTCTTCGCGGGCCAGACTGTTCGCAAGCTCGTGTTCTGCGAGGCGCCGCTGATCTTCGCAGTGCTGGTCGCATTCATCGGCGACTTCGGTGGGTGGCCGCTGGTGATCGCAGGCTTCCCAGGACTTGCGGTGCTGGCCTGGGAGACCTGGCCCAGCCTGCGCAACACCTCGATGACGGCCGCGATGCTTGACTCCCAGGGCGCCGAGTCGCACCTCGTCGAAAGCTTCCTCGACACGTGAGCGCTGATGTCAGCGCGCGGCTGGCCTGGCCGGACGACGGCACCGCCATCGCCCGCATCCAGGTCGCCAGCTGGCGCTCCACGTACGCCGACCTGATCCCGGCCACCGAGCTCGATGCGATCCAGCCGGCCGAGCTCGCCGAGCGATGGTCCGCCACGATCAGCTCGCCCAAGGAGGCCCGGGTACGCGTGCTCGTGGCCCTCGAACGCGCGCACGTCCGAGGATTCACACTGGTTCACCCGTGCTACGACCCCGATGGCGATCAAATCGCAGACGGGGAGATCGGCGACTTCGTGATCGAGCGAGAGCACCAGCGCGCGGGGCACGGGTCCCGCCTGCTGCAGGCCGCGATCGACACGCTCGCGGCGGACAACTTCAGCCGTGCGGTCTGGTGGGTCGACGCGACTGATGACGCCCTGCGCGGCTTCGTCACCGACTCCGGCTGGCAGGCCGACGGTGCGCACAGGGAGCTGGCCACCGAGACCGGCGCCTCGCTCAAGCAGATCCGGCTGCACACCAGCATCGGATGACGACCGACCGTTCGATCGTCATCGACTCGATCGGGGTCGGCCTGGCGACCGGCGCGTACGGCTTGTCGTTCGGCACGATCTCAACAGCATCCGGCCTCAGCATCGCGCAGACCTGCGTGATGTCCCTCCTGGTCTTCACCGGCGCGTCTCAGTTCGCCTTCATCGGCATCATCGCATCGGGCGGCAACCCCATCACGGGTGCTTTCACGGCGGTGCTGCTCAGCAGCCGCAACATGTTCTACGGGGTGAGCCTGGCCAGGCGACTCCAGCTCACTGGTACCCAACGGCTCGCCTCGGCGCACTTCGTGATCGATGAGTCGACCGCGATGGCGGTCACCAGGGCCACCAGTCGGCAGACCCGGCTGGGTTTCTACTGGACGGGCGTGTCGATCTTCGTCCTGTGGAACCTGACGACCTTCCTCGGCGCCCTCGCTGGGACGGCGATCGGGCGACCCGAGACGTACGGGCTCGATGCCGCTGTCGGTGCCGCCTTCCTCGGCCTCCTGTGGCCCCGACTGACGTCCTGGCATGCCCGCATCGTCGCCTTGATCGGTGCAGCCGTCGCCCTGGGAGTAGTGCCTGTCACTGCCGCTGGACTCCCGATCATCGTCGGCGGCGGCGCGGCCGTCGTGCTGGGCATGCTGTGGCGTCCCAGGAGTCGCGCATGAGCACCGTGTGGATCGGGATCGTCGTGATGATCGCGGGATGCTTCGCGCTGAAGTACGCCGGCCTGTCAGTGCCCGAACGCCTCCTGGACCACCCCCTGACCATGCGAGCAGCCGAGCTGATCCCGGTCGCCCTGCTCGGGGCGCTGATCGCAGTCCAGGTGATTGCCGACGGCGACACCCTCCGCATCGACGCTCGCCTGTTGGGTCTGACCGTGGCCGCAGTCCTGCTGGTTCTGCGCGTTCCGTTCCTGCCGATGGTGGTCACGGCCGCCCTGGTGGCCGCGTTGGCCCGTCAGATCTGACCGGCCCGAAGTCAGACTCCCAGCTCACGCCGACCGCTCTGCGCTCATGGGTTCATTCGGACCATCAGTGGTCAGGTGTCGTCGAGAATCGCGTCAAGGCCAACGGTGATCCCTGGCCGGCTGCTCACCGCCCGCACTGCTGACACGACACCGGGCATGAAGGACGATCGGGCGATCGAGTCGTGGCGAAGCGAGAAGATCTCACCGGCAGCACCGAACAGGACCTCCTGCGAAGCAGTGAACCCGCGGGAGCGCACCGCATGGACCGGGATGCCCGCGACCTTCGCTCCGCGAGCTCCGCTGGGATCGGTCGTCGTGGCGTCCGGGAGAGCGGGAGATCCTGCGGCGTCCCGCGCCTCGGCAATCATCTCGGCAGTGCGGGTCGCAGTGCCTGACGGGGCGTCGACCTTGTCCGGGTGGTGCATCTCGATGACCTCGACCGACTCGAAGTACGGCGCGGCCGCGGCGGCGAACCGCATCATCAGCACGGCGCCGATCGAGAAGTTGGGCACCACCAGCACACCGGTCGAGGGATTCTCGCCGAGCAGCTCGCCCACCTCGGTGATCTTGGCATCGTCAAAACCTGAGGTGCCGACCACGACGTGGACGCCATGACGGATGCACCACGCCACGTGGTCGAGCGCCACATCGGGCTGGGTGAAGTCGAGGGCGACCTCGGCGCCAGCCTCCACCAGCTGGTCGAGCGAGTCGTCGACGTCGATCTGCGCGACGACGTCGAACCCTCCGGCCTCCTCCAGCGCTCGGACCGACTCCGAACCCATGCGACCTCTGGCTCCCAGCACCGCGACACGTGTCATGGCGGTCAGCCTATCGGCGCGCCCCGGCGAACTCGATCAGGACGGCAAGTCCAGCTGCTGTCTCGGCGAACGAGGTCGATAGTGGCGACAGACCCAGCCGGATCAGATCCGGCTCGCGGAAGTCCGGCAGGACCCCGCGCTGGGTCATCTCAAGGCAGATGCGGCGGGCGTCCGGGTGTCGCACCGTGACATGGCTGCCACGCCGGGCGGGATCTCTCGGAGTCACGATCTCCAGCTCGGCCTCGTCGAGCAGCTCCAAGGCGTACGCCGTCAAGGCTTCGGACTTGCGGCGAATCGCACCGACTCCGGCCTCGGCGACCAGGCGGACGCCTTCCTGCACAGCCAGGATGGCAGCAACCGGCGGGGTGCCGCTCAGCATCCGTCTGATCGACGGGGCGACCTGATAGGTGTCGGACATCGCGAACAGGTCCGCCGCGCTCCACCACCCGGTGATCGGCTGGCCGCTCATGGCCAGGTGCCGCTCCGCGACGTACAGGAAGGCCGGTGCACCGGGGCCGCTGTTGAGATATTTGTACGTGCACCCGACTGCGAAGTCGACCGCGGCCCGATCCAGGTCGATCGGTACGACACCAGCGGAGTGGCACAGGTCCCAGATCACGATCGCACCCGCCGCATGGATTCGGGCGGTGAGGGTGGGCAGGTCCAGCAGGGTGCCGGAGCGATAGTCCACCTGGCTCAGGACGACGATCGCCGTGCGCTCGCTCAACCCGCTGCTCAGGAGGTCGACCGTCACATTGTCGACGAGGTCGGGCTCGAGCCAGCGAACCGTCATGCCGCGCGAGTCGGCCACCGACTCCACCAGATATCGATCGGTCGGGAAGTTGGTCGCGTCGATCAGGATCTCGGTGCGATCCGGGCGAAGGCCGGACGCAGCGTGCAGCAGCTTGTAGATGTTGACCGAGGTGGAGTCGGCCATGACCGTCTGCCCCGGCGCCGCACCCAGCACCGCCGCGCCGAGCTCGTCCCCCACAGTGACGGGAAGCTCGATCCATGACTCCTGCCACCCGCGGATGAGGCGCCCACCCCACTCCTCGCGCACGAACTCCGACAGTCGATCTGCCGTGGCGAGTGGCAACCTGCCCAGCGAGTTGCCGTCGAGATACGCCACGAGCTCGCCGTCGATCACAAATCGTTCGCGGAAGCCGGCCAGTGGATCAGCCCGGTCCAGGACATGAGGGGGCGTCGTCATCGAGTGATGCTCTCATGGACCACGCGGCACGTTGACGCCCATGTCGCACCAGAGCTCATTCCGCGTCGGCCGCGGCGTGGCCGACATCACCGTCTACTGATCCACTCCTGTATGCAGAAAGGTCCGGCCGCCGAAGCGACCGGACCTTCCTCAGACCGTGGGATCAGGCGTCGACTGAGTCTTCGACCGGAGCAGCCTCGCCCTTGTCCTCGACGACCGGGACCAGCGAGAGCTTGCCGCGATCGCCGAGCTCGGCGATCTCGACCTGGATCTTCTGACCGACCGAGACGACGTCCTCGACGTTGTTGACCCGCTGGCCACCGTTGAGGTCGCGCAGCTTGCTGATGTGCAGCAGCCCGTCGCGACCCGGTGACAGCGACACGAACGCGCCGAAGTCGACGACCTTGACAACGGTGCCGAGGTAGCGCTCGCCGACCTCGGGCATCGTCGGGTTGGCGATCGCATTGATCGCATCCCGAGCAGCCTCGGCTGCCTCGCCGCTCTCGGCGCCGACGTAGACCGTGCCGTCGTCCTCGAGCGAGATGTTGGCGCCGGTCTCGTCCTGGATCTGGTTGATGATCTTGCCCTTCGGGCCGATGACCTCACCGATCTTGTCCACCGGGATCTTGATGGTGATGATCCGCGGCGCGTAGGGGCTCATCGCGTCCGGCTCGTCGATGGCCTCGGCCATGACGTCCAGGATTGCCACCCGGGCACCGTAGGCCTGCGTCAATGCACCGGCCAGCACGTCGGCCGGAATGCCGTCGAGCTTGGTGTCCAGCTGAAGCGCCGTGACGAACTCGCGCGTGCCGGCGACCTTGAAGTCCATGTCGCCGAAGGCGTCCTCGGCTCCCAGGATGTCGGTCAGCGTGACGAACGTCTGCTTGCCATCAACCTCTCCGGAGATCAGGCCCATCGCGATACCGGCGACCGGAGCGCGCAGCGGCACACCGGCGTTGAGCAGACCGAGCGTCGAGGCGCAGACCGAGCCCATCGACGTCGAGCCGTTGGAGCTCAGCGCCTCGGACACCTGGCGGATGGCGTAGGGGAACTCCGTGCGCGTCGGCAGGACGGGGAGCAGTGCACGACCCGCGAGGGCACCGTGACCGATCTCGCGCCGCTTCGGCGAGCCGACCCGGCCGGTCTCACCGGTCGAGTAGGGCGGGAAGTTGTAGTTGTGCATGTAGCGACGCGACGTCTCCGGGGAGAGGGTGTCGAGCTTCTGCTCCAGGCCCAGCATGTTGAGTGTCGTGATGCCCATAATCTGGGTCTCGCCACGCTGGAACAGCGCCGAGCCGTGCACACGCGGGACGATGCCGACCTCGGCACTGAGGGCACGGATGTCCTCCAGGCCTCGGCCGTCGATGCGGACCTTGTCGCGCAGGACGCGGTCGCGAACGACAGCCTTGGTGACCGCGCGGACGGCCGCGCCGATCTCCTTCTCGCGACCCTCGAACTGCTCTGCGAGCTTGTCGACGACGTCGGCCTTGATCTCGGACTCCCGCTCCTCGCGGTCGGCCTTGCTGACGATCGTCAGCGCCTGGGCGAGGTCTGCCTTGGCGGCGGACTCGACGGCTGCGTAGACGTCGTCTTCGTAGTCGAGGAAGATCGGGAAGTCACGCACCGGCTTGGCCGATGCGCTGGCCAGCTCCATCTGTGCCTCGCACAGCTGCTTGATGAAGACCTTGGCAGCCTCGAGGCCACCAGCGACGATCTCCTCGGTCGGCGCCTGGACGCCGCTCTGGACCAGGTCCCAGGTCGACTCGGTCGACTCGGCCTCGACCATCATGATGGCGACGTCGTCACCGGCGATGCGGCCGGCGACGACCATGTCGAACACGGCGTTCTCGAGCTGGCTGTGCGTCGGGAAGCCGACCCACTGGCCGTCGATCAGGGCCACGCGGGTGGCTCCGATCGGGCCGGTGAACGGCAGGCCCGAGATCTGCGTCGAAGCCGACGCGGCGTTGATCGCCAGCACGTCGTAAGGCGTGTCGGGGTTGAGTGCCAGCACCGTGATGACGACCTGGACCTCGTTGCGCAGACCCTTCTTGAAGGTCGGTCGCAGCGGACGATCGATCAGTCGGCAGGTCAGGATCGCGTCCTCGCTGGGACGGCCCTCCCGGCGGAAGAACGAGCCCGGGATGCGACCCGCGGCGTACATGCGCTCCTCGACGTCGATCGTCAACGGGAAGAAGTCGAAGTGATCCTTGGGGTGCTTGCCCGCCGTCGTGGCCGACAGCAGCATCGTGTCATCGTCGAGGAAAGCCGAGACCGAGCCAGCAGCCTGCTGGGCCAGGACACCGGTCTCGAAGCGGATGGTGCGGGTGCCGAAGCTGCCGTTGTCGATGACTGTCTCGGCGGTGTGAAGTGTGGATTCCGACATGGAAGTCCCTTCCGCAGGCGCGTGCCTGCCTGTTGGGACGAGAGCTGGATCAGGCGGTGAAGCTTGCCGGTCTTCGATCGAGGCCTGCGGGGAGCTCCGCCTTGCGGCGGGAACCTCCCGAGGGCCACTACCGAGGACCGAGCACGTCGGCCTGGGGGGCTCTCGTCATGAGTCGTGCGGTGTGGAGTTGTTAAAGAGGCGGTCACTTCACGGGAAGTGACCGCCTCAGGCGTTCTAGCGGCGCAGGCCGAGACGCTCGATGAGCGAGCGGTAGCGCTCGATGTCGTTGTTCTGCAGGTAGTTGAGCAGACGACGACGCTGTCCGACCAGGAGCAGCAGTCCGCGACGGCTGTGGTGGTCGTGCTTGTGGTCCTGCAGGTGGCCGGTCAGGTGCGAGATGCGGCCGGTCAGCAGGGCGATCTGAACCTCGGGGGATCCGGTGTCGCCGTCGGTGAGCGCGTACTGCTTGATGATTTCGTCCTTGGTCTGGCCCGCAACGGTGGGCGCAGCAGTCTTCTTCGACACTTTTCTCCTCTGAGGTTTGTTGCACGGCGCGCCCGGGCTTGTCCACCGGGGCACTATCAATCCGTGGCCGATCACACGGCACTCTCCAGACTATCAGCGGCGACGGTTGCGGAGCGAATCGCCCGTGCCGTCACCCGACATTGCTAGCCTCGCCGCATGACCCCTCGACTCGGCGCGGCGGCACTGCTGATCTGCGCTTTGCTCGCAGCCTGTCAAGGGTCTGACTCTACCGGTCCAGCCCGCCCTCCGTTCGAGTCGTACGTGGCGATGGGCGATTCGTTCGTGAGCGGTCCCGGCATCTTGCCGCACGACCCTGACAGTGGGATCTGCTTGCGCTCGGAACGCGACTACCCCGCACTGCTTGCCGAACAGCTGCGCATCCCTGACTTCACGGACGTGAGCTGCGGCGGCGCAATCACCGATCACCTCACCGGTCCGGCCCAGACCACGACCGATCCGCTCCCGGCGCAGCTGGACGCACTCACCGGCGACACCCGGTTGGTCACGATCGGGATAGGCGGCAACGACGGCAACTTCTACGAAGGGCTGTTCAACAGCTGCTTCTACCCGGCATACCGTTCGGTCAGCGGGTGCGCCTACTTCGCGGAGTCCCAGGCCGACACGATCCTCGCTGTCACACGACCCAAGATCGCTCGCGCACTGCGGGCCGTCCAGCAGGCCGCGCCGCGCGCAGAGATCATCTTGGTCGGCTACTTGCGAATAGTGCCGGATGCAGGATCCTGCGGCTCGTTGGACATCGGTGGGAAGCAGGTGGCCGATGCCGCCGCCGTGACGCGGGCTGTCGACTCGATGCAACGTGCTGCAGCCCGCGACGCGGGCGCCACGTATGTCTCCTTGCGAGCCATCTCGGAGGGGCACGATGCCTGCGCCGGCTCGGCCGCCTGGGTCAACGGCCTGACGAACACCGTCAGCGACGGGGTGGCACTGCACCCGCGACCAGCTGGGATGCGCGCCGCGGCCGGACATCTCGCCAATGTCCTCACGGCACCCTGACTCGATCACCGGCGCCGACCTAGGCTGGGGGCGTGCCCGCCACGCGTCGACCGACAGCCATCGTGGTTGGTGTCCTCGCGACCCTGCTCCTGCTCGTCGGGTGCACCGACGGCCCCCGACCGCAGACCGCCCGGCCGGACGTCACGGCCCGCCCGTCCCCAGCAGACACCGCAGCGGCCCTTCCGACGGTCGGTTCCTACGTGTCGCTCGGCGATTCGTTCACGAGCGGTCCGGGTCTCGCGAATCTGCAGGACGGCGCGGGACTCTGCCTGCGATCCGACCACAACTGGCCGTCGCTGCTGGCAGACCTGCTCCAGGCTTCGCGGTTCGACGACGTCAGTTGTGCCGGCGCGAGGACCCGCGACATCCGGCAGCCCGCAGCTGGGCTGACTGGCGCTCGGCCCCAGATCGCCGCTGTCACGGGCAGCACCGATCTCGTGACGGTTGGCATCGGAGGCAATGACGGAGGACTGTTCTCCTCGTTGATCGGAGCGTGCACCCGCGCGAATGACACCTGTGCATCGTTCGCGCGGGATGGCGCTCCCGCGATTCTCGCGCGCACGGTGCGCGACGTCGAGGCGTCCCTGGACGCCATCAAGGCGATCGCTCCGGATGCCACCGTCGTCCTGGTGGGTTATCTCCGGATCATGCCGGAGACCGGCACCTGTCGATCGATCGACATCCCCTCCGCAGACGCAGCCGCGCTCGTGGCCACCGAGGAAGCACTCGATCGCTCATTGTCGGTGGCTGCGCGTGGCGCGGACGTCACGTTCGTGTCATTGCGGGCAGCTTCCCGCGGGCACGACGCATGCGCCGGGTCACGGGCCTGGACCAACGGCGCAGCACCCACCGGCCGGGACGGCATCGCCTTCCATCCGCGGCTGGCCGGCATGCGTGCCGTGGCCCGAGCAGTCGCTGACGCGCTCTAGAGCTCCAGCACGCGACGCGTGTGTTCGACGTCCTGGTGCATCTGCGCCACCAACGGGTCGGTGTCGTCGTACGTCACCATGCCCCGAAGCCGTTCGACCAGCTCGATCCGGATCGCCTCGCCATAGAGCTCCAGATCGGTGCGATCCAGGACATAGGACTCAACCCGCCGCTGCACCCCGGCAAAGGTCGGGTTGGTGCCGACCGAGATCGCCGCTGGGAGCCGCTCGCCGCCGCTACGCACGATCCAGCCCGCATAGACGCCGTCCGGGGGCACGGCGCAGGATCCATCCACCGGGACGTTCGCGGTCGGAAATCCGAGGCCGCGCCCACGCTGATCGCCCTTCACCACCGTGCCCGACACCTCGTGCGGTCGTCCGAGCACGTCCGCGGCCTCGCGAAGCTGCCCGGCGGCCACCAGCTCGCGCACCAAACTCGACGAGTACGGCTCCGTCCCACCGTCTAGAGCCAGCCCGTCGACGGTGAAGCCAGCACGCTCGCCCGCCTCGCGCAGGAACGTCGTGTCGCCCTGAGCCCGCCGCCCGAATCGGAAGTTGTCGCCGACCGCCACGACCGCGGCGCGGAGCTGTTCGACCAGGACGCGGTCGACGAACTCCTGCGGCGTCCACGCCGCCATCTCGGGGGTGAAGTCCAGAACTCGTACCTCGTCGGCGCCAGCAGCCCGCAGGAGCTCGACCCGCCGGTCGATCGTGGTGAGCCGAGCAGGTGCGTGATCGGGTGCGACGACGGCCAACGGATGCGGCTCGAACGTCACTGCGATGACCGGCAGATCACCCGCGATCTCTCGGGTGCGAGCGAGCACGTGCTGGTGACCGCGGTGAACTCCGTCGAAGTTGCCGACCGTGACCGCCGACGGCTGGGTGCGGGGCCCTGTCGCCGATCCTCCGAAGTCGCGCCAGATCATCACGGGAAAACTGTGCCACACGCCAACCGGGTCACAGCAGCGGTCCCAACGGCTTGAGAATCCACTCATAGACGCGAGCAACCATCGGGCGCCGCATCCACTCGTCAAGCTCGAGCCGCTCCGACTTGTCACAGTCGTCGTCGAACACAGCCTGCATGCCGGCGGCCAGACCCCGATCGAGGATCTCGAGGTTGATCTCGTAGTTTCCCAACAGGCTCAACCGGTCGATGTTCGCCGTGCCAATCGTGGTCCACTCGCCGTCAATCGTGGCGGTCTTCGCGTGCACCATGTGCCCGGTGTACCGGTGGATCTCCACCCCGCCGCGGAGCAGCCGACCATAGAAGCCGCGCGACAACCAGTCGGTCACGACGTGGTTGGAGACCTTGGGCACCAGGATTCGCACCCGGACACCCCGCCGTCGCGCCTCCAGCAACCCGCTCAGGATGTCGTGGTCAGGGATGAAGTACGCGGCCGTGATGTCGATGCTCCGCTGGGCACGATCGATGGCCTCGAGGTACATCCCACGAATCGGATACATCAGCTGCCGCGGAACGTTGCGATGGGCGCGGATCTGTGGGGACCAGCCTGCGCGGCCGAGCTGTTCGAGGCTGGCGCCACGTCGCTTGGGGTGCGTGTTCCAGAAGTCGATGAACGCGTTGTCGAGGTCCCAGACCGCCGGTCCCTCGATCTTGAGGTGGGTGTCCCGCCACTCCGTGGCGTAGTCCGAGCCGATGTTGTAGCCACCCACGAAGGCGGCGGTGTCGTCGATCACCAGGATCTTGCGGTGGTCGCGGCCCAGCCGTCGAGGGTTGAGGAACTGCCAGCCCATGGTGAACACGGGGTACGGCAGGACACTCACGGGGCTCGGGAACGCCAGAAAGCTTGGTCGGACGACGAGATTGGCGAACCGGTCGAAGATGACGTGCACGTCGACGCCACGCCGCGCGGCCTCGATGAGCGCGGCCTTGAAGCGCCGACCCATCTCATCGTTCTTGATGATGTAGGTCTCCAGCAGGATGCGCCGCTTGGCGCCAGCGATGGCCCCAAGCATCTCCTCGAACAGCACCTCGCCGTACGTGTAGGTCGTCGCAGTGCTGCCGTCCCCGATTCGGTGTGACACTGGCGGGGTCGGCTGGAGCAGCGGAACGTTCCTCCCACGGACGAGCTTGCGAACCTTGGTGGCGGTCATCAGTGACCCGATCACAGCGGCCTGGGCCGCGATCATCGCCAGCAGACCGTGGCGGAGAAGGCGTCGGGTCGACAGTCGAGGGCTCATGGTGCTGTCACCCTAGCGAGTCCACACCGCCCAGTTGGCTACACGAACACGGCGACGGGCTTGGCATCCGGGCCGCGTTGCTCGTACAAAGCCAGGAACGCCCCCGATGGCGAGAACAACGCCACGACGCCACCCACACCCAGGTCGGTGCCGGGCAGGGTACGACCGAAGCCAACGTCACGGGCCTGGTCGTCGGTCAGGTCATACGTCGCGAAGCTCACTCGCGCGACGTCATCGAGGTCTGCCACCACGAGATCCTGCTCGAGCTCCTCCAACGTGTGGGCGGCCGTCAGCGAGAAGCCTCCGACCCGGGTTCGCCGCAGCATCGTGAGATGGCCGCCGACACCCAGCTCGGCGCCGAGGTCGCGGGCCAGGGCGCGGATGTAGGTGCCGCTCGTGCACACGACTCGGACGTCGAGGTCGACGAGGTCGCCGACGACCCGCAGCTCCACGAGCTCAAAGAGCGAGACCGTCACCGGGCGGGCGGCGAGAACGACCTCGTCGCCCGAGCGCACCCGCGCGTAGGACCGCACCCCGTCGACCTTGATCGCCGAGACCGACGACGGCACCTGCTGGATGTCGCCCGTGTAGGTCGGCAGCACCGCGCGGACGGCCTCCGCGTCGATGTGCGCTGCCGACGTCGACGAGACGACGTCACCCTCCGCGTCGTCGGTCACGGTTGCCTGGCCGAGGCGGATCGTCCCGACGTACTCCTTGTCGGCCAGCGCCAGGTGACCCAGCAGGCGAGTCGCCCGATTGATCCCGAGCACCAGCACGCCGGTTGCCATGGGATCGAGCGTGCCGGAGTGACCGACCTTGCGTGTGCCGGCCAGCCGGCGCATGCGCCCGACGACGTCGTGGGACGTCCAGCCAGTCGGCTTGTCGACGATGACCAGACCGTCCCTGGGCCTGTCCCGGTCGGCGTGCTCGCCCGGAGTGGCCGCCGGGTCAGTCATCGGCCTCGTCGTCGTCGTCTGCCTTCTTCTTGTAGGGATCAGCGTCACCGGCATAGGTCGCGCCGGCTGAGCGGGTCGCGACCTCCTCGTCGGAAGCCTTGACCTTGGCCAGCAGGTCCTCGATCTCCTTGGCCGTCTCGGGCACCGCGTCAAGAAAGAACTCGATCGACGGAGTGATCCGGGTCCCGAGCTGCTTGCCGACCTCGGAGCGGATCAGACCGGTCGCGCTGCGCAGCGCGGCAGCAGTCTCGGCCCGCGCTGTCTGGTCTCCCATGACGGTGTAGAACACCGATGCCTGCTGGCCGTCACCGGTCATGCGTACGTCCGTGATCGTCACGAAACCCAACCGCGGATCCTTGACCCGCCGCTCGAGCATCTGCGCAACGATGACCTTAATCCGGTCGCCGACCTTGTGGATCCGGGGTCCGGCCATGAT
>NZ_JBAVDI010000059.1:0-1606 GCF_049587115.1 Aeromicrobium sp.
CTGGCCGAGGCGGCCACCACGCCCCTCCTGCCTGCGGACTACCTCGATCTGGCTGCGCCGCTCCGGTCCGGGACCGACCTGCGAGCGCGGATTGTCGCCGTCCAGCCCGAGACGCGGGACGCTGCCACCATCATCCTGAAACCCGGCGCTGACTGGGCCGGACACGTGCCCGGCCAGTACGTCCGGGTCGGCATCGACGTCGACGGTGTCCGCGAGTGGCGCGCCTACTCGCTGACCCACGGGCCCCGGGCAGACGGCCTCATCTCGATCACCGTCAAGGCCGTGCCCGGCGGCAAGGTCAGCAACCACCTGGTGCACCAGGCGAAGCCGCGCACGCTGGTGCACCTCGAGCAGGCGACCGGCGACTTCGTCCTCGACCCGACCGACTCGCGCCTGCTGTTCGTCACCGCGGGCTCCGGCGTCACCCCGGTGATCGGGATGCTCCGCAACCTGTTTCCCGTCTCCGATGCCGGCGTCGTCGATCTGCCCCGCAGCAAACACCTCGACATCGTCGTCGTGCATGTCGCACCGACGGAGCCCGACTCGATCTTCCTGGACAACCTGCGCGAGCTTGCCAACCACGGCGCGATCACCTTGGTGCCGCGGTACGACGACCAGCACGGTGTGCTCAACATCGACGATCTCGCGCACCTCGTCCCTGACCTGGCCGAGCGCACGACGTATGCGTGCGGACCGGGCGGTCTGCTCGACGCCTTGACCGCCCACCACGAGTCGGCTGGCCTTCGGCTCTTCACCGAGCAGTTTCGCGCTGGCTTCGTGGAAGCGGGCGATGGCGGCACCGTGACCTTCGACGATGGCACGGAACTCGTCGCCGACGGCGCCACCCCGATTCTCGACGTCGGCGAGGCTGGCGGCCAGCTCATGCCGAGCGGCTGTCGCATGGGCGTGTGCTTCGGCTGTGTCCTGCCGCTGAAGGAAGGCTCGGTTCGCGACCTGCGCAACGGCGCCATCACGAGCGTCGACCCCATTTCGTCCGCCGACGGCGGAGTCCCCATCCAGACCTGCATCAGCGCCGCTGCTGGCGCCTGCCACCTAGGAGACAAGTCATGACCACGATCCAGCAGAAGACCGTCGACCCCACCGCGCACCTCAGCGCCGAGGACATCAAGACGCTCGGCCGTGAGCTCGACGCGATCCGTCAAGCGGTCATCGAGAGCCGCGGGGCCGATGACGCCGCCTACATCCGCAAGGTCATTGCCGGCCAGCGCGGACTCGAGGCGGGCAGCCGAGCGCTGCTGCTGTTCTCGGTCTTCCCGCCGTTCTGGTTGGTCGGAACCACCGGACTGAGCATCGCCAAGATCTTGGAGAACATGGAGATCGGGCACAACGTCATGCATGGCCAGTGGGACTGGATGCGCGACCCGAAGATCCACTCGACGACGTGGGAGTGGGACAACGCCAGCCCAGCCGACCAGTGGAAGCACGGCCACAACGAGCTGCACCACACCTACACCAATGTCGTCGGCAAGGACAACGACCTCGGCTACGGCATCATGCGCGTCGACGACGACCAGCGCTGGATGCCCTTTTACCTCGCGCAGCCGCTGTGGAACTTCGTCAACGCCTGCTTCTTCGAGTACGGCAT
>NZ_JBAVDI010000060.1:0-33521 GCF_049587115.1 Aeromicrobium sp.
CGGCGGATCTTCGGTATCGAGAACGAGTACGGCGTCACGTGCTCGTTCAAGGGTCAGCGTCGCCTGTCGCCCGACGAGGTGGCGCGCTACCTCTTTCGTCGTGTCGTCTCCTGGGGCCGCAGCAGCAACGTGTTCCTGCGCAACGGTGCCCGCCTCTATCTCGACGTCGGCAGCCACCCCGAGTACGCCACACCCGAGTGCGACGACCTCGTCGACCTGGTCACGCATGACCGCGCGGGGGAGCGGATCCTCGAGGGCCTGATGATCGACGCGCAGAAGCGGCTCGGCGACGACGGCGTCGAGGGAGACATCTACCTGTTCAAGAACAACACCGACTCGGCCGGCAACTCCTACGGCTGCCACGAGAACTACCTGGTGAGCCGCCAGGGAGAGTTCAGCCGACTGGCAGACGTGCTGATCCCATTCCTGGTGTCGCGTCAGATCATCTGCGGAGCCGGCAAGATCCAGCAGACCCCACGCGGCACGATCTTCTCGGTCAGCCAGCGCGCGGAGCACATCTGGGAGGGCGTCTCCAGTGCCACGACCCGGTCCCGTCCGATCATCAACACCCGCGACGAGCCGCACGCCGACGCCGAGCGGTTCCGCCGCCTGCACGTCATTGTGGGCGACTCGAACATGAGCGAGACCACGACCCTGCTGAAGGTCGCGACGACAGATCTGGTCCTCCGCATGATCGAGGGCGGCGTGACGATGCGCGACATGACGCTCGACAACCCGATCCGCGCGATCCGTGAGATCGCGCACGACATGACCGGGCGACGGAAGGTTCAGCTCGCGAACGGTCGCGAACTGTCTGCCTTGGAGATCCAGGCTGAGTACTTCAGCAAGGCCGCTGAGTTCGTCGACAAGCACGGCTTGCACACGCCCACGATCAACCGTGTGCTCGACCTGTGGGAGCGGACACTGAAGGCTGTGGAGTCCGAAGACCTGTCCCTCGTCGAGCGCGAGGTCGACTGGGTCATCAAGTACAAGCTGCTGGACCGCTACCGCACAGTCCACGGCCTCACCTGGGCCGATCCCCGCATCGCCCAGCTCGATCTGGCCTATCACGACATCCGGCGTGATCGAGGCCTGTTCTACCTGTTGGAGAACAAGGGCGCCGTCGCCCGCGTCACGAACGATCTCGACGTCTTCGCGGCGAAGTCGATCCCACCCCAGACCACACGTGCCCGCCTGCGCGGTGACTTCATCAAGCGGGCACAGGAACGCCGCCGGGACTTCACCGTCGACTGGGTGCACCTCAAGCTCAACGATCAGGCGCAGCGCACGGTGCTGTGCAAGGACCCGTTCAGGTCGCACGACGAGCGGGTCCAGAGGCTGATCGACGGGATGTGATGCGGGCGGCCTTGTCGGCTGTCGTTAGGATGATCGACGATCTGTCTCCCCATCCGCGAAGGTCGTTCCCGTGCGTCGAATTCTCCTTGCAGCCGTTGCTGCCTCCAGCCTCATCCTTGCAGGATGCGGTGGCAGTGACTCAGGCGATGGCGGTCTCGACGCCATCAAGGTGAGTTCAGCCAAGAGCCCCAAGGTCACGGTCTCGAAGGGCTTCACCACGAGCAAGACCGAGAGCAAGGTCCTGAAGTCCGGTGGCGGTGCCAAGCTGGCCAGCGGCGATGCGGTCAAGGTCAACTACGTTGCCGTCAACGGCCGCACCGGCAAGCAGTTCGACAGCTCGTTCAAGAGCCAGAAGCCGCTGACGCTGACCCTGGACAAGAACGCCGTTCTTCCGGGCTTCGTGACAGGCCTCGAGGGCAAGAAGATCGGCAGCCGGGTGCTCGTCGCGATCTCACCCAAGGATGGCTTCGGCCAGGACCAGGCGCAGCTGGACATCAAGAAGAACGACACGATGGTGTTCCTGTTCGACATCGTGGCGAAGGTCCCCACCGAGGTGACCGGCACGGCCAAGAAGCTCCCGGCCGACGTGCCGAAGCTGGTCCTGGACGGTGACAAGCATCCGACGAAGTTCACCAAGACCAGCAAGACCGCAAAGAAGATCACCAAGGAAAGTTCACACGTCGTGATCCAGGGCGATGGTGCGAAGATCACTGACGGTCAGACTCTGACCGCCCAGTACATCGGCCAGGTCTACCCCGACGGCGCGATCTTCGACGAGTCATGGTCCAGCTCCTCCCGCTCGTTCCAGGTCGGCGCGGGCCAGCTCATCAAGTGCTGGGACGACCAGCTGGTCGGTCAGAAGCTCGGCAGCCGGGTCGTCCTGGTCTGCCCCGGCGACAAGGCCTACGGCGACTCCCCGCCGGACGGCAGCAAGATCGGCAAGAACGACACGCTGATCTTTGCCATCGACTTGCTCGACGCTTCCTGACATCCTCCTGACATGGCCGAACGCAAGACCGAGAGGTTGATGAACCTCATCTTCGCGTTGCTGGTCAGTCGCCAGTACCTCACGAAGGATCAGATCCGCGAGTCGATCGCTGACTACCGCGACTCGACACCGCAGGCGTTCGACCGCAAGTTCGAGCGCGACAAGGAGGAGCTGCGCGAGCTCGGCATCACCGTCGAGATGGGCTCGATCGACAAGTACTTCAACGACGAGCCGGGATACCGCATCCGGCGTGACGAGGCTGAGCTGCCCGATCTCGAGCTGACCCGCGAGGAGGCAGCCGTGATCGGCCTCGCTACCCAGGTGTGGGAGCACGCAGGCCTGGCAAGTGACTCGACGACGGCGTTGGTCAAGCTCAAGTCGATCGGGGTCGACGTCGACACCAGTGTCCTGCGCATGGCCGAACCCAAGCTGTCCACCGACGAGCCCTCGTTTGACGCCATGTGGGATGCCGTCACCCGACGTGTCCCGATCATGTTTGTCTACGCGCGGCCGAACCGTGAGGCCATGCGCCGACACCTGCAGCCGTGGGGGATCATCTCCTGGCGAGACCGCTGGTACGTCGGCGGACTCGACCTCGACCGCGGCGAGCCGCGCATCTTCCGCCTATCGCGCGTGATCGGCGAGGTCGAGAGCCAGGGCGCAGCCGGGTCCTACGAGATCCCCGAGGGCACCGACATGAAGGACATCGCGCGAGCGCTGTTCCCTCCGGAGCCCGATGAGGCGGCCATCCTCCGCATCCGCACGGGCCGGGGACAGTCTCTGCGGCGCCTTGCCGAGAAGGTCACTCCGATCGGCGGTGACGTCGACGAGGTCGAGATCCGCTACTCCTCCAGCTGGGAGCTGGCCTCCGAGGTCGCTTCGTACGGTCCCGACGTGGTCGTCGTGTCCCCGCCCGCGGTGCGCTCAGCTGTCGTGGGCCGCCTGCAGGCTGCGCTGCGCGGCACCCTGGAGGCACCCGCGTGAGCCGCTCCAGACAGCAGGTCATCCGGATGCTCGCGCTCGTGCCGTACCTGCAGGGCAACGATGGTGTCCCGGTCAACGAGGTCGCAGCCGAGTTCGGCGTGACACCCAAGGTCATCCGAGACGACCTTCGGCTGCTGATGTACACCGGTACGGGAGAGTACGCTGGCGAGCTCATCGACTTCGACCTGACTGCGCTCGAGGTCGACGGCATCGTTCACATCCGGGACGCGGAGTTCATGACCCGACCGCTGCGGATCAGCACCCGCGAGGGCGTCGCGCTCATCGTGGCCCTGCGCACCCTGCGTGCTTCGGCGAGCGGTTCCGAGCTCACGGTGGTGGACAGTGCGCTGGCCAAGCTCGAGAGCGCCGTCGGCGACACCGTCTCGGCGTCCGTCGACGTCGTGATGGACCGGGTCGACCCGACGATCCACTCGACGATCGTGCACGCACTCGCGCAGGGCAAACGGCTGCAGCTGACCTACGCAACGGTCTCCCGCGACGAGCAGTCCGACCGGGCCGTCGATCCGCGCAGGCTGTTCACCGAGCAGGGCCGGTTGTACCTCGAGGCGTGGTGCCTCAAGGCCGAAGATCTGAGATTCTTCCGTCTGGATCGGGTCATCGATGCTCAGCTCACCGATGTCGACGCGCAGGACCACGATGTCAACGAACGCGACATGTCCGACGGAATCTTCACGGTGGGGGAAGCGACTCCGTATGCCTTGGTCGACCTGCACCCGCGCGCACACTGGCTGACCGAGTACTACCAGGTGGAATTGCTTGAGCAGAGCGAAGACGGCACCTGGCGAGCCAAGCTTTTCGGTGCGGATTGGGACTGGCTGCGTCGTCTGGTCCTGCGCAACGCCGGATCCGTGTCGGTCATCGAGCCGGACACGCTGCGCGCACAGGTGGTTGACGACGCCCGCCTAGCCTTGGAAGCGTACGATGAAGCCGAATCGTCTTCCTAGGAGTAGCCATGTTCCGCCAGATTGGCCCGACCGAGATCTTGATCATCCTCGGAGTCGTCCTGCTCCTGTTCGGTGGCAAGAAGCTCCCTGAGCTCGCCCGCGGGTCAGGCAAGGCGCTGCGCATCTTCAAGACCGAGGTCAAGGCCCTGCACGACGACGAGGATGACGAGGCCAAGCCCGCCTCGCTCGAGACCGTCAGGGCGACGGAGCAGGACAAGAAGCCAGAACAGGGCTGACGCTTGGCGCTTCGGCGCGGCAAGCCCCCGGAACCGGGCGGCACGATGCCGCTCATCGACCATCTCCGTGAACTCAGACGACGACTCACGATAGCGACGCTGGCCATCCTGGTCGGCACGATCGCTGGCTGGTACTTCTTCGACCCGATCTTCAATCTGCTCAAGGAGCCGTACGAGAACGGGATCACGAACCTGCTGACCGACAAGGATGTCGACGCCAAGATCGTGATCAGCGGTGGAGTCGGCACGGCGTTCAGCTTTCGGCTCAAGCTCGCGCTGGTCATCGGGCTGATCCTGGCCAGCCCGGTGTGGATCAATCAGATCTGGCAGTTCGTGCTCCCGGCCCTGCATCGCAACGAGAAGCGCTGGGCGTACTTGCTCACTGCCATCGGCGTGCCGCTGTTCCTCGCCGGTATCTACGTCGGCTACCTCGTGCTTCCGAAGGGGATCGAGGTCCTGATCGGTTTCGTTCCCAGCTCGATCGACTCGCTGACGTCGCTCAGCGACTACCTCAACTTCGTCCTGCGCACCTTGCTGGTGTTCGGCATCGCAGCCGAGATTCCGCTGGTCGTCGTGATGCTCAACCGGCTTGGCATCGTCAGCGCGGCGCAGCTCGCCCGGGCCCGACCGTGGACCATCATCGGCATCTTCGTCTTCTCGGCGATCGCAACTCCGAGCACGGACCCGTTGACGATGCTGTTCCTAGCCCTCCCGATGGTCGCTCTCTACCTGGTGTCCGAGCTCATCGCCAAGCTGACGGACCGTCGCCGCGGCAAGGTCCGGCGCCGTGAGCTGGCCGACGACGAGCTGTCCTCGTTGGACGACTGACCCGCCTCGGGCAGTCGGGCCCTAGAGTTCTCACATGCACTACGCGCTCGTCATCAACTCGACATCCGGCAAGCGTCGAGGCGAGAGCATCGCCGCGCAGGCCGCCGAGCGCCTCAGTCAGGCTGGGCACGTCACGACACCGATCCAGGGTGAGAATGCCTCCGCAGCACGTGACCAGCTCAAGCAGGCGATCGACACGGGTCTGGACGGTGTCGTCGTCGTCGGTGGCGACGGAGCCCTGCACAGCGTGCTCGACCACGTCGCCGACACCGATCTCGTGTTCGGGCTCATCCCAGCCGGCACCGGCAACGACACCGCGCGGTCCCTGGGGATCCCGGTCAAGGACACCGACGCAGCCGTCGACCTGATCGTCGCCGGCCACGTCCGGGTGGTCGATCTGGCGCGCACGAGTGAGGCGTACGTCGCGACCGTCATCGCCTCGGGCTTCGACTCCAAGGTCAATGAGCGAGCCAATGCCATGACCTGGCCACGCGGCAACATGCGTTACAACATCGCGATCATCAAGGAGCTGAGCAGCTTTCAGCCGCTGGAGTTCACGCTGACGCTCGATGGCGACACCATCCAGCGCGAGGCGATGCTGGTGGCCGTCGGCAACGGGCCTTCGTTCGGCGGCGGCCTCCGCATCTGCGAGGGCGCGTCGTTGGACGACGGACTGCTGGATGTCGTGGTCATCAATCCCGTCAGCAAGGCCAGGTTCCTGCGTGTCTTCCCGCAGCTCTACCGGGGGACACACACGTCGCTCGCCGAGTTCGAACGTCACCGAGTGCGCGAGGTGACCCTGTCGTCCCCCGGTATCGTCGCGTACGGCGATGGTGAGCGGCTGGGCCCGCTGCCGATCACCGCAACGGTCCAACCCGGTGCACTTCGCGTGTTCGCACCGCCCGTGGCGTGACCCGTGACTCACCGTCGCCCACGTAGTCTTGCGCCATGAGTTCCCCGGCTGAGAAGTACGCACAGTCGCGCACCAGCAGGGCCTATCCGCACCTCGCCGCCTTTCGCGGCCACTACACCTTCGCTCTCGACAGCTTTCAGGTCGAGGCGTGCAAAGCGGTCGAGGATGGTCACGGTGTCCTGGTCGCGGCACCCACCGGATCCGGCAAGACCCTGGTCGGGGAATTCGCGGTGCATCTCGCGCTCGAGACCGGCCGCAAGTGCTTCTACACGACTCCGATCAAGGCGCTCTCGAACCAGAAGTTCGCCGATCTGGTCGCCCGCCACGGCGCCGAGAATGTCGGCCTGTTGACCGGCGACAACACGATCAACGGCGAGGCGCCGATCGTGGTGATGACGACCGAGGTGCTGCGCAACATGCTCTACGCCGGGTCGCGCACCCTCACCACCCTCGGCTTCGTCGTGATGGATGAGGTTCACTATCTCGCCGACCGCATGCGAGGCGCAGTCTGGGAGGAGGTCATCATCCACCTCCCCGAGTCGGTGTCCGTCATCTCATTGTCTGCGACGGTCTCGAACGCGGAGGAGTTCGGCGACTGGCTGACCGAGGTGCGCGGCGACACCGTCACGATCGTCGAGGAGCGTCGACCCGTGCCGCTGCACCAGCACGTCCTGGTGGGCCGCAAGATGTTCCCGTTGTTCGCTCCCAGTCCTGATGACGATGGGGTGGAGGTCAATCCGGCCCTGACCCGCATCGCGCGCGACGACTGGCAGTTCACCCGCATGCACAAGGGCCGACCCGGCAAGGGCGGCAAGCGGCCGCGCAGCCGGCACCACACGGCAAGCAGGGTCGAGCTGGTCGAGCGGCTCGACGCCGAAGGCCTCCTGCCGGCGATCTGCTTCGTGTTCAGTCGGGCCGGGTGCGCTGCTGCGGTCAAGCAGTGCCTCGATGCCCGGATCAGCCTGACGACGCCACAGGAGCAGACCGAGATCGGCGCGGTCGTCGATGCGACCTGCTCCCACCTGCCCGACGAAGACCTGCACGTGCTCGGCTTCTACGAGTTCCGTGACGCTCTGGTCCGGGGTGTCGCGTCGCACCATGCTGGCATGCTGCCGACTTTCAAGGAATGCGTCGAGGTCCTGTTCAGCGACGGTTTGGTCAAGATCATCTTTGCGACGGAGACACTGGCGCTCGGGATCAACATGCCAGCGCGCTCGGTCGTCATCGAGAAGCTGTCCAAGTGGAATGGCGAGACGCACGCCAACATCACCCCGGGTGAGTACACCCAGCTGACCGGTCGGGCTGGCCGCCGCGGAATCGACATCGAGGGCCACGGCGTCGTGCTGTGGCAGCCGGGACTCGACCCCAAGCAGGTCGCAGGGCTCGCCAGCACTCGTACGTACCCACTCAACTCCTCGTTCCAGCCCTCGTACAACATGGCGGTCAACCTCGTTGGACAGGTCGGTCGCACGATCGCCCGTGAACTGCTCGAGCAGTCGTTCGCACAGTTCCAGGCCGATCGCGCGGTCGTCGGGCTGTCCCGGCAGATCCGCAAGGCGGAGGAAGCCCTCGACGGCTATCGCGAGTCCGCCGAGTGTGATCGCGGCGACTTCATGGAGTACGCCTCGCTGCGGCGTGAGCTCAGCGACATCGAAGCCACCGGCTCGAAGGCCCGCCGTGCCGCCGACCGCGATGCCATCGTGCAGTCGTTGGTCAAGCTGCGACCCGGAGACGTCATCGACGTGCCGGTCGGCCGCTGGTCCGGCATCGCCGTCGTGCTCGATCCTGGCCGAGCAAGCGACAACGACGGTCCACGCCCAATGGTCCTCACCGCCAATCGGCACGCGCGCCGGCTGGCGATGGTCGATTTCAACACGCCTGTCGTCCCGCTCACGACGATGCGGATCCCCAAGTCGTTCAACCCGCGCAACCCACAGTCGCGCCGAGACCTGGCCACGCAGCTGCGCAGCCGAGCCGACGGAGTCGCGTACCAGCAGGAGAAGGCCCAGCGGAGCCACGCCTCGAGCGAGGATCCGCGGATCGCGGCGATCCGGGCCAAACTCCGCGACCACCCGTGCCACAGCTGTCCGGATCGGGAGTCGCATGCCCGCTGGGCCGAGCGCTACCTCAAGCTCGAGCGCGACACCAAGAATCAACGCAACCGGATCGAGTCGCGCACCAACACCGTCGCCCGCCAGTTCGACCGCGTCTGCGAGGTGCTCGACGAGCTGGGCTACCTCGACGGCGACACGGTGACGCCTGACGGCAAGAAGTTGCAGCGTCTGTACAGCGAGCTCGACCTGGTGGTCAGCGAGTGCCTACGAGGGGGAGTGTGGGACCGGCTCGACGCTGCCGAGCTCGCGGCCGCGATGAGTGGACTGACGTTCGAGTCACGCAATGCCGACGATGCGCCCGCGCCACGGTTGCCGACCAAGCAGGTCCGCGCGGTCGCCGGCACGATGTCCGAGCTGTGCACCGAGCTGCAGCTGCTGGAGCGCGAGCACCGGGTCAAGTTCTTGCATCAACCCGACTTCGGCTTCGCGCAGGCGGTCTGGCAGTGGACCAACGGTGCTTCGCTGGACGACGTGCTGGGAGAGATGGAGCTCGCTGCCGGCGATTTCGTCCGAGCCATGAAGCAGCTCATCGATGTCGTCGCGCAGGTTGCGGACGCGGCCGGAGCCGGCCCACTGCGCGACACAGCCCGCGAAGCGCTTGACCAGCTCCGCCGAGGCGTCGTCGCCTACACGAGTATCGCGAGCTGACGGAGATCAGCCGGGCTGGAGGGCGGTCAACGCGCGGTCGACGGCACCACCGAGCCCCCAGGCCTGCCCGAATGTGCGAAAGGCCTGCACCTGGACCGGTCCCGTGTCCACAGTGATATCGCAGGCGTCCCGCTTGACCGCCACCACGGTGCGGGCAGCTGCGATGTAGTCGGTCGAGTCAAGCAACGACTGGCGGACCCGCGGTTTGATCGAGGACGACGCGTCGGCGGCTGCCAGCAGGATCCCGTCGATGTCACCGAACTCGGCCAGCAGCACGGCCGCGGTCTTGTCACCAATGCCGGCCACGCCCGGAAGCCCATCCGAGGCATCGCCGCGCATGACGGCAAAATCGACGTAGCTCGCCGCGTCGATGTCGTACTTGGCGCGAATCCACGCATTGTCGACGACGTCGTGATTCGACACACCGCGGGCGACGTAGAGCACCCGCACATCGCGGTCGTCGTCGACGAGCTGGAACAGGTCCCGGTCACCCGTGACGATGTCGACCGGCCCGTCCCACGTGGATGCGAAGGTCCCGATGATGTCGTCCGCTTCGGCGCCGGCAGCGCCCACGACCGGAATGCCCAGCAGCTTCATGGCCTCCGCAATCAACGGCACCTGGGGGCCCAGCAGGCCACCGGTCGTGTCCGCCTCGGCACCGGCGTCGTCGAGCCGTTGCGTCTTGTACGAGGGGATCAGGTCGACACGCCACTGCGGCCGCCAGTCATCGTCCCAGCAAGCGACGATCGCCTCGGGACGATATTGAGTGGCCAGGGTGGAGGTGAAGTCCACCATCCCGCGCACGGCGTTGACGACAGTGCCGTCAGGCCCCTTGAGCGTGTCGGGGATGCCGAAGAACGCGCGAAAGTACAGGCTCGCGGAATCCAGCAGGAGCAGACGACCAGATGCCATGGCCCGAGCCTAGACCGTCGGATCGAGCAGGGTCAGCGAGTTCGGTGGTGCTGAGGTTGGCGATCGACTCGCAGGTTCGGTGTCACCCGTCACCTGCTCACGGCGATGCCCACCTGCGGCGCCGGCTGGTGGTCCGCCGGTATCGTCGTCCTGTGAGCAGATGGCGCAAGGCACAGAAGCTGGCCGCTTCGCGGGGTATCGATGCCCTGCTCGTCACGCCGGGGGCTGACCTCCGCTATCTGACCGGATACGTTGCTCTCCCGCTGGAGCGGCTGACCTGCCTGGTTCTGCCGGCAGAAGGTGACCCGACGCTGGTCGTCCCGGCACTCGAAAGGTCGGCCGCGATCGCCTCCGGCGTGGACGTCCAGATCGAGTCGTGGGGCGAGGTCGACGACCCATTCGCACTGGTGGCGTCGTTGGTCGGTGACGCCGCGACCGTCGGCGTCGACGACCACATGTGGGCCTCTCGGGTTTTCGCCCTTCGTTCGGCGCTCCCACTGGCCCGGCAGGTGCTCGGCGGCGAGCTGGTCCAGGAGCTGAGGATTCGCAAGGAATCGGACGAGATCGATGCGCTCCGTGACGCAGGCCTGGCGATCGACCGGGTCCATTCGCGCATGGGCGAGTGGCTGCGCCACGGCCGCACCGAACGGGAGGTCGGGGCCGACATCGCACGAGCGATCATCGACGAGGGTCATGAGACGGTCGACTTCGTCATCGTGGGCTCGGGCCCCAACGGCGCTTCACCGCACCACGAGCTGTCCGACCGGGTCATCCAGGAAGGTGATCCCGTCGTCGTGGACATCGGTGGCACCACCTCGGCCGGTTACTGTTCGGATTCGACCCGCAACTATCTCGCCGGCGGCACGGTCCCACCGCAGTACGCCGAGGCGTACGCCGTGCTGGAGGCCGCCCAGCAGGCTCAGCGAGAGCATGCGCGACCCGGAGTGACCGCAGCCTCGGTCGACGCCGTCGGTCGTGCAGTGATCGCGGAGGCGGGCTTCGGCGACCTGTTCATCCACCGAACCGGCCACGGGATCGGTCAGGAGACGCACGAGGAGCCCTACATCGTCGAGGGCAACGAACTGGTGCTCGGCGACGGGATGGCCTTCTCGATCGAGCCCGGCATCTACTTCGACGGCCTCTTCGGCGCCCGCATCGAGGACATCGCGGTGTGCACCGAAGATGGGCTCGAGGTGCTCAACAACACCCCTCGCCAGCTCCGCGTTCTGTGACGTCCGGGATCGGTGGCCGGGTCGCCTGGCCCGTTGCAGCAGCGCTGGGGCTCCTGTCGTCACTGGCGTTCGATCCGGTCGGCCTGCCCTTCGCGATGGTTGTCGCCGTCGCCGGGCTGATCTGGCTGGCGCACGGTCTGCGGGATGCCCGCAATCGGACCGTGGCCGTGACCGGACTGTTCTACGGCCTGTCGTTCATGGGTCCGTTGATCTGGTGGATGAACGCCGTCAGCCACGGTGCCTATATCGGACTGACGCTCGCCGAGTCGGCGTTCTTCGTTCCGATCATGTTGGCCCTGCGCGCATCGGCACGGTTGCGGTGGTGGCCAATGTGGGGCGCCGGTGTCTGGGTGCTGGGGGAGTGGGTACGGGGCAGGTTCCCCTTCACCGGGTTCCCGTGGGGGCGGCTGGCGCACACCTCCATCGACACGCCATTGTCCGGCTACGCCCGTCTGGTGGCCATGCCGGGCACGAGTGCCGTGCTGTTCCTCGTGGCGAGCCTGCTGATGATCCTGGTCACCTCGTCGGCATGGCGGTCGCGGGGGTTGGCTCTCGCCGGGGTCGTGGCACTGACCGGTCTGGGTGTGAGCCTGCCGACCGGCATCGCCGGGGCGGACGGCACGAGGCAGATCGCACTCGTTCAGGGTGACGTACCCGGACTTTTCCTGACCTGGCCACCCGGCGAGATCTTCCTGCTCCATGCCGCCGAGACGGAGCGTCTTGCCGACCGCGTGGACGCCGGCGAGGTCCCACGGCCCGACATGGTCTTGTGGCCGGAGAACGCGACCGACACCGATCCTTCCTTCGACGCCCCGGTCAGGCAGCGCATCGAGGCGTTGTCCGCGCGTATCGGCGCCCCGATCCTCGTCGGCGGCATCTTCGACGGACCGACCACCAGCACGGCCTACAACGCCGGAGTGGTGTGGACCGCCAACGGTCCGGGGGAGCGGTACGTCAAGCTCAAGCCGGTCCCGTTCGGGGAATACGTTCCCTTCCGTGACGAGGCCTCGATCATCGTGGACCGACTGGCCCGCGACATTCCTCGCGACATGCTCGCCGGCAAGGAGCCGGGTGCCCTGCTCATCGGAAACACGCGGATCGGGGACACGATCTGCTACGACATTGCCTACGACGACGTGACCCGTCGGGCGGTCGACGGTGGCGCGCAGATGATCGTGGTGCAGACCAGCAACGCGGCCTTCACCGGCACCTCGCAGCCCGAGCAGCAGTGGGACATCTCCCGGCTCCGGGCCATCGAGACCGGTCGATGGGTCGTGGTCCCGTCGACGAACGGGATCAGTGGCGTGGTCGACCCGAGCGGTCGCAGTGTCGAACGAGCGCCGTTGCATCAACCCGCGACGGTCAGCGCGCAGGTCACGCTGGCCTCGGGGTCGACACCGGCGCTCGCGATCGGCGCTCCACTGGAATACGCCATGGTGATCCTCGGTCTGGGAGGATGGGGCCTCGGCACGCGACGAAGGGACGGCTGAGCCATGCGCACGCTGGTCGTCATCCCGACCTACAACGAGGCGGAGAATCTCGCTCTGATCATCGAGCAGGTGCACCTGCACCAGCCCGAGGTGGATGTCCTCGTCGCTGACGACGGTTCGCCAGACGGCACCGGTGACATCGCCGAAGCGCTGTCCGCAGCCAACTCGCAGGTCCACGTGATGCACCGCGACAGCAAGCAAGGGCTGGGCTCGGCCTATCGGGCCGGATTCGAGTGGGGCATCGAGCGCAGCTACGACGTCCTGGTGGAGATGGACGCCGACGGCTCGCACCGCGCGCAGGATCTTGGACGGCTGCTCGACGCCAGCGCCACTGGGGCTGACCTGGTGCTCGGCTCGCGCTGGGTACCGGGGGGCGGAGTCGTCAACTGGCCTTGGTATCGCCAGGTGATCTCCCGCGGCGGCACGTTCTACGCCCGCGTGATGCTCGGTATCCCGATCCGGGACGCGACCGGGGGCTTTCGGGCTTTCCGGCGAGCCACCCTCGAACGCCTGCCGCTCGACGAGATCGCCTCCCAGGGCTACTGCTTCCAGATCGACATGACTCGTCGTGTGCTCGACGCAGGAATGACGATCGTCGAGGTGCCGATCACGTTCGTGGAGCGGGAGCGCGGTGAGTCCAAGATGAGCGCGGCCATCGTGCGCGAGGCCCTGTGGCGCGTCACCGTGTGGGGACTGGCCCGAATGGTTCCGCGATGGATGCGCCCCGAGGCACCAGCTCGATGAACCATGACCAACGTGAGTGACAAAAGGACCCCGGCGTGAGCCGGGGTCCTGTCATCTCACCATCAGCTGCGTGAGCCTCAGGCGGTCTTTTTTGGTGCTGCCTTTTTCGCCGGCCGCTTCTTGGCGGGACGGTGAAGGTGGGGCGGACCGATTTCTCCGCCCCGCAGGAGCTCCAGACGCTCGGTGAGAATCTCCTCGAGCTCTGCCTCGGACCTGCGCTCCAGCAGCATGTCCCAGTGCGTACGGATGGGCTTCTCGGCCTTGCCCTCGGGCCGGACTCCGTGAGCCAGGTGACCGATCTGCCCGGTCTTGGGGTCTTCCCACTCGAACGGGATCTCCGCCTCGTCCGCCATCGTCACCGAGAACGTGTGCCCATCAGGGCAGACGTACTCGACCTGCTGACGGGGAGCCATTTCCACGCCGCGCTCGTCCTCGAAGCTCTGTGTTCCGAGTCGAGCACCTCGCAATGCACGTTCAGCCATGTGCGTCCCCTCTCGTTTCTTACCTATGACAACGTAGGCGATGCGTATGAGATTCCCCTGAACGCACCCTGATATCCGTGATCTCGCTCAGACGATCGCCGGCGCTTCGTTGCCCGCCTCGATGATGCCCTGTCGGGCGTCCAGCTTCCACAGCAGACTTCCCCCGACGACGAAGAAGACGATCAGCGCGAGAATCGCCGGGCGGTACGAATCGGTCAGCTGGTGGACGATTCCGAAGACCAGTGTTCCCAGCCAGCTCGTCCCACGCTCGCACGCCTGGTAGAGGCTGAAGTACTCCGCCTCGCGGCCGCGGGGGATGAGCTGGGAGAAGAACGCGCGCGAGAGCGCCTGCGTACCGCCCAGCACCAGACCGATGGCCACCGCGAGCACCAGGAACGGCAGGATCTGCTTCTCCGGCAGGACGTAACCGAAGCAGACAACCAAGATCCAGACCCCCAGCCCGTAAAGGATCGTGCGATGGCTGCCGATCAGCGCTGCTACCCGGCCGAACACCAGGGCACCCGCGACGCCGACGAACTGCACGATCAGGATCGTGGCGATCAGGGTGCTGGTGCCGAACCCGAGCTGCTTGTCGCCATACACCGATGCGGAGTAGATCACGGTCTGGATGCCGTCGTTGTAGAACAGGTAGGCGACCAGGAACAGCAGGGTCTGGGGATAGTTGCGCAGCTCCCGGAGCGTGCGGAAGAGCTGGCCGAAGCTGCGCTGCATCAGCGTCGAGCCCTCGACGGGCACGACACCGCGCGGCGCTCGGTCCTTGATCCCGCGGTAGGGAATGAGGGTGAAGTAGGCCCACCAGATCGCCGCCGAGAGCAGGCTGAGTCGGACGGCCATCTCGGTCGACAGCCCGAACGGCAGGATCGTGACCAGCGCGAGGTTGATCCCCAGCAGCAGGCCTCCGCCGAGGTAGCCCAGCGCCCATCCGCGAGAAGATACGCGGTCGCGTTCGTCGGGTGCGGCCACGTCGACCAGGATCGCGTCGTACACCACGATCGAGGAGGCGTAGAACAGGTTCGCGACGATCAGCAGGCCCGCACCGAGCTGCCAGTTGGAGCCAGTCACGAAGAACATCAGCGCAGCAACAGCCGCACCGCACCAGGCCAGCCGCGCCATCAGGGTCTTCTTGGACTCGACCCGGTCCGCGATTGCGCCGACGATCGGCAGCACGAATGCCGAGATGACCGTCGCCAGCGTCACGACGTAGAACACCAGCGAACCCGCAGAGACCGACAACCCCAGCACCGAGAGGTTCTCGGTGCACTTCCGGTCCTCGTCGCCGACGAATCCGCAGGCTGCTCGCTCGGCGACGCTGGTCAGGTACGGCGCGTAGAGAACCGTGCCGATGGTGGTGATGTAGGCCGAGTTGGCCCAGTCGTAGAAGAACCAGGCTCGTTGCTCTGGGTTGGCCTTGACCTTCATGCCGGTTCCTTCCAGGTTCCGCGACTCACCAGCACGTCCTTGAGCAGGTCCGTGCGGTCCGTGATGATGCCGTCGACCCCGAGGTCGAGGAGCTCGTGCATCTCGTCGGCGTCATCGATCGTCCAGACGTGGACCTGCAGGCCGAGCCGGTGGATCTTGCGGACGAATCGTCGTGTGACGACGCGAACGCGACCATGCACCGCGGGGACCTGCACGCACACCGGCCCCGCTCCTCGGCGCAGGCGGAGCAGGAAGCCCGGGAGCAGCTTGATCAGGGTCGCCTCGAGGCTTGAAGCCGAGGTCGCCACCCCCGGAAGGCGGTGCCGCACCCTCCGCAGTCGGCGGTGGGAGAACGAGGCGAGGAGTGTTCGGGCCACGGCGTCATGGCTCTGCACGACCCGACAGGTCGGATCGAGGGCGTCGTCGCACTTGATGTCGATGTTCAGCCGTGCGCCCGGAAAGGCGTCGAACAGGGCGCCGAGTCGTACGAACGGTTCGCGCTGGTCCAGACGCTGCAGATCCAGCGACTCGGCAGTCGAGGCGGCAACCGCATCGGGGGAACCGGTCAGCCGCTCCAGGTACTCGTCATGAATCGCATACACGACGCCGTCGGACGATACTCGGACATCGGTCTCGAAGTAGCGGTAGCCCAGAGCGTAGGCGTGCGCGAAGGCCGCTAGCGAGTTCTCGATGCCGACGTTGCCGGCCGTCCCCGAGCCGCCGCGGTGAGCGAACGCCAACGGGAGTGAATCATCCAGGAACGCGTGTCCCACGCCGTCGAGTGCAGCCACAACCGCACCCTACCCATGGCTTGGGTCAGATCAGATGTCGCGGAAGGTCTCGATCTGCGCGCCGAGGGCGTTGAGACGCTCGGCCAGATCCTCATACCCACGGTTGATGACGTAGACGCTGCGCAGCACCGAGGTGCCCTTGGCCGCGAGCATGGCGAGCAGGATGACGACCGCTGGACGAAGTGCCGGCGGGCACACCAGCTCGGTACCGCTCCAGTGGGTCGGCCCTTCGATCAGCACACGATGCGGGTCGAGCAGCTTGACCTGGGCGCCGAGCTTGTTCAGCTCGGTCAGGTAGATCGCACGGTTCTCGTACACCCAGTCGTGCAGCATCGTCTGACCCTCGGCCGTCGCCGCGATGACCGCGAAGAACGGCAGGTTGTCGATGTTGAGGCCCGGGAACGGCATGGGATGAATCTTGTCGATCGGGGCGTGGAGTGCCGAGGGGTGTGTCGTGATGTCGACGAGCCGGGTCTGGCCGTTCTCGGCGAAATATTCCTCGGTGCGGTCGTAGGTGAAGCCCATCTCCTCCAGCAGCGCCAGCTCGATCTCCATGAACTCGATCGGTACGCGGCAGACCGTGATGCTCGACTTGGTGACGATCGCTGCGGCAATCAGGCTCATCGCCTCGATGGGGTCTTCGCTGGGCGCATACTCGACGTCGCAATTGATGACCGGGGCGCCGGTGACCCGGAGCGTGGTGGTGCCGATGCCCTCGACGCCGACGCCGAGCTTGAGCAGGAAGAAGCACAGGTCCTGGACCATGTAGTTCGGGCTGGCGTTGCGGATCACGGTCACGCCGTCCACCCGCGCGGCAGCGAGCAGAGCGTTCTCCGTCACGGTGTCGCCCCGCTCAGTCAGGACGATCGGGCGTTCCGGACCCACCCCGACCGACGTGGTGGCGTGATAGCTGCCCTCGGTGGCAACGACCTTGAGGCCGAACGGGCGCAATGCGGTCATGTGCGGCTCGACGGTACGTGTGCCGAGATCGCAGCCACCTGCGTACGGAAGTTCGAAATCGTCGTAGCGGTGCATGAGGGGGCCGAGGAACATGATGATGCTGCGGGTTCGGCGCGCTGCATCGGCATCCATCGCGGCCAGGTCGAGCTCAGCCGGGACGACGAGCTCGAGGTCGTTTTCCTCGTTGAGCCAGGTAGCTTTGACGCCGATCGAGGTCAGCACCTCGAGGAGGCGGTTGACCTCCTCGATGCGGGCGACCTTGCGAAGCACCGTGGTGCCGGCGTTGAGGAGAGACGCACACAGCAGTGCGACACCGGCGTTCTTGCTCGACTTCACGTCGATCGCGCCGGAGAGCTTGGTGCCGCCGACGACTCGCAGATGGCTCGGGCCTGAGGTGCCGACCGTGACCAGTTCGGAGTCGAGCGCGCTCCCGATGCGGGCCAGCATGTCGAGCGTCAAGTTCTGCTGCCCCTTCTCGATCCGGTTGACGGCACTCTGGCTCGTCTTGAGTTCGCTCGCCAGCTCGGCCTGGGTCAGGCCACTGTGCTGACGAGCGTCACGGATGAGTGCCCCGATGCGGGAAAGGTAATCGTCGCGGACGGTCATGAGTTCATCATATCTCAGTTATGAGATATCTCAATCGCCACGTGAATTCGGTCGTCGAACGGGGGAGGTGCGCTCGAACCATCACTCATTAGGCGAAATGGCAGAGCTTGCGAGTCGCAATCGACCATTCGTACCCACCTCCAACGCAACCGGCGTCGAATCACCCGCATGGGACTGGGAGCGGACACCACCGCCATGATGATGCAGCTGACGGCACGACTGACCGTTCGGCACGGAAACGACCTGCAGTACGCCGGGCAGGACCTGCCCAGACCTGTGTCACGGCGGGTACCCACTCGACACGGAAAGGTCGCGGTCGACCTCTACCTTCCGCCCGGACCAGGACCCGGCCCGGTACCGGCCTACGTCCACCTGCATGGTGGTGCGTTCATCATGCGATTTCCCCGCATGGACGACTTCTTCTGTCGCTTCGTGGTCGCCGAGGCGGGGGTTGCGGTGATCAACGTCGACTACGACGTGGCGCCCCAGGCCCGGTACCCGGTCGCCCAGGAGCAGGCGCACGATGTGCTCGAGTGGCTGGCCGAGCACGGGCACGACTGGGGGATCGACGCTCAGAACCTCGCGATCGGCGGATTCAGCGCCGGGGCGAACCTTGCGGCGTCTGCGTGCCTGCAGACCCGCGATCGCGGAGGCCCAGCGCCGCGGCTCCAGCTGCTGGGCGTGCCGTCGCTGGACGTCGCTGGCGATGCCGCCGCGAAGCCTTCGACCTCCACGAATCCGATGATCGGACCGGGTCTGCTCAAGCTCGTGCGCTCGACCTACTTCAAGGATGCGTCCCGCCGGACCGAGCCGTATGCCTCACCACTGCTGGCGGAGAGCGTGGCTGGCGTCGCTCCGGCGTTGGTCATCACCGCTGAGCACGACTCCCTGCGGACCGAGGGTGACGCGTACGCGCGTGCGCTCGATCGCGCGGGACTGCTGGTGGAGCACATCGTCGTGCCCGGTCGGGACCACTACTTCCTGGACCCGGCCGTTGAGGGCCAGGCGCGCGGTCTCATGCAGCGGATGGCCGAGGGAATACGCGGCGCACTCACCAGCGGATGAGAGCCCCGAATGTATCGCTAGGTAGAAGCAGCCATGATGGCGCCGCGTTCCATCTGTGGCGCCGCCGTGGCGAGCCGACCCCGCTGCCACAAGCCGTGCACGACGACAGCCGCCGTGATCGTGCCGAGCGAGCCAAGTGCGAGATCTCCCAGCGTGTCGGTGTAGGCCCCACGCCGCTCCGAAGACTTGCTGATGAAGGCAAAGTACTCGGCGATCTCCCAGCTGACGGCAGCCGTCACGCCGAAGGACAGAGCGCGCTCGACCGTCGCGGCCAAGGTCGCGCTGCGGTGAAGGGTCAGCAGCACGACGCCGGCCGCGAGCAGACCTGTGTTCATGAAGTGCATCCAGTCGTCGAACCACGAGATGGTGTCGTACAAATTCATCCGGTTGCCCAGGGTGTCGGTGAAGCAGGTGACCGTCACCAGCAGGTCTGCCACCCACGGGAACGAGGCACGATCGCGCCAGAACGTGAACCACAGCACCGGGATCGTGAATGCCAGCAGGGGATAGGTGACCGCTCGGAGCCCGGCTGCCTTCTCCCGCATGTTGCCCAGATCCGGGAACAGCAGCGCGGTCACGAGGAGCACGATCAAGAACGCCTTGGCGGTCAGGTCGAGGCTGCGGACGACGGGGGGAGCAACGTGACGGATCGCCACCACCGATTCAGTCATGCACCCACGATAATGGCCCGGGGTGGGTCATTCCCAATCCTGCCGCCCCTGGGCCTCCTCTGACGGGCCAGGGTTGTTGACCCATTGCGAGGGAACGCGACGGGTTTACGCACGACTCGAGCGCCTGCAACTCACCTGACTTGATTTAGCGAGCAGTTCTGGCAATGTGGATGGTTGGCCAAGTCACTGACGACAGGAGAACAACCATGCTCACCCTGACCGACAATGCAGCCGACATCGTGAAGAAGATCAGCGAAGGCATTGCAGATCCCGAACAGGCCGGACTCCGCATCAGCGAAGCCGGCTCCGGCGAGGAGGCCGGTCTCAGCCTGGCTCCGGTCGAGTCACCTGAACCAGGCGACAAGGTCGTGGACGCCGATGGCGCACGCGTGTTCCTGGATCAGGCTGCCGCCGAGCTGCTGGACGACAAGGTGCTTGACGCCCAGGTCGACCCCGACGGATCGGTCCAGTTCGGCCTCGGCCAGCAGGCCTAGTCCCGCAGGATGGCTGACCGCCCCTGACGTATGCCCACGGCGTACGACTGGGGCGGTCTGCCAGTTACTGCCGCCAATCACCCGGATCGGCGGCGTCCTCACTCGAATGTTGTTGTCCGATAATGTACATTATGTCAACTTAAGTAATGAAGGACGTGCAGAGGCAGTCCACTTTGGAGTCTACGGAGCGCCTCTCCAGCCGCTGCGCTGGCCGAGCTCGATGAGCTCCGATAACGTTTCTGCGATGACCTTGACGTGCAAAGCACCGCGGTCGAACTGGACCAGCGTCCGATGACCAGCAACATGACCAGCAGCGCCGACTGGGACGGGTTCTATCGCGAGCAGTCGGCGATCTGGAGCGGTGAACCCAACGCGCAGCTGGTGGCCGAGGCGACCCGCCTCGCTCCTGGCTCAGCGCTCGATGTCGGATGTGGTGAAGGGGCCGACGCCATGTGGCTGGCGCAGCACGGGTGGGACGTGACCGCGGTCGACGTCTCCGACGTGGCCCTGGAGCGGGCCCGAGCGCACTCAACGTCACTCGGTCACGACATCGCGTTCCACCACCTCGATGTGGTCACCACTCCCCCTGCGCCACACACCTACGACCTGGTCTCGGCGCAGTTCTTCCAGCTCGAAGATCCGCCACGCAGCCAGGCGATGCGTTCGCTCGGTGCAGCCGTTGCTCCAGGCGGGCACCTGCTGGTCGTCGGCCACTACCCCGCAGGCCACGCTGGGGCCAATCACCCGGAACGACTGTTCACCACCGATGAGATCGTCGGGCTGTTCTCGCCGGGCGACTGGCACGTCGTGACGGCGGAGACACGAGAACGGACTGCGATGCAGCGTGGCGAGATGACCGACCTGCTCGACGGGGTCGTGCTGCTGCGACGCGCCGGTTAGCCTCGGAGCAGACCCGAAGGAGTGATCATGATGAGCGCTCGGGACCGCAAGCAGCACGAATACCGGCACCGGCTCCAAGCTGAAGCCGCTCCGGATGACGATCAGATCGACCGAGACAACGCGGCCGAAGCGCTCGATCAGCGGATGGGGAATCAGGCACGATGGGTCGAGCTGCAGGTCCAGCAGGCGATCCGTCGCGGCGAGTTCGACGATCTGCCGGGCAGCGGCAAGCCGATCCCAGACATCGACGCACCTCACGATCCCAACTGGTGGCTCAAGCAGCTCATCGCCCGCGAACAGATCTCGGTGCTCCCTCCAGCGCTGGCGCTGCGCAACGAGCACGCTGAGATGGACGACATTCTCGACCGCGAGTCCACGCCCGACGGCGTACGCCGGATCATCGACGACTTCAACGCCCGGATCGTCGAGGCGCGCCGGCAGCTTCAGGGTGGACCGCCCGTCATCACTCCCCTGCGTGATGCCGACGACGAGATCCTGGCGTGGAGCGCGCGACGGTCCGAGCGCGTCACCCATCAACGAGCCATGGCCGCGCAGCTACGCCGAGAGCATGCAGCGTCCACTCCCCCGTCACTGTGGCAGCGGCTGCTCGACCGGCTGCTGACCTTCCGCCAGCACATCGCATGACAGCGGTCGGCGCTGGCGGGCACACTGACGGCATGGTGGGTGCACCCGAGATCTCGTCCAGACGCGAGCTCCGCATGGATCAGCCCGTCAACATACAGTTGACGTTGGCTCATCTCCGCCGCGGCGCCGGCGATCCGACGACGCGCCGCGATGGCAACTGTCTCTGGCGCACCAGCCGTATGTCCAGTGGCCCCGTGACCTACGTGTTGCGACAGATCGCCCCCACCGTCGTCGAGGCACGAGCGTGGGGTGACGGTGCGGCCGAGCTGCTCGATGGACTCCCATCCCTCGTGGGGGCGGAGGACGACATTTCCGGATTCCGTCCGGAGCACCCGGTGCTGCTTGACGCACACCGTCGCTTCCCGGGCCTTCGCGTACCTCGAACGGGGTTGGTGCTCGAAGCGCTGATCGCCGCCGTGCTCGAGCAGAAGGTCGTCGGACTGGACGCGTTCGCGGCATGGCGCCGTCTGCATCAACGGTTCGGCGATCCTGCTCCTGGGCCAGCACCCGACGACATGCGGGTCTTTCCGGACGCCGAGACCTGGGCGGCCATCCCTTCCTGGGAATGGCACCGGGCGGGTGTCGATCCTCAGCGAGCCAGCACGGCCCAGGCCTGTGCCCGTGTTGGTCGCCAGGTCGAGAACCTGATTCCTTCGCATGGTCGTGACCATGCGGCGGTCTACCGCGGCCTGCGCAGCATTCCCGGCGTAGGCGTCTGGACTGCTGCTGAGGTCGGTTCCCGCGCTCTGGGAGATGCCGATGCCGTCCCATTCGGCGACTTTCACGTCGCCAAGGACGTCGGCACCGCACTGATCGGCCGTCGGATCGATGACGAAGGACTTGCCGAGCTCCTCGAGCCGTGGCGACCCCATCGGCTCCGCGTCGTGACCCTGGTACGGCTCAGTCCGCATGTTCGTCCCGAACGACGTGGGCCCCGGATGCCACGGGTCGATCACCGATCGATCTGAGTGCCGGGGATGGATTCACTTCCGAAAGGAGTTGAGGTAGACATGACGACGACCGTGATCGCCCTGACCCGCAAGCAGCTCGACGCCACGGTGCTCGACTCGCTCGCCACGGTGTATCTCGCCGCCTACGGAGATGCCTCCCTGCCGGAGAGCAGGCTCGACGCCGAGAACTTCGCGTCATCGACGGTCCCGAGGCACGCGCGGCGTGACGGATTCCGGCTTGTCGTCGCGACGACCGATGGCGAAGTTTCCGGATATGGCTACGGCTTCACTGGCAAGCGCGGACAGTTCTGGAGCGACTGGCTCGCAGGCGCTGCCCCAGCTGACATCGTCGAGACCTGGGTCGGAGACCACTTCGAACTTGTCGACATCGTCGTCGATCCGGGACACCGAGGGCGCGGCGTGGCCGGGAAGCTGCACGATGTCCTGGTCGAGGGATTGCCGCAGGAACGCGCACTGCTCGCCACCGCTCCTGATGACGGCGCGGCCGCGCGCCTGTACGGCGGACGGGGCTGGCAGGTGCTGGTCCCGGAGATCGACGGCTCGAAGGCTCTCTACGGGCTGCACCTCGATGGCCGGGCGGTCTGAGCAGACGCCTACAGTGACGCGGTGACCGTCGCTTCCCGCGTGCCCGCCTGGTTGCGTGTGTCCGCGGCACTGTTCGCCGTCGGGTGGGGTGCCAACCAGTTCGCTGCGATGCTGCTGGTCTACCGCAACGAGGAAGGCGCGTCCAGCGAGGTGGTGACCGCCCTGTTCGGGGCGTATGCGCTGGGACTGATTCCCGCTCTGCTGATCGTCGCCCCCATCTCGGACCGGATCGGACGCCGCTGGGTCATGCGTCCTGTGCTGGTGCTCTCGGTCGTGGCGACGGTCGTCCTGCTGGTCGGCGGCAACCATGTCTCGGTGCTGCTGCTGGGCCGTCTCGCCGCAGGCGTCGCTTCGGGTGCAGCCTTCGCCCCGGGCACTGCGTGGGTCAAGGAGCTGTGCGGGGACAGACCGCCCGGCACCGGTGCTCGGCGGGCAACGCTGGCGCTCTCAGCCGGGTTCGGCTCCGGACCGCTGGTCGCCGGCGGGATCGCACAGTGGTTGCCCCATCCGACCGTCCTGCCGTACCTCCCGCACCTGGTGCTGATGATCGGAGTGATCGCGATTGCGTGGAACGCCCCTGAGCCGGTTGTCGTTCGCAGCACGGACGAGTCGCTGCGACGCTCCGACGTCTGGCAGGCGCTGCGGTCGCGTCAATTCCTGCTCGGGATCGCGGTCACCGCGCCATGGGTCTTTGGTGCCGCCTCGATCAGCTTTGCGACTGTGCCGAGCTTTGTCGAGATCGGATTCGCACCGATTGCCGTCACCGGAGCCCTCACGGGGCTGACGTTGTGGACCGGTGTCGCCGTGCAGCCGCTCGGTCGGCGATTGCGCGACCCACGCGTCGTCATTCTCACCGGCCTCGCGGCGGCGGCCGCTGGCCTCGCGGTCGGCGCTCTGCTCGCGGCGACCAATACCGCCTGGCTCGTCCTTCCCGCAGCCGTGCTCTTCGGCGCGGCGTACGGGCTGATCCTGGTGGGCGGATTGACCACCGTGGAGTCACTCGCCCACCCCGACGATCTCGGAACGCTCAATGCGGTGTTCTACAGCCTGACGTACGTCGGCTTCGCCGCTCCACTGCTCAGCACGCTGGCTCTCAACACACTGTCAGCTGGCGCTTTGATGCTTGTCGGCATCGTCGTGATCGTGCTGACGGTGCCGTTGGTTCTGCAGTCTCAACGCACGGAGGGCGCACTCACTCGAACGGCGCTGGGTCGCCGGCCCCCACCCTGACCACCTGGGCAACGCCATCGGAGAAGTCGATCACGGTCGTCGGCTCGGCGATGACCTCGGCACCGGACTCGATCACCACGTCGATCTGGCCATCGAGCTGCTCGGCGATCTCCCAGGCCGCAGACATCGGCTCGTCGGTGCCGGGCAGGATCAGTGTCGTGGAGAGTATGGGTTCGCCGAGGGCGGACAGCAGGGCTCCGACGATCTTGCTGTCGGGGATTCGGACACCGACTGTCTTCTTCTTGGGGTGCAGCAGCCTGCGGGGAACCTCACGTGTTGCGGGCAGGATGAAGGTGTACGGCCCGGGCGTCGCGGACTTCACGGCGCGAAAGATGGCGTTGTCGACGTGCACGAACTGGCCGAGCTGGGCGAAGTCGCGGCACACCAGCGTGAAGTGATGCTTGTCATCGAGCTGCCGGATCGTGCGGATGCGATCGAGGGCATCCTTGTTGCCGAGCTGGGCACCGAGTGCGTAGCCGGAGTCGGTCGGATAGGCGATGAGACCGCCATCCTGGATCACCGCGGCGGCCTGGTCGACCGATCGTTGTTGCGGATTGTCGGGGTGAATCTCGATGTAACGGACCATGCTTCGAGGATAGTCCGAGCAGCCTCGTCTGGACATGACGAAGGGCCGCGCATCTGCTGCGCGACCCTCCGTCCGGCCTCAGCCGAATATGCTGTAACCGCCGGGTCCGACGAGTGCAGCCACGATCAGCAAAACGATGCCGATCAGGATGTCCCCGCGCACCAGGCGCACAATTCCGTAGATCGCGATGGCGACCGCGATGATCCACAAGATGAAAGCCATGGTTTTCCCTCTCTTCATGGGTGACTGAGGCCACCATCGCACCCAATACCCCGCCCACGAAGGACCAAACCTCGGTGGTTTGTCTGAGTTGTCCGCGATGCGGACACCGCTCCGACTGGTGAGATGCGCGATCTACCGTGAAACCACCGAGGCCGACCGGCCGGGTGAGAGGACAAAGGTGAGTTGCATGACAGAGCCCGGGCTCACCCTTGACGAACGACGCGCGCAGCAAGCGGTGCACGCACGTGAGCGCGCCGCGCACCTGGCGTCCCGTGATCAGCGAGCCCCACGACGGTCCGTCGAAGAGCTGCACGCGGTCGCCACGGCGGCCGAGAAGCGTTTCGCCCGCTCCGACACCGACGAGGTGCTCGCGTGGGTTGCCGAGGAGTTTGGCGACCGAACGGCCGTGGCCTGCTCGATGGCCGATGCCGTTCTCCCCCACGTCGTTGCCGCTCATCTGCCGTGGGTCGACACCCTCTTTCTCGATACGGGATATCACTTCGCTGAGACCCTCGGCACCCGCGACGCGGTCGAGGCCTCCATGCGGCTCACGATCGTCGACGTCAAGCCGCCCCTCAGCGTCATCGAGCAGGACACCGAGCACGGCGCGAAGCTCTACCAGCGAGATCCAGGCTTGTGCTGCGATCTGCGCAAAGTCCAGCCGCTGCACGACTCGCTCCAGGGGTACGAGGCCTGGATCACCGGTGTACGTCGCGATGAGGGACCGACCCGGGCGTCCACGCCCTTCGTCAGCTGGGATGACAAGAACCGTCTGGTCAAGATCAACCCCCTCGCCGCATGGACGTTCGACGAGCTCCTCGCCTACGCAGAGGAGCATGACGTGATCGTCAATCCACTGGTCAGCGACGGGTATCCCTCGATCGGCTGTTCCCCCTGCACCCGTCGCGTCGCACCCGGCGAGGACCCCCGCGCCGGTAGGTGGGCCGGGCTCGACAAGACCGAGTGCGGCCTGCACTCCTGATCCCCTGACCCAGCACCCCGACAAGGCTCCGATGACCCAGACCGACGAACGCCGCCTCACCCAGCTGCAATGGCTGGAGTCCGAAGCGATTCACATCATCCGTGAGGTCGTTGCCGACTTCGACAAGCCGGTGATGTTGTTCTCCGGCGGCAAGGACTCGGTCGTGATGCTGCATCTGGCCGCCAAGGCGTTCTGGCCCTCGCCCGTGCCGTTCCCCGTCATGCACGTCGACACCGGGCACAACTTCCCCGAGGTGCTGACGTTTCGCGACGCGACCGTCGAACGGCTGGGTCTGCGGCTCGAGATCGCGCGCGTCCAGGACTACATCGACGACGGCCGCCTGCGTGAACGCAGTGACGGCACTCGCAATCAGCTGCAAACCCAGCCGCTGCTCGACGGCATCACGGCGGGTCGGTTCGATGCGGTGTTCGGTGGCGGACGTCGCGACGAGGAAAAGGCTCGTGCCAAGGAACGGGTGTTCTCCCTACGAGACGAGTTCGGCCAATGGGACCCGCGCAACCAGCGGCCGGAGCTCTGGAATCTCTACAACGGCCGTCATCGCTCGGGCGAGCACGTGCGTGTCTTCCCCTTGAGCAATTGGACCGAGCTCGACGTCTGGCAGTACATCGCCGCGGAGGAGATCGCCCTGCCCACGCTGTACTACGCCCACCAGCGCGAGGTGTTCGAGCGCGACGGGATGCTCGTCGCCGTCTCCGATGTCTCGGCGCCCGGCGCGGACGAGGTCGTTCAGACGCGGCAGGTGCGCTACCGAACAGTTGGTGACATGTCCTGCACCGGTGCCGTCGAGAGCGACGCGACCACGGTCGAGAACGTCATCGCCGAAGTCGCCGCCACGCGGATCACCGAGCGTGGAGCGACTCGTGCGGATGATCGAGCTTCGGAGGCAGCCATGGAGGATCGCAAGAAGGAAGGCTACTTCTGATGAGGACACTGCTGCGACTGGCTACCGCTGGCTCGGTCGACGACGGCAAGTCCACCCTGGTCGGCCGTCTGTTGTATGACTCCAAGTCGGTGCTGGCCGACCAGTTCGACGCCCTGGAGAGGGTGAGCCGCGATCGCGGTCTCGCTTCAGTCGATCTGGCGCTGCTGACCGATGGCCTGCGCTCCGAGCGGGAGCAGGGCATCACCATTGACGTGGCGTACCGCTATTTCGCCACTGCCGAAAGGTCATTCATCCTTGCCGACTGCCCCGGCCACGTGCAGTACACACGTAACACCGTCACGGGTGCCAGCACGGCCGACGTGATCGTGCTGTTGGTCGACGTGCGGCACGGCATCCAGGAGCAGACCCGTCGTCACCTCGCGGTTGCCTCACTGCTGCGGGTGCCCCACGTGATCGTCGTCGTCAACAAGATCGACCTCGTCGACTTCGACCAACAGATCTACGACCGAGTCTCCGATGAGGTGCTCGCGTCGGCCCGCGCCCTCGGTCTCGACGACGTCGCCACGATCCCGGTCTCGGCGCTCGACGGCGACAACGTGGTCGAGCCTTCACAGCGTACGCCGTGGTACGACGGCCCGAGCCTGCTGACGTATCTCGAGCAGCTCTCCCCCGCCGGCGACCCGCACTCCGAGCCGTTTCGGTTCCCGGTCCAGATCGTCATCCGGCCGCAGTCGGCCGCGGGCGAGGCATTCCGTGACTACCGCGGCTATGCCGGTCAGGTCGCGTCAGGACTCGTCCGCGTGGGCGATGCCGTCACGATCCAGCCCGGCGGACGCGCAAGCACCATCGCCGGCATCGACTTCGCTGGCCGGGAGCTCACGGAGGCGTACGCGCCGCAATCTGTCACTCTGCGCCTCACCGACGACATCGACGTCGCCCGTGGTGATCTCATCGTCACGTCGCGCAGTGTCCCAGCCGTCACGCGGGACATCAACGGCACGATCGCCTGGCTTGCCGATCGCGTGCTGCATCCCGGGACCACAGTGCTCGTCAAGCACGGAACTCGCACCGTTCGGGGCATCGTTCAGGCAATCTGCGGCAAGCTCGACCTCGACGCTGCCCAGCTCGTTCCCGCTGAGACGCTGGGCCTCAACGACATCGGACACGTGACGCTGCGGCTCGCGTCGCCGATCCCCGCCGAGGAGTACCTGCACTCTCGCGTCACGGGCTCCTTCCTGCTGATCGATGCGCAGGACGGAGCCACCCTCGCGGCTGGCATGGTCGGTGACGCGCTGCTCGACACCAGGGCCACCGAGGTCGACCTCCTCGAGACATCGGTGCCAGCGTGACGACGTGGCCGACATGAGCGGCGAGGGCAGCTTCCCGTTGACGCTGCAGGTGAGCGGGCGCCGGGTCGTGGTCGTCGGCGGCGGACATGTCGCCACCCGGCGGACACTCTCGCTGCTGGACGCCGGTGCGGACGTCGTCGTCGTCTCCCCCGTGGTCTCGGACTCATTGGCGTCGCCGATCGGCCGCGGTGACGTCACGTGGCTCGCGCGGGAGTACCGGCCCGGAGATCTCGACGGTGCGTGGCTGGTGCAGACGGCCACCGCCGATCCCCACGTCGACGGTCAGGTCGCTGACGACGCACAGGCGCGACAGATCTGGTGTCTCAAGGGCGGAGACCCGGCTCATGCCACCGCCTGGGCTCCGGCCGTGGCTCGGGTGGATGACGTGACTGTCGCCATCAGTGGTGGCGGCGATGCCGGTCGAGCGGCGGCACTTCGGGACGGCGTCGCCGCTGCTCTACAGTCCGGGGATCTGCCACTGCGGCACCGCACGCACCACCCAGATGGGTTCGTCGCGCTCGTGGGTGGTGGCCCGGGTGACCCGGGACTGATCACGACGCGTGGCCGCCGCCTGCTGGCGGAAGCCGACGTCGTGGTGGTCGACCGACTAGCCCCTCACGGCGTCCTGGCCGAGCTCGCTCCCGATGTCGAGGTCATCGACGTGGGCAAGATGCCGGATCACCACCCCATCCCTCAGCACGAGATCAACGCAATTCTGGTCGACCGGGCCAAGCAGGGGAAGGTCGTCGTCCGACTCAAGGGCGGCGACCCATACGTGTTCGGCAGAGGCGGGGAAGAGCTCATTGCCTGCCGTGAAGCCGGCATCCCCGTCGAGGTCGTGCCCGGGGTCACCAGTGCCATCGCCGTCGCCGCGGAAGCCGGCATACCCGTGACCCATCGTGGTCTGGCCCGCGGATTCACCGTGGTCACGGGGCACGAGTCGCTGGTCGACCTACCGCACGACCGAGCGCACACGGTCGTGATGCTGATGGGGGTCAAGCGACTGCCCGAAACTGTGCGTGAGCTCATGGAGTCGGGTCACGATCCTCAGACGCCAGCCGCGGTGATCGAGAATGGCTACAGCGCGGAGCAGCGGGTCACGGTAGGCACTCTGGCGACGATCGCCGATCGGGCTGAAGCGATCGGCGCGAGATCTCCCGCCATCACCGTCATCGGCGACGTCGTGACCCTGTCGCCGAGCTGGGTGACGGCCCAGGTGCCCCAGCTCAAGGGGTGATGGAAGGAGGCCGACGATGCTGGTCGGCCGCGATCTCGAGCGCGACAATGGTTGGATGATCCGCGTCGCGGCGCTCGGCTGCTTGGCAGCACTGCTGCTGGGTGCCTCTGCCTGCGGCAACGAGCTCGATCAGGTCGCGCTCCCCGATGGAGTCGTGGTCCACATCGACCAGTCACGGGTCGAGCGCAAAGGACGCGTCTTGTTCCTGCGGGTCGAGAACAACACCCGTCGCGATCTCACTATTCGCAAGTACGTGCTGACCTCCCCACGATTCGCAACGGTGCGGTGGTCCGGCATGAAGCAGGTCGGTGCGACGTACGAGGCAGACCTGCAGTTCACGATGCCGCTGGGTCGCTGCGGTACCGACATCGCTGCGATGGTGCGTCTGACCTACCGGCTCGGCGCAGGTCCTGCAAAGGAATCGACTGCTCGGGCAGACGACCGCTATGGCAATGCCGCGGACTTCGCCGATCGGGACTGCGCCCGCACCACGTTGGAGGCCGCCGCGCGCATCGTCGTCGGAGAGCCGCGAGTATCTGGTGCGGGTCGGGCTTCGGTCCTGCAACTGCCCGTCACGATGACGCCCTCAGGTCATCGCGATGACGTTCGCTTCGCCGGCTTTGGGTCGACGGTGCTGTTCCGGCAGGCGCCGGATTCACCGGCCCGGGTCGACGTGCCGCTGGGGCCGGGAGATCCGCCGGCCGCGCTGGTCATGACGGTCGTCCCGGCACGGTGTGATCCGCATGCCTTGGCCGAAGACAAGGTCGGCCGACTGTTCCCGGTCAAGGTCGTGGCTGACGGTGTCGGTGAGCAGGCCTCGTATTTCCTCCCGCTGAGCAGATCACAGCGAAAGGCGTTCTTGGACTACTTCCGTGAGCGTTGTGGTCTGCTGTGAGTCCTGGCCGGCGTGTCGCTACCCGGCCCGCGGCAGCTGCCGGGATTGAATGGCAGTGGCCCTACGCGGTATGAGTGCGTAGGGCCCTAGAACTTCTCGGTCGAGGCCGTCAGGCGCAGCCACCACAGTCCTATCAGCGGCAGAACGAGCGGAATGTAGCCGTAGCCGGCGCCGAATCCCGACCACACTGTCTGGTCGGGGAACAGCTGGTCGTCCGCGAACGACAGCGCGCCGATGACAAGCACACCGATGAGCTCGATGCTGATCGTGACCAGTGCTGTGCGGCGCAGGCTGCGCGCCAGCGCCACGGTCGCGACCACATACACGATGCCAGCGAGTGCCGACATCGTGTAGGCGAAGGGAGCTTCGCCGGCCTTGCTGGCGAGCTGGAAGATCGACCTGGCCGAGGCGGCGAGGGCGAAGACCGCGTAGACGGCCACCAGAGCACGACCGAACCCGCGCGAGGTGTCAGACATAGGACCCTTTCCAGATGCCGAGCAGTCGAAGCACCAGCACAGCGGTCGTGATCATCGCAATGACCACCACGCCGGTCCCCCACCGGGTCTTCTCAGCGATGCCCCACAGGACGGCTGCTGGCGGGATGACGACAATCGTCACGAGGTATGACACGAACAGGACGCCGTCGACATCCCGCGACGTCGTGCTGAGCGCGATCGACGCTCCGACCAGCAGGACGACGAGCAGGATCTCGAGCGCACCGACGGCATAGAACAGCGGATCACCGAGCGGCCTGTCGCGCAGCATGTGCCAGCCCGCGTAGGCGCCGACCAGGACGGCAGCGCCACCGACGAGGTATGCCACGAGATCGGTCACGCGAGGCCTTTGTTCGGCGCCCCCTCGTGCGAGGTGGCGGAGTCCAGAATGTCCAGGAGCGAGTCTTCCACGAAGCGCTGCCACGTCGACCGGCGGCGGAACATGAAGTGCCCGGCGCCGGACAGTGCGGTCCATGTAGCGCTGGCAGCGATGCTCCGGCTGCGCTCGACATACTCCTTGCTGGCCGCCGCCGAGGTCCAGCGATCCGCGGTGCCGTGCAGGACCCGAAGGTGACGACGGGCAATGTGCTGGTTGGGCTCGCCGTTTGGGAGCCACGGGGCGAGCCCGACCACGCCGACGACGGAGGGATGGTCGGCGACCCGGCATGCGGTGCGGCCACCCATCGAATGCCCCACCAGCAGGATCGGCACATCGGGGTGTGCGTCGACGAGCTGATCTAGCGCCCATCTGGCGTCCGCCACCGGAGTGGGACCGGAATCGGAGTTCCAGCCTCGCTGGCCGTACTGCAGCAGGCTCAGCCTCAGATCGGTCCGTTCGGCGAAGTGCTGCAGCGAGCGGGCCATGAGTGCCATCCGCCACCAGCTGGCATGCTTGTTCTCCACCGGCTCCAGGCTGCGCTCCTGACCGCCGTGCAGCAACAGCACGATCGCCCGAGGGTTCTCGGGCGTGCTGTGGTGATCCAGGCGTGCGCTCATGCCATCGATGCTGGCACGCGATCGCGGCGCACGCCAGATGAAGGCGTGCGGGCTGGGTCACGTTCCCCGCCTGCCTCCCCCGGCCCGGGGCGAGGGATCGCGCGCCACTGACGGGCGTCGGCGTCGGCCCCACGGCACATTAGGATGAGGCGCAGAACACACTCGAACTTTGACAGTTTCAACCATCCCCAGGCAAGGCGGCAACGAATGGTTCGTAGGAAGCAGCTACGACAGGAGAATGACGTGACATCAGGTGCGCCGCAGCTCAGGCTTGCGACTACCGATGCTCCGGCGACCCCCGCGGATCTCAGCGATCTCCTCGTCCGCGTCGCCAGAGGCGACGAAGTTGCCTTCGCGGGCCTCTACGACGCGCTCGGAGCTTCGGTCTACGGCCTGGCCAGACGTGTTGTTCGAGATCCTTCGCGCGCTGAGGAGATCTCGCAGGAGGTCTTCATCCAAGTGTGGCAGTCGGCCGTGAAGTTCGACGCCGCACGGGGCAGCGCCAAGAGCTGGATCCTGACGCTCGCGCACCGCCGGGCCGTCGACGCTGTGCGACACGATCAGGCCGCGACGAACCGTGAGAACAAGTACGACTGGTCCAACGGCCCGGATTTCGACGAGGTCGAAGAGACAGTCACGATCAGCCTCGAGCACGAGCAGGTTCGCCGCTGCATGGACGGACTGACCGAACTGCAACGTGAAGCCGTGACGCTGGCGTTCTATCAGGGCTACACGTACGCGGAGGTAGCCGACACGCTGAAGGCCAACCCCGCCACGATCAAAACTCGAATGCGCGACGGAATTGTTCGTCTGCGCGACTGCATGGGAGTGGAAGCATGACCACCATCGATCTACATTCGCTCAGCGCGCCCTACGCGCTGGACGCCGTCGACGCCGACGAGCGCACACGTTTCACCGCGCACCTCGAGCAGTGCTCGACGTGCCGCGCAGAGCTCGACGGCTTCCAGGAGACCACCGCTCGCCTCGGTGAGGCTCTCGCCCACACTCCTCCGCCTGCCCTGCGGGCCCGGCTGTTGAGCGAAATCTCCAGCACTCGGCAGGAGCGCCCCGTCGTGACCTCGCTCGCCGAGCACCGCGGCCTTAGACGCACCTTGCCGCGACTCGCGATGGCCGCTGCGTTTCTCGTCGGCACTGTCGGAGTCGGCGGTTATGCGGTCGAACGCAACAGCGCCAACGACGCCCGTAACGAGTACGCGGCAGTCTCATCGGTGCTGGCTGCGGCCGATGCCACCACGTCGGCGAAGACCTTCCCCGGCGGCGGCAACGTCCGGATGATCTCCTCGGCGGGGCAGGACGCCGCCGTGATCTTCGCCAACGATCTGCCGAGCCCGGGCGCGGACAAGGTCTACCAGGTGTGGATGGTTGACGGATCCGGTGCCACCTCGCACGGCACGTTCGTCACCGATGGACAGATGATCATGAAGGGACTCGACGGTGCCCAAAAGGTCGCCGTGACGGTCGAACCCACGGGCGGCTCCGCGCAGCCCACGACGGCCCCCATCGCGACCATCCCGGTCTGACCGGCACCCGCCTCCCCCCCAGCCCCGCTGACGGGTCAATTCCCGTCCGCTGAGGGGTCACTTTC
>NZ_JBAVDI010000061.1:0-51220 GCF_049587115.1 Aeromicrobium sp.
TCATCAACGAGCACAGGATCGGTCGTGATCTCGTCGTGGCGCTTGAGCAGACCGCCGAGCGCATGGACAGTGAGGACTTCCTCTGGGTCGGCGAGGCCGTGGCCGTCCACCGTGACACCGGAGGCAATCTCAACGAAGTGCTTGACCGGGTCGGTCAGACGATGCGCGAGCGCAATCAAGTGCGTCAGCAGGTCGCTTCGCTCGCCTCGGAGGGCAAGTTCTCCGCCGTCGTGCTCATGCTGTTGCCGGTTGCGGTGGGCGGCTTTTACTCCATCCTGAACCCGACCTACATGGCGCCGATGTTCACCTCGAGTGTCGGCCGGGTCCTGCTCATCGGCTCGCTGCTGCTCTACGTCGTGGGCGGTCTCTGGATGCGGGCGATCACGAACGTGAAGTACTGACATGGGGCCGCTCCTGCTGATCCTGCTCGCTGTACTGTTCGTCGCAAGCGCGCTGTACGCGTTGCTGATCGCTCTCGAGGTTGTCGGGACATCCAGCAAGGCGGTCCGCGAGCGGCTCGAGTTGTCGACCCCGGTGCAGAGGTCGGACGACGAGGCTGGTCCGACCCTTCGGGCCGACTCCTCGATCGGAGGGGTGACCCGGCTACTGGCTCGCCCGAGCTCATTGGCAAAGCTTGATCGCTCGATCCAGCTCGCCGGTCGACCAAAGGGGTGGACGGCACCCAAGATCATCGCGATCCGTACGGTCGCAGTCGGCATCGCGTTGTTCATCTTCTTCGCACTGGTGTCTGATGGCGCGACGACGGTCCGCTTCATGACTGGCGTGGTGTTCGTGTTCGTCGCCTTCGCAGCGCCCGGTGTGCTGATCCAGAATCGCGCGACTGCCCGCCAGGAGATCATCCAACGCGAGCTCCCCGACGTGCTCGACCAGGTCAGTATCGCGATCGAGTCCGGGCTGGGGTTCGAGGGCGCGTTCGCGCGCATCGGCGAACGACGGGCAGGCCCGCTGGCTGAAGAGGTCGTCAGAACTGTGCAGGACATGCGCCTGGGGATGAGTCGGCGCGAGGCGTACCAGGCCCTGGCTGACCGCACTGATGTGGACGACCTGCGCCGATTTGTCAAGAGCATCGTGCAGGCTGAGCAGTACGGGATCTCGATCTCGTCCGTGGTCCGTACACAGGCGGGGGAGATCAGATTCAAGCGCAAGGCGCGGGCCGAGGGAAAGGCACTGCAGGTGCCGGTGAAGATCCTGTTCCCGCTGCTGGTCTGCATTCTTCCGGTGCTGTTCATCGTGGTCCTGACCCCAGCCATCATCAACATCTCGAAGACGATTGGCTGAAGTTCTCAGCCGGCGCCTTACCGGCGTCACCCACGAGGTCGGGACGCAATGCTGGCGTCCCCAGGCGCAACCGACGCGTCGCCGCCGTACGAGACGCGGGCCACAGCCCATTTCCCCATTGCCCTTTGGCTTTACATTTGCTACCTTTCTGTAAAGCGCCCTCCCTGGGGCGCGCCAGGAGGAAATATGACGATCGAGGCAACCGTCGACGGCGAGATCATCCAGTGGCGCGATCGCAAGCGTCACCTGTGGATCATCGGAGCGCTCGTACCCCTGATCCCGGTGGGCATGTGGGGGCTGTTCGCGCTCACCGGCTCGAGCCTCGCGTGGTATTTCGGACCGTTCTTCGTCTTCGTGATCGTCCCGATCGCCGACCTGCTCGCCGGTCTGGATCCGGACAACCCACCGGACGAGGTGCTCGAGGCGCTCGAGGAGGATCGCTACTACCGGTGGGTGACGTACGCCTTCATCCCGCTCCAGATCGCCGGACTCGTGTGGGGCGCCTTCCTGCTCGGTGGCGGGACGGTCCCCGGCATCGAGGACCCGCTGACCATCGTGCAGAAGATCGGTCTGGCGTTGGGCCTGGGCATGGTGGCCGGCATCGGCATCAACACTGCCCACGAGCTCGGACACAAGAAAGAGGAGTACGAGCGCTGGTTCGCCCGCATCGCGCTGGCGCAGACCTTCTACGGCCACTTCTTCATCGAACACAATCGTGGCCATCACGTCCGCGTCGCCACTCCGGAGGATCCGGCGAGCGCCAGGATCGGTGAGACGGTCTGGGAGTTCATGCCGCGCACCGTGGTGGGGAGCCTTCGCAGCGCGTGGGAGCTGGAGAAGAAGCGCTTCGCGCGCCAGAAGAAGACTCACTGGTCGGCCAAGAACGACGTGCTCAACGCCTGGGCGTTCTCCTTGGTCCTGTGGGGCGGCCTGATCGCGGCGTTCGGCTGGCAGATCCTGCCGTACCTCGTGCTGCAGGCCATCGCCGGCATCTGGCTGCTCGAGTCGGTCAACTACCTGGAGCACTACGGCATGAAGCGCCAGAAGCTGGAGTCCGGCCGCTACGAGCGAGTCAACCCGAGCCACAGCTGGAACTCCAACAACATCGGCACCAACGTGCTGCTCTATCACCTGCAACGCCACAGCGACCATCACGCCAACCCGACCCGTCGGTACCAGGCGCTGCGTGACTTCAAGCAGGCGCCGGTGCTGCCGACGGGCTATGCGGGCATGATCGTGCTGAGCTGGGTGCCGCAGGTCTGGCGCTCGGTCATGGACGACCGGGTCGTACGTCACTACGAGGGAGATCTGAGTCTGGCCAACGTGCACCCCCGCATGGCCGCGCGATACGCGCGGAAGTACGGCCAGGTCTCAAAGGAGGCCGCATGAGCACTCGAGGCAACCAGTTCATCTGTCCCAACTGTGAGTACGTGTACGACGAGGAGAAGGGCGATCCGCGGGAGGGCTGGCCGGCGGGTACGCCGTTCGCCCAGATCGACCCGGATTGGACGTGCCCCGACTGCGGGGTGCGCGAGCAAGTCGACTTCGTGCCGATCGATGAGTTTCAACGCAACGACCAGGACGGCAACATCATTGCCGCAGAAGACCGAGGACGAGGAGACGACGCGTGAAGCGTTGGGAATGCCAGCAGTGCGGATTCATCTACGACGAGGCCGAGGGTTGGGAAGAGGAGAACATCCCGCCCGGCACCAAGTGGGAGGACATCCCTGACGACTGGACCTGCCCGGACTGCGGTGCGGCCAAGGCCGACTTCACGATGCTCGAGCTGGTCTGATCCACGTGACAAATCCTCCTGCTACGCACCGGACCGTCATTGTCGGCGCCGGGATCGCGGGCGTCAGCGCAGCGGCGGCCCTGCGAAGCAGCGATTACGAGGGGGACATCGACCTGCTGGGAGCGGAGGCCGAGCTTCCGTACCGCCGGCCTCCGGTCTCCAAGGAGATCGTGCGCGGCGAGAAGACCGCTGACGAGATCAGGATCAAGAAGCAGCAGTGGTACGACGAGCAGTCGATCAACCTGCACACTGGCGTGACGGTCTCCTCGATCGACACCGAGGCGCACGTGGTGCGGCTGGTCGACGGCAAGCCGCTCCACTACGACCAGCTCCTGCTGGCGACCGGAGGGCGCGCGCGCAACCCGTGGAACGCGCCCGGCGTGCGAACGCTGCGAGACCTGTCGGACGTCCCGAGCCTGCAGACCGAGCTGACCGGCGGACACGTCATCATCGTCGGAGCCGGGTTGATCGGCTCGGAGATCGCAGCCAGCGCGCGTGGGCTCGGTTCCGAGGTGACACTGCTCGAGACCGCCTCGCTGCCGCTGCCGCGTCTGCTGCCGCCCGAGCTGGGCGAGCTGTATGTCGAGCTGCACAAGAGCGAGGGCACCGACCTGCACACCGGTGTCGCGGTCTCCGCGGTCGAGCCTGACGGCGTTCAGACCATCGTGCGGGCAGTCGACGGGCGGACGTGGTCCGCGCCAGTTGTCGTCGTGGCGGTCGGGATGGAGCCCAACGTCGAGCTGGCAGCGGAGGCCGGCATCGACACCGCACCGCCCGAACAGGGCGGTGGGATCATCGTCGACGCACACGGCCGCACGTCCGTGCCGGGGATCTACGCTGCCGGCGACGTCGCCAACCAGCCCAATGGTGTCCTGGGCGGACGACACCGGGTCGAGCACTGGCAGGGCGCGCAGAATCATGGGACCGCGGTCGGCAAGGTCATGGCCGGCGGGGACGACCCGTTCGTCGAGGTCCCCTGGTGCTGGTCGGACCAGTACGGCTTCACGCTCCAGGTGGCCGGCTGGCCCGAGGCCTCGCACGAGCTCGTCGTGCGCGGGTCACTCGCAGACCGTGACTTCGTGGCCTACCTGCTGGGAGACGGTGTGGTCCGCGGGGTCGTCTCGATCGGCCGGCCAAAGGATGTCCGCGTGGCGCGGGCATGGATCGCCGCCGGCGAGCGTCTCGACGCTGTACTCGAAGGCGGTCCGACGACGTGACCGCCACCGTCCGCCAGCCGGGCCCGGTCCGTGGGCGTCTGCTCGACGCGGCTCAGGACACGATCGAGGCCGCCGGGTGGTCGACGGTCACGATGTCGCGGATCGCCGACAAGGTGGGGGTCAGCCGGCAGACGGTCTACAACGAGTTCGGGACCAAGCACGGACTGGCCGAGCAGCTGGCCCTCCGTGAGCTGGACCGCTTCCTCGGAGTGGTCCGCGAGCGGATGGCCACCCGCACCAGCATCGTGGAGGGCATCCGCGCGGCCTGTGAGGGCGTCCTGCAGATGGGGGAGGAGAGCCTGCTGGTCCGGACGATCGTCGGCTCACTGCCCGAGGAGCACGACACGGACTTCCTCAAGATCCTGACGACCGAGTCCGGCGAGATCGTCGAATCTGCCGTGCTGGTCGTCAAGCAGTGCGTGGTCGAGCTCTACCCGCCGACTCCGCTGACCGACGCCGAGCTCGACACTGCCGTGGAGGTCGTGGTGCGGCTGGTCCTCTCTGCGATCACCCGGCCGTCCAAGTCGCCGGTCGAGGCGGCTTCCGACATCGCGTGGATCGTCGGTCTGGCGCTGGCCGGGGCCGATGCCCAGGCCCAGCCGGCGTCCTGAGCGGCATCAGATCCAGCGGTCGAACCACATGCGGTCGTGCCAGCTGTCGTACGGAATGACCTTGCCGGTGTAGATCGGGTGGAAGTACCAGAACGCCACCACGACAGCGGCCAGGAAGAATCCGGCGAACAGCCACACGACGTAGCGGTGTCGTGCTGTCACGGCGGCGCGAAAGAGCACGTGCACGACCAGAGCGATGGCGATGATGGTGAACGGGATCATCACGACGGCGTAGTAGGAGAAGATCGGCCGGCCCGTGCTGAGGAACCACGGAAGCCAGCTGACGAGGACACCCACCACCGGCACGCCCCACTGCCAGCGGCGGGTGCGGATCCACGCTGGGATCGCCGCGAGCAGGGCCAGCAGCCCGGTCCACCACAGAATCGGGTTGCCGAGCAGCAGCACCTCGCGCAGACAGGTCGAGCTGGCCGGGGCGCCGCACCGGTCGGCAGGGAGGTCTCCGGTGTACTCCACGCCGACGGGACGCTCCATCACGAGCCACCCGATCGGATTGGACTGATACGGGTGCGGCTTGGCCTCGTTCAGTCCGTGGGCGGAGAAGTCATAGGTCATGACGTGGAAGTGCCACAACGATCGCAGGGCGTCGCGCGTCTCGCCGAGGAAGCCGGTGGTCGGCTTGTCGACATACGCTCCCCACGGCGCGGAGTAGTCGCCGTAACCGCGCCCGAACCGTGCCTCGTACGCGTCGTGGTGGATCAGGAAGCCGGTCCACGTCGCGAGATAGACCAGTCCGGCGACGACGACGATCGAGATGAACGCCGGGCCACCGACCACGAGCGCCGTGGTGATCCAGCCGTGGCGCCGTACCCCGTCCCGCGGCGGTCCGTTGCGCCGGGCGAGAATCTCCCACCCGACGGCGAGGACGCCGAACGCTGCCAGCACGTAGACGCCGTTCCACTTGGTGGCGCACCCCATTCCGAAGCTCAGCCCGGCCAGGAGCTGCCACGGCCGAACCAGGCGGTACCGGTCCAGCCGGACGCGGATCCAGTCGCGATCGGCGACCAGGCACGCGACGCCGCACACCAACCAGAAGGCGAGGAACACGTCGACCAAGGCCAGGCGCGACATCACGAAGTGCAGGCCGTCGAACGCCAGGAGCAGCCCCGCGAGACACCCGATGGCGGTCGACCCGGTCATCCGGCGTACCAACCGGGCGAGCACCAGAACGGTCAGCGAGCCGACCACGACGGCAGCGATGCGCCAGCCGAACGGATCCAGCCCGAACGCCCACTCCCCGAGCGCGATGACCCACTTGCCGCCATCGGGGTGCACGATCCATGACGGCTCGGTCGTCATCAGCCCGGACGTGTCGCCGGCCACGATCTTGTCGTTGGCGTTCTCGACGAAGTCCCGCACGTACCCGTGCTGGAGCAGCGACCACGCGTCCTTGGCGTAGTAGGTCTCGTCGAACATCAGGATGCGGGGCCGGCCGACGTTCCAGATCCGCAGGCCGAAGGCCAGGAGTGCGACCGCGACCGGTCCGATCCACCCCCACGCCCGATCCGGGACCCGCCCGAGGCGATCGGGGACCCTCGCCAGCAGTGACACTCCGACAGCCTAGGTGACCTGACAGGATGGCCGCATGCTCATCCTCGCGGCCACGCCGATCGGTCAGGTCGCCGACGCCAGCGGACGGCTTGCTCAGGTGCTGTCCTCGGCCGACGTCGTCGCCGCCGAGGACACTCGCCGGCTCAAGCGGCTCGCATCCGAGCTGGGGATCGAGATCGGCGGACGGATCGTCTCCTACTTCGAGGGCAACGAGGAGCGACGCACCCCTGAGCTCGCCGCGATGCTCGTCGACGGTTCGACCGTCGTGCTCGTGACGGACGCCGGAATGCCCAGCGTCTCCGACCCCGGTTATCGGTTGGTCGTCGCTGCGATCCAGGCCGACGTCGCGGTCACCGCGATCCCGGGGCCCTCGGCAGTACTCACGGCACTTGCGGTGTCCGGGCTGCCGGTCGACCGGTTCTGCTTCGAGGGTTTCCTCCCACGCAAGTCCGGAGAGCGCACCCGAGCGCTGACCGAGCTCGCAGCCGAGCGGAGGACGATGGTGTTCTTCGAGTCGCCGCACCGCACGGAGGCATCGCTGCGGGCGATGGCGGAGGTGCTGGGTGCGGAACGACCGGCTGCGGTGTGTCGTGAGCTCACCAAGACCTACGAGGAGGTCGCCCGGGGAGGACTCGGCGAGCTCGTGGAGTGGGCCGCCGGGCAGGAGCAGGGCGTTCGTGGTGAGGTCACGATCGTGGTCGGTGGAGCCGCGGCAGACTCGCGGACCTACACCCCCGAGGACCTGCACGCGCTGGTGACGGCCCGCCAGTCCGAGGGCCTGAGCCGCAAGGACGCGATCGAGCAGGTCGCGGGCGAGACCGGCACCCGGCGCAAGGACGTCTACGACGCCGCGCACTCGTAACCGTCCGGGGCGCCACCACTACGATTGAGGACGTGCCCGCCGAAACGTTCTACGTCACCACGCCCATCTACTACGTCAACGACGCGCCTCACATCGGGCATGGCTACACGACGGTCATGGGCGACATCATCACCCGGTGGCACCGGCAGCGCGGCGAGAACGTCTGGTACCTGACCGGCACCGACGAGCACGGTCAGAAGGTGCTCCGCAAGGCCCAGGCCAACAACGTCTCACCCCAGGCGTGGGTCGACCGGCTCGTCGAGGAGGAGTGGAAGCCGCTCCTGGACACGCTCGACATCGCCAACGATGACTTCATCCGGACCACCGAGCAGCGGCACATCGATGGTTCGAAAGCGTTCTGGACCGACCTGCACGAGCGCGACGCGGTCTACCAGGGTTCGTTCAGTGGCTACTACAGCGTCGGCAGCGAGGAGTTCGTCGGCGACGACGACGTCGCCGAGGGCGAGGGTGACGACGAGGGCTTCAAGGTCTCCAAGCTCGACGGCAGCCGGGTCGAGCACATGACCGAGGACAACTACTTCTTCCGGCTCAGCGACTTCCAGCAGCGGCTGCTGGACTTCTACGAGGCCAATCCGACCTTCATCCAGCCTGAGTCGGCACGCAACGAGGTCATCTCCTTCGTCAGCCGCGGCCTGCGCGACCTGTCGATCTCACGGTCGACCTTCGACTGGGGCATTGGCGTCCCGTGGGACGACCAGCACGTCATGTACGTCTGGGTCGAGGCCCTGCTCAACTACGCCACCGCTATCGGGTACGGCACCGACCCGGAGCGCTTCGAGGCGGTGTGGCCAGCCAGCATCCACCTGGTCGGCAAGGACATCGCCCGGTTCCACGCAGTCATCTGGCCAGCCATGCTGATGGCCGCCGGGCAGCCCGTGCCGCACCAGGTCTTCGCGCACGGTTGGCTGCTGGTCGGCGGACAGAAGATGAGCAAGTCCAAGGCCAATGGCATCCGTCCCGACGAGATCGTCGACACCTTCGGATCGGATGCCTACCGCTACTACTTCGCGCGAGCGCTGACCTTCGGCAGCGACGGATCAATCTCGTGGGAGGACATCAGCGCGCGCTATCACTCCGAGCTGGCCAACGGCTTCGGCAACCTCGCGTCGAGAGTCGCCGCGATGATCGGCAAGTACTTCGGCGGGGTCCTCCCGGCTGCAGGTGCTCGCACGGCCGCTGAGCAGAAGGTCGTCGATGTCGTGGCCGAGGCCGTCGCCGAGGCCGACGCCGCCATCGAGGCGGTCGCTCCGCAGGATGCGTTGGCCGCGATCTGGCGGATCGTGGACGAGCTCAATGGCTACCTGACCGAGCAGGCGCCGTGGCAGGTCGCGAAGGACGAGGCCGCCGGTGATCGACTTGCGACGATACTCGCGACCGCCGCCGAGGGGCTGCGCGTGCTCGCCGTCGTGCTCAACCCGATCATGCCCAAGGCCTCGAATGTCCTGTGGGGCTCGCTCGGGGCCGGACCAGTGCTCGGTGAGCTCGCCGACCAGCGGATCGACAGGGTCGCGGCGTGGGGGCAGCTGCCGGCAGGCACCACGATCACCAAGCCGGCGTCACTGTTCCCGCGCATCGAGGCGTCGGCCGAGTGATGCTGACGCAGGGTTGGCCCGCGACCCCCGAGGCCCTGCCCTCTCCGGTCGTCGACAACCACTGCCACCTCGACCACCCGGCGTACGCCAAGGGGGTCGAGTCGGGGTTGTTGATTCCGGTCGACGAGGCGCTCGACCGCGCCGCCGCGGTGGGAGTCACCCGTACGGTCCAGGTGGGCTGCGATCTGGCGAGCTCTCGCTGGGCGGTACAGACCGCCGCGGCGTACGACTCGGTCGTGGCGGCGGTCGCGCTGCACCCCAACGAGACCCCCGGCCTGGACGAACGGGGCGAGCTGGATGACGCGCTGGCCGAGATCGACGCGTTGGCTCGGTCTCCGTACGTGCGGGCGGTCGGCGAGACCGGGCTCGACTACTTCCGCACCGGCGAAGACGGCCGGAAGGCTCAGCACGAGTCGTTCCGGGCGCACGTCCAGATGGCCAAGCGACACGACCGCACCCTGGTGATCCACGACCGGGATGCGCACGACGACATCCTGGCGGTGCTCGACGACGAGGGCGTCCCGGATCGGGTGGTCATGCACTGCTTCTCGGGGGATGCGGTCTTCGCCCGGGAATGTCTGGACCGCGGGGCCTATCTGTCGTTCGCCGGCACCGTCACCTTCAAGAATGCTGAGAACCTGCGCGAAGCGCTCCGAGTCACCCCGATCGACCGTATCCTTGTCGAGACCGATGCGCCGTTCCTCACACCCGTGCCGCACCGTGGGCAGCCAAATGCTTCATTTCTGATCCCGCTCACGGTGCGATTCATGTCTGGAATTGCAGGCAAAACGGTCGATGAGATGTGCCGGGCGATCGATGCCAACACCGATCGCGCCTTCGGAGGTGCCTGGCCCCAGAGGATTTGACCTAGGAAAGGGCGTCGTTATGGTTGAAAGTCGGCCCCGTCACCGACTGTCAAGGAATTCTGTGCCTTCAGCTTCAACTGACAACACCCCGTCCATCTCCGGAAAACGCCGCAACCGCAAGTCGTTGCCGCTCATCGCTCTCAACCTCGCGATCGTTCTCATCGTCGCTGGAGGTACCGCCGCCTACGGCGTGCTGAGCCACACCGTCACCCTCACGGTCGACGGCAAGAGCGACACCATCCGCACGTTCGGGGACAAGGTCTCCGACGTCCTGGAAGCCAAGAACGTCACGGTCCACCCCGGCGACCGACTGAGCAAGCCCGCATCGGCCGCGCTCTCCGACGGTGACAAGATAACCGTGTCGTACGCCAAGCCAGTGACCCTTGCCGTTGACGGCACCGTCACCGAGCACACGGTCTACGACCGGACCGTCGCCGACACGTTCGACACCCTCGGCGTCGAGCCGCAGAAGGACGCGTACATCTCCGCCAAGAGTGGCTCCGTCATCCCGCGTGAGGGCATGGAGCTCGTCGTCAGCAGCCCCAAGTCGCTGACCGTGATCGCCGACGGCAAGAAGAAGACCGTCACGTCCGCCAAGCCGACCGTCGCCGGAGTGCTGGAATCCGCGAACGTCAGCATGGACTCCGATGACGAGGTCAAGCCCGGCAAGGACGCCTTCGTCAAGCCCGACTCCGACCTGCGGGTCGTTCGCATCAAGAAGGTCACGAAGACCGTGACGGTGCCGATCAAATACTCCGTCAGGGTCCAGAAGGATCCCAGCGCGGCGCGGGGTGAGAAGACGATCGTGCAGGCGGGCAAGCCCGGCGAGAAGTCCGAGAAGGTCACGCTCGTCTACGCCGACGGCAAGGTACGCGAGCGCATCGTGCTGGTCTCCCGATCGCTGTCCGACCCGCGCCCGCAGATCGAGAAGCACGGCACCAACTCCGTCCCGTCCGGCAGCGTGTGGGACAAGATCGCCCAGTGCGAGTCTGGTGGCAACTGGAGCATCAACACCGGTAACGGCTACTACGGCGGTCTGCAGTTCAGTGCCGCGACCTGGCACAGCGTCGGCGGTCCGGGTCTCCCGCACCAGAACAGCCGCGAGACCCAGATCAAGTACGCCAAGATCCTGCAGGCCCGCTCGGGCTGGGGCCAGTGGGGCTGTGCCCACGCGAGGTTCAACTGACGCACTCGCCAACGCCCAAGCCCGGCAGGCTGCTCGGAGCCGCTGATGTCCGACGCCTGGCTGAGTCGTGCGGCATCCGTCCGACCAAGCAGCGCGGGCAGAACTTCGTCATCGACGCCAACACTGTGCGGCGCATCGTGCGCACGTCCGGTGTCGGCGTCGATGACGTCGTGGTCGAGATCGGCCCCGGCCTCGGCTCCTTGACCCTGGGTCTGCTGGAGGTCGCGGCGCACGTCACGGCAGTGGAGATCGACGAGGTGCTCGCGGCTCAGCTTCCGTCGACCATCGCGGAGTATGCGCCCGATCAGGTGACTCATTTCGACTTGGTGATCTCCGATGCGATGCGGGTCACCGAGCTTCCCGGCCCCACTCCGACAGCGTTGGTGGCCAACCTGCCCTACAACGTGTCGGTCCCGGTGCTGCTGACCTTCCTCGAGCGGTTTCCGACCATCGCCACGGGACTCGTGATGGTCCAGGCCGAGGTCGCGCACCGGCTCGCCGCCGGGCCGGGCACCAAGACGTACGGTGTCCCGAGCGTCAAGGCGGCCTGGTACGCCGACGTCAGACTTGCCGGCTCGATCGGCCGCAACGTGTTCTGGCCGATGCCGAACGTCGAGTCTGCTCTGGTGGCCTGGACGCGACGCGAGGCACCCGGCGACGAGGAGCAGCGGCTACGGACGTTCGCGGTCGTCGATGCCGCTTTCGCACAACGGCGCAAGACGATGCGTGCAGCCCTCGCCGAGCTCGCCGGATCGGGCCCGGCCGCCGAAGCAGCTCTCGTGGCAGCAGGTATCTCACCGCAGGCCCGGGGCGAGCAGCTCGGTGTCGAGGAGTTCTTCCGGCTGGGCCAGACGCTCACGCCTGCCTGAGGCGGTCGCCGCGCAGGCAGTTCAGCCGGGGTGTCCCACGCTCGCGCCTGTGCCACTAGGTTGAACGCGTGAGCACCACCGCCGTCCGGGTCCCCGCCAAGATCAATCTGTGCCTCGGTGTCGGCCCCGTCCGCCCGGACGGGTACCACCACCTCGCCACGGTCTACCAGGCCGTCGACCTGCACGACGAGGTGCGGGCGACTGTGCGCGACGACGACCGGATCGTCGTCGCGGTGCACAGCGAGCTCGACGTCCATGCCGAGATGGCTTTCGTCCCCGAGGACGACGACAACCTGGCGGTGCGCGCCGCCCGCCTGTTGCGCGAGGCCACCGGAGCGACTGCGGGGGTCGATCTCGCGATCCGCAAGGTCATCCCCGTCGCGGGAGGAATGGCCGGCGGCTCGGCCGATGCAGCCGCTGCACTGGTGGCATGCAACGACCTGTGGGGCACGGGGCTGTCCCGCGCCGACCTCGAGCCCATCGCCGCCCACCTGGGCAGTGACGTGCCCTTCCTGCTGCACGGCGGAAACGCGATCGGCGGGGGTCGCGGTGAGACGATCAGCCCGGTCCTGGCCCGCGGGTCCTATCACTGGGTCTTCGCGATGGCGCATGAAGGACTGTCGACCAAGGCGGTCTACGCCGAGTTCGACCGGATCAACGAGGGACCCGGGGTGCCCGAGCCGGTCGTTCCCGATGCATTGCTGGCCGCGCTCCGCGCCGGAGACGCCGAAGCGCTGGGCGACGCGCTGTCCAACGATCTGACCGAGGCCGCCCTGTCACTGCGGCCCGAGCTGCAGGACACCCTTGAGATCGGCATCGAGGCGGGCGCCCTCGGGGCCATTCTTTCGGGCTCCGGTCCCACGGCACTGTTCCTCGCTTCGGACGAGCAGCACAGCCTCGACATCGCGATCGCGTTGAGCAGCGCCTCGGGCTGTGCGGACGTGGTCCAGTCCCGCGGGCCCGTGCCCGGCGCCCGGATCATCTGAGCCGCCGAGGCGGTCAGCCGTCGACGAGCTCGCTGAGCTCGATCCAGCGCGTCTCGTGCACGGAGACCTGGGCCTCGAGCTCCTGGACGGACCGGGTCAGCTCCAGCAGGCCTGGACCGTCGGTGGGATCGTGCTGAGCCATCTCCACGTGCAGTGCGTCGATGCGGGCCGACAGCTTTTCCATCTTGCGGTCGATCGACGCGATCTCCTTCTTGGTGTTGCGGAGCTCGGCGCTCGACAGCTTCGATGCGGAGGCCGTGTGACCCGCGGTGGAGGGGTTGGAGGCGGCAGGGGTGTCCTGCTCCTTGCGCAGCCGCAGGTACTGGTCGACGCCGCCGGGCAGGTGACGCAGGTGTCCGTCGAGGATCGCGTACTGCTGATCGGTGATGCGCTCGAGCAGGTAGCGATCGTGCGAGACCACCAGCAGCGTGCCGGGCCACGAGTCGAGAAGGTCCTCCATCGCGGCGAGCATGTCGGTGTCGAGGTCGTTGGTGGGCTCGTCGAGCACCAGGACGTTGGGCTCGTCGAGCAGGATCAGCAGCAGCTGGAGTCGACGTTTCTGGCCGCCGGACAGATCACGGACGGGCGTCGCCATCTGCTCGTTGGAGAAGCCGAGTCGCTCCAGCAGCTGGCTCGGCGTCATCTCCTTGCCACCGGAGACGTAGGCCGTACGTTGGCGTCCCACGACGTCGCTGACCCGGTCGGATCCGACGTCCTTGAGCTCGTCGAGCTCCTGCGTCAGCGTGACGACCTTGACGGTCTTGCCGCGCTTGACCCGCCCCGTGGTCGGCTCGACCTTGCCGGTGACCAGGCCCAGCAGCGTCGACTTGCCGGCACCGTTCGCGCCGAGGACACCGGTGCGCTCGCCCGGTCCGATCCGCCACTCGACGTGCCGGAGCACCTCGTGGTCGTACGAGACGCTGACGTCCAGGATGTCGACCACGTCCTTGCCCAGGCGTGAGGTCGCCATCTGCTTCAGCACGATCGGGTCGCGCGGGGGCGGCTCGTTCGCGATGAGCTCGTTGGCCGCGTCGATCCGAAACTTGGGCTTGGACGTCCTGGCGGGTGCACCTCGCCGCAGCCAGGCCAGCTCCTTGCGCATGAGGTTCTGTCGCTTGGACTCGGTCGCCGAGGCGTGCCGGTCGCGTTCGACGCGCTGCAGGATGTACGCGGCGTAACCGCCTTCGAAGGGCTCGACGATGCCGTCGTGGACCTCCCAGGTCGCATTGCACACTTCGTCGAGGAACCAGCGATCGTGCGTGACGACCAGCAGGCCGCCGGCATTGGCCGACCACCGGGTGCGCAGGTGTCCCGCGAGCCACGTGATGCCCTCGACGTCCAGATGGTTTGTCGGCTCGTCGAGAAACAGGACGTCGTCGTCGCCGACGAGCAGCGCGGCCAGCGCGACTCGCCGACGCTGGCCACCGCTGAGGTTGCCGATCGTCGCGTCCCACGCGATGTCGGAGACCAGGCCGGCGATGACGTCGCGGATCTTGGCGTCACCGGCCCACTCGTAGTCCTCCATGTCACCGACGATGGCGTGGCCGACGGTCTGCGTCTGGTCGAGCGTGTCGGTCTGGTCGAGCATGCCGATGTGGACGCCGCCACGGGTCGTGACGCGGCCGGAGTCTGGCTCCATGCGACCGGCGAGGATGCGCAGGAGGGTCGACTTGCCGTCGCCGTTGCGACCGACGATGCCGATCCGATCGCCCTCGTCGATGCCGATCGTCACGGATTCGAAGACGGTCTTGGTAGGGAAGTCCAGGCCGATGGATTCGACGCCGAGTAGATGTGCCACCGAAGAAGTCTAGGCGGCTTCGCGCATCTGATTGACCACGTGTCCCTGTGTGCGCACAGATGGCGGTGGCGGAGCTGCTTCAGTGGTCGAACGGGTGCGACAGGACACGCAACGACTGCGCGAGAGTGGCGGCGTCCTCGCGGGACAGGCCCACCAGCAGGTCCTGCTCGTGCGCGAGCAGCGCATCAAGAGCTCCATCGACCGCGACGCGCCCCGGCCCGGTCAGCCTGACCTGGACGCCGCGTCGGTCCGCGGGATCGGGAAGGCGCTGGACCAGGCCCTTGCCGACGAGCCGATCGACCCGGTTGGTCACGGTGCCGCTGGTCACCAGCGTCTCCTGGACGAGCTGCCCCGGGGACAGCTGGTACGGCTCGCCGGAGCGACGCAGTGCCGACAGCACGTCGAACTCGGACGTCTCGAGGTCGTGGTCCGCGAAGGCCTGCTTACGAGCCCGGTCGAGGTGGAGCGCCAGTCGGGTGATGCGGCTCAGCACGTGCATCGGGGACACGTCCATGTCGGGACGCTCCCGCTGCCACGCCGCGATCAGCCGATCGACATCGTCTTCCACGCTCCCATCGTAGGTGTCAAGATTCTTGATGTCGAGATTGTTTGGCGGCACGCACGTAGGCTCGCGGACATGACCCCCACAGAGCTGCTCGCCGCCGGACCCACGACCCAGAGCGAGGCGCTCGCCTCAGGCGAGGTCACTTCGCGCCAGCTCACCGAGGCGTCGCTCGAGGCGATCCGCGTCGCGGATCTGGCGATCAATGCGAGCGTCGCGGTGTACTCCGACCAGGCGCTGGCTGCGGCCGACGAGGCTGACCGCAGACGTGCCGCCGGCGAGCTCGGGCCGCTGCTGGGCATTCCGATCGCGGTCAAGGACGACATGGACATAGGTGGCACCGTCACCGGCAAGGGCAGCAACGCGATGTCTCGCCCTGCTGCGGACGACACCGAGCTCGTCGCCGCGATGCGGTCGGCCGGCATGGTCATCGTGGCCAAGTCGGCCCTGCCGGAGCTGGCGATCTTCGGATTCACCGAGTCCGATGCGCACGGCATCACGCGCAACCCACGCCACCTGGGGCACACCCCTGGCGGATCGTCCGGCGGCTCGGCGGCGCTCGTCGCATCCGGCGCGGTGGGTATCGCGACGGCGTCGGACGGCGCTGGCTCGATTCGTATCCCGGCCGCGTGCTGCGGCCTGGTGGGCTTCAAGCCGACCCAGGGCAGCATGCCGAGCTCGGGTGGTTGGCACGATCTCTCGACCCAGGGCTGCGTCGCGGCCGCGGTGGCCGACAGCGCCCTGTTCCTGGACGCCTTCGGTTCGTTCGACTCGTCGCTGAGCGAGGCGGCCGTCACCGATCCCGCACCGCTGCGCATCGGTCTGTCCTTCAGCGCCGCGGCCGCGACGAAGCCGTCTCCGCTGGACCCCCGCATCCGTGCGGCCCTGCTTGAGACAGCCGAGACCCTCCGTGCGGCCGGCCACACCGTGGTCGAGGTCGAGATCCCCTACAAGCTCGACTCCAAGGCTTTGACGGTCCGATACCTGGCCGGCATCACCGAGGCTGCCGACGGCACGGATGACCCCTCCCTGCTCGAGCGCCGCACCAAGGCGATCGTGCGACTGGGGCGGCCGTTCGGGCGACGAGCCGTCGCCTGGGCCAAACGGCAGGGCGCGGCATTCGGTGACGGCCTGCACGACAGCCTCGGTGTCGACGTCCTGCTGACCCCGGTCATGTCGGGACCTGCCGTGCCGGTCGAGCACTGGCGTGGCAAGGGCGGTCTCGCGACGGTGCTGTCGATGAATGCGTTCTACCCGTACACCGCTCAGTGGAACCATGCCGGCGTACCGGCGGTGTCGATGCCGGCCGGCAGCACCGTCGACGGCCTGCCGCTGGCCGTCCAGCTGATTGCCCGCACCGGCGATGACGCCCGGCTGATGTCGCTGGCGGGACAGCTCGAAGCGGCCCGGTGACGCCGGCGGCGTGGGACCCCGATCGCTCCTAGCAGTTCGTCGACGACCGCTCACGGCCGTATGTCGAGCTGGTGAGGTGCTTGCGGCGGCCTAGACGCAAAGTCTCCACGCAGATCGGGTCGGCCCCGCCATGGGCGCTGCAACATCACGGACGAAGACCCTCAGCCGGGTACGTCGATCAAGACCTCGCGCAGGCTGGCTCTAGCCGCGGCGTACCGGCTGCGTGCTGTGGACGTGTTCAGACTCAGCAGCTCGGCTGCTTCGGCAATGCTGAACCCGTCCCAGTGCACCAGCATGACGAGCTCGCGGTGCTGGGCGGGCAGGCGGAGCACCGCATCACGCACGGCGTGGGTCTCCTGGTCATCCGGCGGGGTAGGCGTGGTGCAGAGCACGCTACGCAGCCGATCGGTGAGCTCGAGGCGCCGCCGGGATCGGCGACGGTCGTTGCGCAGAAGGTTCGCCGCGATCACGAACAACCACATGCGCTGCCGCTCAGGGTCCTCTGGCATCGACTCGATCTTGCGCCAGGCCGTCAGCATGGTCTCGCCCAGCAGGTCAGCGGCGTCCTCAGGTGAGGGGACCCGCCGCACGAGATAGGTCAACAGGTCTGATGAGGTCGCACGCAGGGCAGCGCGCGCGGCGGCAGTTTCGTCGGCGTTCACTCGTCACCGCCCTCACAGGAGCTGGCCATTGACACCGACGTCGCCGAGGTGGGCAGGCTGCGAGCGTCGAGCTCGGCGTCGACACCGCGCTGCACCGCGGCCTGAACCGCTCGCGCCTCGTAGTCGTCCACGGTCTCTGCCATTGCCTCCTCGGAGTTCTCGGTGACCCGCGGCGGTAGCTTCGCGGTGGCCGCTGCGACGTCGATGCTCGACACGTCGAGGTCAGCCAGATACTGCTCGGCCACCGCTACCGCCGACGCGCGCGTCGCATCTGCGACCGGCCTGTTGCCGACCTCGACGCCTTTGATGCCGAAGGTCAACGCGCACGTCGAACCCGTCGACGTGACGATCGAGCCGTTGAGCGGCGCATCCTGGTACCAAGGCAGGATCCCACCGGCGCCAGCCGCGGCCGCACCCACGGTGAGCGCTCCAATCGCGGCCAGCCAGCTCACGCCGAGGCGGCGACGCAGCTGCTGGCTGTTCGGTCGAGCGAGCCGTTCGGCCTCGGCTATGACCAGGTCGATCTCGCGGCGCAGCTGGACCGATCGGATAGGGACCGGCAGGGCTGAATCGGCGAGATGCTGGTCGAGAGGGTCCATGATGACTCCTTCATGTGTGGGCTTGGTTCACCCAGTACATGTCCCGAAGTGTCGACTGCGTCCATCCCGATCTGCTGGGCCTGGGGTGTGGTTCAGCCTCGTGAGTCTGAATGACCGAGTCGGGGTGAGACGACAGCGGATCGCCGCGGCGAGTCGGGCGCACGAGGTCGAAGCCGCCTGTCGTGGCCACGGTCCGGGGGCCCAGTGACCGGCGAATGGCCGAGCCCGGGCCCGTCGCCCAGCTCGGCGATGGAGCTACGGTCGTCGTAGCAGCGACGAACGCTGGATGAGTGACTCCGGCACGTAGGGCTCCTGAGGCTGGATTGCAGTGATGACTGACAGTGACACGACAACCCGTCCCGTGCAACGGCAAAGGCGTCGAATGTGAGCAGCGACGAAGTGTCGTCCGATACAGGTCGGTTCAGACGAACAGTTGCTCGGGGTCGCCGCGCTCCGTCAGGCCTGACCCGCACGTCCGTGGGGGACGATCCTGCCGTTCACCCGGACCTTTGCCGTCGCCCGCCGCGAGGCCTGGCTCCGGTACGCTGGTGGGGCGACCCCGTCGGGGAACGCACGATCCCCGGTTGGTCTGCCGGCAGGGCCCGCCGCACTTTGAATGCGGACTAGCGACGTAGGTTCGACTCCTACCCGGGGAGCCAGCACATGTGCCACGTCGACGAAGGAGCCCGGTGAGCACCAACTCCAACCCATCCCTGGTCACCGCGATCGTGCTGGCAGCAGGCGCAGGCACCCGGATGAAGTCGGCACGGGCGAAGGTCCTGCACGAGATCGCCGGCCGCAGCATGCTCGAGCACGCGCTCCTTGCCGTCTCGGGCGCCGGAGTGCGTACGACGGTCGCTGTCGTGGGACATGATCGCGAGCAGGTCTCTGCGGCCATCACAGCCCACAACCCGGCGATCGTCCAGGCCGTCCAGGAGGAGCAGAACGGTACGGGTCACGCCGTGCGCGTGGCGCTGGAGTCGTTGACCGAGCGGCCCAGCGGCACGGTGCTGGTGACCTACGGCGACGTTCCGCTGCTGTCGGCCCAGACGCTCTCGGAGCTGCTGGTCGACCATCGTGCAGCTGGCCGGAGTGTCACGATCCTCAGCGCCGAAGTCGCCGATCCGACCGGGTACGGCCGCATCGTGCGGGAGGCCGATGGGTCGGTCGCCGCGATCCGGGAGCACAAGGACGCGACGGATGACGAGCGTGGGATTCGCGAGATCAACTCCGGCATTCTCGCGGTCGACGCGGACTTCCTGATCCACGCCGTGGCGAGCCTGGAGGCCAACAACTCCCAGGGCGAGCTGTACCTGACCGACATCGTCGGCAAGGCTGTCCGTGAGGGCCGGCCGGTCGGCGCGCACGTGCTCGAGGACGTGTGGCAGACCGAGGGCGTCAACGACCGGGCCCAGCTTGCGCGGCTGGGCCGTGAGCTCAACCGCCGGCTCACCGAGCACTGGATGTCCGAAGGAGTCACGATCGTCGACCCGGCCACGACCTGGATCGACTCGGCCGTGACCCTGGGTCGTGACGTGACTGTCCTGCCGGGCACCCAGCTGCTGGGTGCGACCGTGATCGGTCCGGGCTCGACCATCGGACCTGACACGACACTGCGCAACGTCGAGGTGGGCAGCGAGGCGACGGTGATCCGCACGCACGGCTCGGACGCCGTCCTGGGCGACCGGTCGACGGTCGGCCCATACGCGTACCTGCGTCCAGGTGCCGAGCTCGGGGCTGGGGGCAAGATCGGCACGTTCGTGGAGATCAAGAATTCGACGATCGGTGAGGACGCCAAGGTGCCGCACCTGTCCTACGTCGGTGACGCGGACATCGGCGCCGGTGCCAACATCGGCGCCGGCACGATCTTCGCCAACTACGACGGGGTCAACAAGCATCGGTCATCGATCGGCCGGCACGCCAAGACCAGCTCCAACAACACCTTCGTCGCACCCGTCACAGTCGGTGACGGGGCGTTCACGGGGGCCGGCGCGACGATCCGCGAGGATGTCCCGGCAGGGGCGCTGGCGGTCAGTGCCGGAGCACAGAGGAACATTGAAGGGTGGGTCAAGGCCAGACGGCCCGACACCCCGTCAGCCCAGGCCGCGCGCGACGCCGAGCCGAAGTCAACTGTGGAGGCCCCCGGTGAGTAGCCTGTCCAAACGCACGCCGACGCGGAACATGCTGCTGTTCTCCGGCCGCTCGCACCCGACCCTGGCGCAGGAGGTGGCTGACCTCCTCGAGATCGAGGTCGTCCCCACGACGGCGTACGACTTCGCCAACGGCGAGATCTACGTGCGTTTCGACGAATCGGTGCGCGGCTGCGACGCCTTCGTCCTGCAGAGCCATGCCGCACCGATCAACGAGGCGATCATGGAGCAGCTCATCATGATCGACGCGCTCAAGCGCGCTTCCGCCAAGCGCATCACGGTGATCCTTCCGTTCTACGGATATGCGCGTCAGGACAAGAAGCACCTGGGTCGTGAGCCCATCTCGGCCCGACTGATGGCCGATCTGTTCCTGACCGCCGGCGCCGACCGACTCATGACGGTCGACCTGCACACCGCCCAGATCCAGGGCTTCTTCGACGGCCCGGTGGACCACCTGCTGGCGATGCCGATCCTGACTCGTCACGTCAAGCGCAAGTACGGCAAGAAGCCGCTCGCGGTCGTCTCGCCCGACGCGGGCCGCATCAAGGTCGCCGAGTCCTGGGCCGCGGCTCTCTCCGGGGCGCCGTTGGCCTTCATCCACAAGACGCGCGACCCCCGCAAGCCCAACGAGTCCAAGGCCAACCGTGTCGTGGGCGAGGTGGAGGGCCGGGTCTGCATCCTGGTCGACGACCTGATCGACACCGGCGGCACGATCGTGCAGGCTGCCGAGGCGTTGATGGCCAACGGCGCCGCGGACGTCGTGATCGTCGCGACGCATGCGGTCTTCTCCGGGCCGGCGGTCGACCGGCTCAAGAACTCCACGGCGTGCGAGGTCATCGTGACCAACACGCTCCCGATCGAGGACGACAAGCGATTCGACAAGCTCACCGTCCTCTCCATCGCGCCGCTGCTGGCCCAGGCCACGGCCGCGGTCTTCGAAGAGGGCTCAGTCACCTCCCTGTTCAAGTCCTGAGGCGGTCGGACGGTGCGTGCAGGGCGGCGCCGACGGATTTCGTCCGCCCGGGCCGCTGCGATAGACTTACCCGGTTGCCTCGGCGAGGGTCCATCGGACCGTGATCGACAGGGTGCTCCACAGGAGTGCTGTGTTGAGCGCCCGCCAGGGATGACCACCCATTTTTCGATTCACGCACCAATCCCAGGAGAATTTTCCCATGGCCGAGATCAAGATCCCCGCCGAGACACGTACTGAGTTCGGCAAGGGCGCCGCCCGCCGGATCCGTCGCGACGACAAGGTGCCTGCAGTCCTCTACGGACATGGCACCGACCCGGTCCACGTGACCTTGCCGGGACACCAGCTCATGCTGGCGCTGAAGAACTCCAACGCGCTGCTGACGATCGACCTGGGCAGCGAGAAGCATCTCGCGATCCCCAAGCAGGTCCAGCGCGACCCGCTCAAGGGATTCATCGAGCACGCCGACCTCCTGATCGTCCGCAAGGGCGAGAAGGTCGTCGTCGACGTCCGCATCAACCTGGTCGGCGAAGCCATCAGCGGCAACCTGGTCATGCTGGAGAACGCGACGATCTCGGTCGAGGCCGAGGCGACCCACATCCCCGAGTCGTTCGAGGTCTCGGTCGAGGGACTCGACGGCGGCGCGCAGATCCACGCCAGCGACATCGAGCTGCCGTCCGGATCGTCGCTCGCGGTCGATGCCGAGCTGCTGATCGTCAACATCGTCGCAGCGCCCAGCGAGGCGCAGGTCGAGGCCGAGCTGCTGCTCGCCGAGACTGAGGCTGGCATCGAGCACGAGGCCACCGACGCCGAAGAGGCCGCGGCTCCCGCCGATGATGCGGAGAGCGACTCGGCTGAATGATCGTGGTCGAGTGACCTGGTTGATCGTCGGGCTCGGCAACCCGGGCCCGACGTATGCCAGCACCCGGCACAACGTCGGGTATCTCGTCGCGGACGTCCTCGCGTCTCGCGCCGGTGGTTCGTGGAAGAAGCACAAGTCCGGGCGTGCCGACGTCGTGGAGGGTCGGCTCGCTGGCGAGCGCGCTGTCCTGGGCCGGTCGCGCTCGTACATGAACGAGAGCGGTGGCCCGGTCTCGACGCTGCTGACCTTCTTCGGCGTCGAGCCGGCCAACCTGATCGTGATTCATGATGAGCTCGACATCGATTTCGGCATGCTGCGGGTCAAGCTCGGCGGTGGCGACAACGGCCACAACGGGCTCAAGTCGATCCGACAGTCGATCGGCACGGGAGACTTCCACCGGATCCGCGTCGGAATCGGCCGACCGCCGGGCCGTCAGAGCGTCCATGACTTCGTGCTCAAGCCCTACACGTCAGTCGAGCGCAAGGATCTCCCGACCTACGTCGAGGAGGCCGCGGACGCCGTCGAGAGCCTCATCACGGTGGGACTTCAGCAGACGCAAGGTGAGTTCAACCGCTGATCGCTGCTGTGCCGCGCACCGATAGATTGGACAGGTCATGACCTTGCAGCCCCTCGCGGATCTCGTCGCCGCCGAGCCCACCCTCGTGCAGGCACTGGCGGACCGGCAGGACGGCTTGCAGGAGCTCGACCTGCAGGCGCCCGAGCCGCTGCGTCCTTTCGTGGCGTACGCACTGGCCCAGCAGTCCACGGTGCTCGCCGTCGCCGCAACGGCTCGCGAGGCCGAGGACCTGACGACGCAGCTCGGCGAGCTGCTCGGCGCCGACTCGGTCGCCTACTTCCCGGCCTGGGAGACGCTTCCGCACGAGCGCCTGTCACCGCGCTCGGACACCGTCGGCCGGCGGCTGGCGGTACTGCGCCGGCTGGTGCACCCCGTTCAGAACCACGCTGACCCTGCCACGAGCTCCACGCTTGCGACCGGACCGCTGCGCGTCGTCGTCGCCCCCGTGCGCTCCCTGCTGCAACCGCAGGTCAAAGGTCTCGCGGACCTCACGCCGGTCGAGCTGCACAAGAACGACGACATCCCGCTCGACGACGTGGTCCGACAGCTGGCCGACGCGGCCTACTCCCGCGTGGACCTGGTCGAGCGCCGCGGCGAGTTCGCGGTGCGCGGCGGGATCATCGACGTGTTCCCGCCGACCGAGGAGCACCCGCTTCGCATCGAGTTCTGGGGTGACACGGTCGACGAGATCCGCCGATTCGCGGTCGCCGACCAGCGCACGCTCGAGGAGGTCCCGCACGTCTGGGCGCCGCCGTGCCGCGAGCTCCTGCTGACCGACGACGTCCGCGCGCGGGCTGCCGAGCTCGCGGTCGCGCACCCCTCGCTGGCGGAGATCTTCACCAAGATCTCGCAGGGACACGCCGTCGAGGGCATGGAATCGCTGACGCCGGTGCTGACCGACGAGATGGAGAGCCTGGTCGACCTCTTCCCGCCACGGTCGGCGATCCTGGTCATGGATCCCGAGCGAGTCAGGGCCCGGGCGGCCGACCTGGTGGCGACGAGCGAGGAGTTCCTGCAGGCATCGTGGGCCGCCGCAGCGACCGGGGCCGAGGCGCCGATCGACCTGGGGTCTGCCGCGTTCCACGCGCTGGACGATGTGCGGCTCGCGACCCTCGGCCTGGGCCACACGTGGTTCACCCAGTCGCCGTTCGGGCTGGATCTGGACGAGAAGTCACGGACTGTCAGCCTCGAGGCAGCACCTGCCTACCGCGGCGACACCGCGGCTGCCCTCGCCGACATCAAGGCGTGGGTTGCGGACGACATGCGGGTCGTGTTCGTCGCGCCAGGCCACGGCCAGGCCCAGCGCACCCTGGAGTGGCTCGCCGAGAACGATGTCGCCGCGGCGCTCGACGACGAGGTCACCGGGCCGTCGCCGCGTGTCGTGCACATCAGCTGTGGGGAGCTCGACCACGGACTGATCTCGACACCGCTGGGCCTGGTGATCCTGACGTACGACGACCTGGTGGGGCAGCGGGCAGCCGACCGGTCCGAGCGCAAGATGCCGGTGCGTCGGCGCAAGCAGGTCGACCCGCTGGAGCTCAAGATGGGCGACTTCGTCGTGCACGAGCAGCACGGGCTCGGTCGGTACGTCGAGCTGATGCAGCGCGTCGTGCAGGGCGCGGCCCGCGAGTACCTCGTGGTCGAGTACGCCCCCTCCAAGCGCGGGCAACCCGCCGACCGGCTGTTCGTCCCGATGGACCAGCTCGATCAGATCAGTCGCTACGTCGGCGGTGAGTCGCCGACCCTGGACCGGCTCGGCGGCTCGGACTGGACCAACCGCAAGAACAAGGCCCGCAAGGCCGTCCGTCAGATCGCCGGTGAGCTGATCAAGCTGTACGCCGCGCGTCAGGCGACCAAGGGTCACGCCTTCGGCCCGGACACCCCGTGGCAGGCCGAGCTGGAGGACGCGTTCGCCTTCGTCGAGACTCCGGACCAGATGGTCACGATCGACGAGGTCAAGCGCGACATGGAGCGGACCGTCCCGATGGACCGGTTGGTGTGCGGCGACGTGGGCTACGGCAAGACCGAGATCGCGGTGCGGGCCGCATTCAAGGCGATCCAGGACGGGAAGCAGGTCATCCTGCTGGTCCCCACGACGTTGCTGGTGCAGCAGCACTACGCGACGTTCGCCGAGCGATTCGGACAGTTCCCGGTGACGATCAAGCCGCTGTCGCGCTTCCAGACCGAGAAGCAGTCCAAGGAGACGCTCGCGGGTCTGGCCGACGGCACGATCGATCTGGTCATCGGGACGCACCGCCTGCTGCAACCCGGCGTGAAGATCAAGGACCTCGGCCTGGTGATCGTCGACGAGGAGCAGCGCTTCGGAGTCGAGCACAAGGAAGCGCTCAAGATGCTGCGTGCGGCGGTCGACGTGCTGTCGATGTCGGCGACCCCGATTCCTCGTACGCTCGAGATGGCGATCACCGGTATCCGCGAGATGTCGACGATCGCGACGCCGCCGGAGGAGCGCCACCCCGTGCTGTCGTTCGTCGGGCCGTACGAGGACCGGCAGGTGATCGCCGCGATCCGCCGCGAGCTGCTGCGCGAGGGGCAGGCCTTCTTCATCCACAACCGGGTGCAGACCATCGACAAGACCGTCGCGAAGATCAAGGAGCTCGTGCCCGAGGCGCGCGTCGCAGCAGCACACGGCCAGATGGCGGAGCACCAGCTCGAGGAGGTCATGGTGGACTTCTGGGAGAAGCGCTACGACGTCCTGGTCTGCACCACGATCGTCGAGTCCGGTCTGGACGTCTCGAACGCCAACACGATGATCATCGAGCGCGCCGACACCCTCGGACTGTCGCAGCTGCACCAGCTTCGCGGCCGTGTCGGCCGCTCGCGCGAGCGCGCCTATGCCTACTTCTTGTACCCGCCGGAGAAGCCGCTCACCGAGACCGCGCACGATCGCCTCGCAACGATTGCCCAGCACTCCGAGCTCGGCGGCGGCATGGCAGTCGCGATGAAGGATCTTGAGATCCGCGGTGCCGGCAACCTGCTCGGTGGTGAACAGTCCGGCCACATCGCCGACGTCGGATTTGACCTGTACGTCCGCCTGGTGGGGGAGGCAGTCGCGGAGTTCCGAGGCGACGCCGAACCCGAGCGCGAGGTCAAGATCGAGCTGCCGATCGCGGCACACCTGCCGCACGAGTACGTCCCCAGCGAGCGGCTCCGCCTCGAGATGTACAAGCGGCTCGCGGACGTCCGGCTGTTGTCCGACGTCGATGAGCTCCGCGCCGAGCTCGTCGATCGGTATGGCGAGCCGCCCGAAGCGGTGGAGACGCTGCTCGACGTCGCCCGACTGCGTGTTCGCGTACGGGATGCCGGCCTGACCGAGGTCACCGCAGCGGGACCGAATGTGCGTTTCTCCCCGCTCAAGCTGCCCGACTCGGCGCAGATGCGCCTGCAGCGCATCTACCCCCGCAGCACCTACAAGATGGCGGCCGAGGTCGCGCTCGTGCCCCGTCCCCGCACGGCACCGGTGGGCGGCTCGCCACTGGTCGGCCGGGAGCTGCTGGACTGGACGCGCACCGTCATCGACACGCTCGTCCCGGCCTAGCGGCGCGGCTTCACTCCTCTTCGCGCAGGAGGGGCGGAGTGGCGTTCTTCGGCTTGATGCCGAACTTGTCCGCGAAGAACCCGCGGACGATGTCCATGTCCGCTCGCACGTCGTCGCTGGCGTGGAACGTGGGACCGAAGCCCATGGTCTTGGTCGGCGGGTCGTAGAACGCCAAGGTGATCGGAAGACCGGTGTCCTTCGACAACCGCAGGAATCCGGACTTCCAGTACGTACCCTTCGAGCGGGTGCCTTCCGCCGCGAGGATCAAACGGAAGGGTTCGCCATTCCTGGCCTCGCGGGCCAGGTCGCCCACCACGCTGCTGGCGTCCTCGCGATCGAGCGGCACCCCGCCGAACGAACGCAGCAACCAGCCGAGTGGTCCCTTGAAAAGCTGTTTCTTGACCAGCACCCGGGGGTGGGCGCCGTCGTGCCACATCACCAGGAGCATCGTGATGAAGTCCCAGTTCGACGTGTGCGGTGCGCCGACCAGGATCCCGCTCTCGGGCACCTCGCCGACCATCGTGAAGCCCTTGGCCCGGACGATGGCGCGGGCCAGCCGTTGACGCATCATGGGTCGAGCCTAGAGCCGTGTGGCCCAATCCGGCCTCGACGCCCCCGTGACCGCGAGTGAGGGACGCCGTGAGGCGTCGCGCGGGGCGTGGGTAATCTGTGACCATGCTCACCCGCGCACGTGCTGTCGTCCTCGCCGTTGCCGCCCTCACGATGACTGCCTGTGGCAGCGTTCATCCCGGTGCCGCCGCCGTGGTCGACGGCAAGACCATCTCGATGAAGGCGCTCAACGACACCGCTGAGGTCTACTGCACCCTCACGCTGAGCTCGGCTGAAGCCCAGGGCGCCTCGGTGCCGGACAACGCCGATCTTCGCCGCCAGGCAGTCACCTCGCTGGTCTCGACGGTCGTGGCGCGGCGCCTCGCCGAGGACGCCGGCGTCACGCCGCGGCCCAGTGAGTACAAGCTGACCGCAGACCAGCAGGATCAGATCGCGAAGGCCTTTCCCGACGGCGATGTCGAGCAGATCGGCAGGGCCATCGAGGACAGCCAGGAGATCTCGGCCATCGCGGTCGCGCTCGGGGAGAAGTCCACCGGCCAGCTCAGCACCAGCACCACCGAGGCGCAGCTCGCCGAGCTGGGGCAGAACCAGATCATCGGTGCCTTCGCGGACAACGACGTCACGTTCGCACCGCGGTTCGGACTCACTGGCGGCTCCCGGCAGATCGCCCCCACGGGCTCGTTGTCGGTGCCGGCGGCGGATCTCGGAGCGGCGGAGTCCGATCAGCTCCCCGCGGCGCAACGCTGCTCCTGATGCAGATCCTCGTCATCAGCCCCCGCGTCGCGCCGGGGATCCTGACGCTGCAGGCCTGGGACGTGCTGCGCTCGGCCGCAACCGTCCGCGCGTCGGTCGATGACCCACACGTCCGTGCGATCGTGTCCTCGGGCATACCCGTCGAGATCGCCGAGCTGACGTCGCACGAGCCGCGGACGGTGTGGATCGCCCCGACCGGCGACGCTGCGTGGGCTCGCGCCATGGCGGACGAACTCATGTCCGGCGACGCTGCCGACGTCGAGGTGATCTTCGGCTCCTACGACCTGCCGGGCTCCAGCTTGCTCGACGTCGTGGAGGTGATGGACCGATTGCGCCGCGAGTGTCCATGGACCGCGCAGCAGTCGCACGCGTCGCTGAGTCACTACCTCCTGGAGGAGGCCCACGAAACTCTCGAGGCCCTCGACAGCGGTGATGACGACCACCTGCGCGAGGAGCTCGGCGACCTGCTGATGCAGATCGTCTTCCACGCCCGGATCGCGGCCGAGGGACAGGGCTGGGACATCGATGACGTGGCGGCGGGGATCGCAACCAAGCTCGTCCATCGCAATCCGCACGTCTTCGGCGATGTCACGGTCAGCAGCGCCGATGAGGTCGACGCCAACTGGCAACGCCTGAAGGCGATCGAGAAGCAGCGGACGTCGGTCTTCGACGGCATCCCGGCGACCTTGCCAGCCCTCGCATATGCCGACAAGGTGATGGGACGACTCGAGATCCTCGAGGTGACGGGTGACGATCTCGGCTCGCGCCTGCTCGCGCTCGTGGCGGAGGCGCGGGCGCATGGCAAGGACGCCGAAGAAGTGCTCCGCCAGGCCGTTCGACTGCTGGGCTAGGCGCCTGTGCTGCTGCCGGGGCGGCCGCGTCCAGACTCTGCTGTGGGGTGAACCCCGGGACACTGGCGCGCGCGAGAGCGAGGCGCGTACGGGCACGGGGGCGTCGGGACTAGGCTGTCCCCGCAGGTTCGTTCACTTACGAGGAGCAGTCTCTTGGCACGCATCGACGCCGTCGGCGCACGGGAAATTCTGGATTCACGGGGCAACCCGACCGTCGAGGTCGAGGTCGCCCTCGACGATGGCACGATCGGCCGCGCTGCGGTGCCGTCCGGCGCTTCCACGGGCGCGTTCGAGGCCGTCGAGCTCCGTGACGGCGGCAAGCGGTACCTCGGCAAGGGCGTGCTCAAGGCCGTCGCCGGGGTCAACGACAAGATCGGGCCGGCGCTGGTTGGCTTCGACGCCGACGACCAGCGCGCGATCGACCTGGCGATGATCGATCTGGACGGTACGCACAACAAGGCCACGCTCGGCGCCAACGCGATCCTGGGTGTCTCGCTCGCGGTGGCGAAGGCAGCGGCGGAGTCGGCCGCACTGCCCCTGTTCCGCTACGTGGGCGGTCCCAACGCGCACGTCCTTCCCGTCCCGATGATGAACATCCTCAACGGTGGCTCCCACGCCGACTCCAACGTCGACGTCCAGGAGTTCATGATCGCGCCGATCGGCGCGGGCTCGTTCTCCGAGGCGCTGCAGCAGGGTGCCGAGGTCTACCACTCGCTCAAGTCCGTGCTCAACAAGCGGGGGCTCTCGACGGGACTGGGCGACGAGGGCGGCTTCGCCCCCAACCTGGACTCCAACCGTGCCGCGCTCGAGCTCATCACGGTCGCCGTGGAGTCCGCCGGCCTCACGGTCGGCACCGACATCGCCTTTGCTCTGGACGTCGCAGCCTCGGAGTTCTTCGCCGACGGCTCCTACGCGTTCGAGGGCCAGCAGAAGTCTGCCGAACAGATGTCGGCGTACTACGCACAGCTCGCGGCCGACTTCCCGATCGTGTCGATCGAGGACCCGCTCGACGAAGACGACTGGGCCGGCTGGACGACCCTGACCGATTCGATCGGCGACACCGTCCAGATCGTCGGCGACGACCTGTTCGTGACCAACGTCGAACGGTTGACCCGTGGCATCGACGAGGGCGCGGCCAATGCGCTGCTGGTCAAGGTCAACCAGATCGGCTCGTTGACCGAGACGCTCGACTCGGTCGAGCTCGCCCACCGACACGGCTTCGCCTGCATGATGAGCCACCGCTCGGGCGAGACCGAGGACACCACGATTGCCGATCTCGCCGTCGCGACGAACTGTGGTCAGATCAAGACCGGCGCGCCCGCCCGCTCGGATCGGGTGGCGAAGTACAACCAGCTCCTGCGCATCGAGGAGGCCCTCGGGGCCTCTGCGACCTACGCCGGCGCGTCCGCCTTCCCGCGGCTGGCGCTCTAGGACCATGGCACAGCGTCCTTCGCGCGGCCCGGGACGGAAGCCGCCCGACCGTGGGCGTCGGCCGTCCGGGCAGCGTGGCGGGCGGCCGGCCCCCCGTGCGCGTACGCCCAAGAAGCCGACCTCCGCGGCCGGTACAGGTCCACAGCTCACCACCCGAGCGGTGATCTTGCTGTCGGTCGTGCTGCTGCTCATCGCGTCGTACACCTCAACGTTGCACGCCTGGTGGGACCAACGGGGCGACATCCAGTCCACCCGGGCCGAGATCGTCATGAAGAAGCAGCAGATCGCCGCTCTCGAGGATCAGAAGGCGCGCTGGGACGACCCGGCCTACGTCAAGCAGCAGGCCAAGCAACGCTTCGGCTGGGTCACCCCCGGCGAGGTCGGCTACCGGGTGATCGGCAGCGATGGAACGGTCAAGGGCGACGTCCCAACCCTCGATGCGCCGCCCCAGGCGGTCACGACGCAGTGGTACGACAAGCTGTGGGGCAGCGTCAAGGAGTCCGGCAAGACGCCCAAGCCCACCAGACCGACGACCGATCCGAACAAGGTGCTGAAGAGCAAGTGACGGTTCCGCAAGCAGACCTCGACGCGGTCGCCGAGCAGCTCGGCCGCCCGCCGCGGGGCATCCTCGAGGTGGTGTCCCGCTGCCCGTCGGGCCACCCCAATGTCGTGAAGACCGAGCCCCGACTCGACGACGGCACGCCGTTCCCGACGATGTTCTACCTCACCTGCGATCGCCTGGCCGCCGAGATCGGCACGCTGGAGGCATCGGGATTGATGCGCGAGATGAGCTCCAGGCTCGCGAGTGATCCGGATCTGTCTGCGGCCTATCAGCAGGCCCATCTGTCCTACCTTGCCGAGCGGGAGGCGATCGGGCACGTACCCGAGATCGCCGGCATCACGGCTGGGGGCATGCCGACGCGGGTCAAGTGCCTGCACGTGCTGGTCGCGCACTCCCTCGCCAAGGGTCGCAGCGTCAATCCGCTGGGCGACGAGGCCCTCGCTCTGTTGGGTGACTGGTGGACAGGCAATGCATGCGGCCCGGACTGGGTCCCGCCGGACGAGGCGGAGTGACCTGTCGGTAGCTCGGCTCGGTACGCTCGACGAATGCCTGAGCATCCAGCCCGTGTGGCCGCGATCGACTGCGGGACCAATTCGATCCGCCTGCTGATCAGCGACATCGCGGACGGGAGCAAGACCGATCTGCTTCGGGAGATGCGCATCGTGCGACTCGGGCAGGACGTCGATCGCACGCGTCATCTGGCCGAGGAGGCCATCGAGCGCGCAGTCCAGGTGACTCGTGAATTTGCCGCGATGATCGAGATGTTCGAGGCCACGGAGGTCCGTTTCTGCGCCACCTCGGCGGTGCGCGACGCTGACAACGCGGCAGACTTCGAAGACGCGATCGAGGAGATTCTCGGTGTGCGACCGATCGTTCTCGCTGGACTGGACGAGGCCCGGGCCTCGTTCCTGGGGGCGACGCGCGACCTGGAGACCGCGCGCACCCTCGTGATCGACATCGGTGGCGGGTCGACCGAGATCGTCGTCGGTACGGGGGAGGAGGTCGAGTGGTCGGTCTCGCTCGACATCGGCTCGGTGCGGCTGACCGAACGTTTTCTGCCGAGCGACCCAGCCTCCGTGTCCGAGGTCATCACCTGCATGAATCACCTGGACAGCGTGCTGGCCCCGGTTGTCGCCGAAATCGATCCAGTCGGCGCCTTCGTGGGCGTCGCCGGGACCGTCACGACGGTTGCGGCGCACTCGTTGGCGCTGCCGTCGTACGACTCGGCGACGATCCATGGGGCCCGGCTGTGGCTGGACGATGTCCGGGCGGCCTGCCTGTCACTGGTCCAGATGTCCGTCGCGGACCGTCGGGCGCTGCCGTTCATGCACCCGGGTCGCGCTGACGTCATCGGCGGGGGCGCGCTGATCCTCGACCGGCTGGTCGATCTGCTGCCGTTGCAGACCGACACGATGGTGGTCAGCGAGCACGACATCCTCGATGGGATCGCGTGGGACATGGTGCCCGGCTGATGGCTCGGGCGTCCCGCGACCTGGCACGGGCGCGACTAGGCTGACGGCTGCGCTCCCGTAGCCCAACCGGCAGAGGCAGATGGCTTAAACCCGTCACAGTGTGGGTTCGATCCCCACCGGGAGCACCACCACCGGCGCGCGCTCTCCAGCAGGCCGACGTCGGCGATCTGGCCTATCGTGGCGAGTCCACCCAGGAGGAATCGTGAGCATCCACGTCGTCGCCGTCATCACCGCCAAGCCCGGTTCTCAGGACGTCGTGCGCGACGCCCTGACCGCACTCGTGGCACCCACTCGGGACGAGTCGGGTTGCATTGCCTACGTGCTCTCGGAGTCGTCGGTCGCGCCCGGCACGTTCATCACGGTCGAGGAGTGGGAGGGGCCGGAAAACCTCGACTCGCACCTGGAGACGCCGCACGTCCAGTCCGCGCTGTCGGTCCTGGGCAGCGAGCTGGCTGTCGCACCGGCGATCCACCCCCTGACGCCCATCGCCTCCTAGCCTGATCGTCACGAGGGAGAGAATCGTGGACACCCGAACCCTGGGCCGCACCGGCCGCGAGGTCTCGATCGTCGGGCTCGGCACCTGGCAGCTCGGCGCCGACTGGGGCGATGTCGAGCACGCCGAGGCCATGGCGGTGCTCGACACCGCCGTGGACGGCGGCGTGACCTTCTTCGACACCGCCGATGTCTATGGAGATGGACGCAGTGAGCAGCTGATCGGAGAGTATCTTCGGGGCCGGCCCGATCTCGATATCTTCGTGGCCACCAAGATGGGTCGCCGTGCTGAGCAGGATCCGGTCCACTTCACCCTCGACAACTTCCGGCGGTGGACCGATCGATCCCGCGCCAATCTCGGGGTCGCGACACTGGATCTGGTCCAGCTGCACTGCCCGCCCGCTTCGGTCTTCTCCGACGACGCCGTGTACGAGGCGCTCGACCTGCTCGTGCAGGAGGGTGTGATGGCCGCGTACGGCGTGAGTGTCGAGACGGTCGACCAGGCGTTGACCGCGATCGCACGGCCACACGTCGCCAGCGTGCAGATCATCGTCAACGCATTCCGGCTGAAGCCGCTCGACGAGGTGCTCCCCGCAGCCCGAGAGTCCGGAGTCGGCGTCATCGCGCGGGTGCCACTGGCCTCTGGCCTGCTGTCGGGCCGCTACACGACCAGCAGCACGTTCGCGCCGGACGACCACCGGACCTACAACCGGTCGGGCGAGGCCTTCGACGTGGGAGAGACCTTCTCGGGCGTCGACTTCGAGACCGGTGTCGCCGCGGCGCAGGAGTTCGCCGCCGCCGTGCCCGACGGAGTGCGTCCGGCCCAGGCCGCGATCGCGTGGATTCTGGCCCAGGACGGGATCACTGCTGCGATCCCCGGCGCACGCAATGTCGCCCAGGCGCGATCCAACGGCGAAGCCGCCGCGGTGACGCTGCCCGAGGATTTCAACTCGACGGTCCACGACATCTACGACCGCCGGCTACGTGAGGCGATCCACCCCCGCTGGTAGCGAGGCGGCGGCCAGGACGAAGTCAGCCAGTGTCGTGGCGTACTCGTCGATGTCGGACGTGTTGCGCAGCGCCAGCGCATCCGGCGTGACGAGAGCGTGCATGAGCGCTGCGCCGAAGAGAGTGTCGAGCAGCAGGGTGACCGAGGCGTCGGCAGCGAGCTCGCCGCGCGCGATGCCGCGGCGGACGGTCGCCCGTGCCGCACGGACCTGTGACTCGCGCCAGATCTCCCACGTCGGCCGCAGCTCGGGCGTCAGCGGCGCCTCGGTCGTCATCCGCAGCGCTGCATCCTTGAGGTCGCCGACGTAGTGGCCGACGTGGTGCCGCGCCAGGGTGATGAGGTCGCCCCGCAGCGACCCGGTGTCGACGTCGTCGACACCGATCAGCGTCGTGACGAGCGCATCGACCAGCAGCGGCTTCTTGTCGCTCCACCGCAGGTAGATCGAAGCCTTGCCGACTCCTGCGTCGCGGGCCACCGCCTCGATGCTGAACCCGGCCCACCCATGCCGGCCGTACACCCCGCAGGCGGCGAGATGGACGCGTCTCTCCATCTTCGGATCGCGGGGGCGCCCTCGGGTCGCAGTGAGTTCCATCGGCCTCTCCAGATACTGAACGGTAGTCGTCAGTATAGTGGCCGGCATGACATCGCTGGAAGATCTGGACCCCTGCACACCGGTCGTCGTCGGGGTCGGCCAGTGCGCCGAACGGGTCGACGAACCGGACTATCGCGGACTGTCCGCTGTCGGACTGGCCGCCTGGGCCGCCAAGAATGCCCTGGACGACGCAGCCGGCGCTCAGATCGCTGCAGCGATCGACACCATCGCAGCGATCCGGCAGTTCGAGATCTCGACCCCCATCGGCCATGCGCCGCTGGGTCGCTCCACCAATGTCGCTCGCTCCATCGCACGGTTGATCGGTGCCGATCCGGCTCGCGCGATCCTTGAGGTCACCGGCGGGCAGGGACCGCAGCACCTGGTCTCCGAACTGGGGGAGGAGATTGCCGCGGGACGGGCCGAGGTGGTGCTCCTGGTGGGGTCCGAGGCGATTTCCACGGCCCGGCACCTGGCTGGATCGGACGACGCGCCGGACTTCAGCGAAGATCCCGGCGGCACGGTGCAGGACCGCGGCTACGGATTGCGCGGCGTCGTGACGCTGGAGCAGGTGCGTCACGGGCTGACTGATGCGACCACCCAGTACGGACTGCTGGAGCATGCTCGGCGGGCGCATCTCGGACTGGATCGCGAGGCCTACGCCCGCACGATGGGTGAGCTGTTCGCGCCGTTCACCGACGTGGCCGCAGCCAATCCGCTGGCGGCGGCGCCCACACGGCGTACGGCTGAGGAGCTCGTGGCGGTCACGGATCGCAACCGGATGGTCGCCGATCCCTACCCGAGGTACGTCATCGCGCGCGACCAGGTCAACCAGGGTGCCGCCGTCCTGATGATGTCAGTCGCGGCCGCTCGTCGACTCGGTGTGCCCGAGGACCGCTGGGCCTTCGTCCACGGACGGGCCGACACCACGGAACGGTCGATCATCGAGCGGCCCGATCTCGGGGCGAGTCCGGCTGCGGTTCTAGCTGTGCGGCACGCGCTCCGGGTGGCCGGCATCGGCATCGCCGACGTCACGCATCTGGACCTGTACAGCTGTTATCCGATCGCGGTGTCTGCGGTGTGTGACGGCCTTGATCTCGCCGCCGATGATCCGCGTGGACTGACGGTCACCGGAGGTCTGCCGTTCTTCGGTGGCGCTGGCAACAACTACTCGATGCACGCCATCGCAGAGATCGTGGACCGGGTTCGGCACGAGCCCGGGACCTACGGGCTCGTCGGGGCCAACGGCGGGATCCTGTCGAAGTACTCGGCAGGAATCTACGCGTCGACCCCCGCTGCGTGGCCACACGTCGACGAGGCGGAGCTGCAGGACGCGCTGGACAGGCCGGAACCGGCCGCCACCGCGGCCGCGGCGGACGGCTGGGCGACGGTCGAGACCTACACCGTTCAGCACGCCCGGTCCGGCGCAACCGGCATCGTGATGGGTCGGCTGGGTGACGGGCGACGCTTCCTCGCTACCACCGCGGCAGGTGACGACGACGTCGTGGCACTTCTGACCGGACCGGCCGAACCGATCGGCTCACGTGTGTACGCGCGATCGTTCGGCTACGGCAATCGGGTCACGCTCACCCGGGAGCGGATGGACGAGCTGCTGCCGCGTCCGGCCGTGGGACTGCGTGAGGACTACGAGCACGTCTCGGTGCACCGAGACGGTCATGTGCTGGAGGTGACGCTGCAGCGGCCGCACGTACGCAATGCGTTGCACGCAGCGGCGCACGTCGAGCTCGACGGGATCTTCGACGCGTACCTGGCCGATCCCGATCTCTGGGTCGCGATCATCACGGGCGCGGGAGATGACGCCTTCTGTGCGGGCAACGACCTGACCGCCACGACGACTGAGGGCGGCGGTTTTCCGTGGTTCCCGGACAGCGGCTTCGGTGGGCTCACCTCGCGCGAGCACGTGCGCAAACCGATCATCGCTGCGGTCAATGGCGCCGCCATGGGCGGTGGATTCGAGATCGTGCTGGCCTGTCAGCTCGCGGTGGCCGAAGAGTCCGCCAGATTCGCCCTGCCCGAGGTCAAGGTCGGACTGTTCGCGGCCGCCGGTGGCGTGGTGCGTCTGCCCCGTGCCATCCCGACCAAGATCGCGCACGACCTGATCCTCACCGGGCGGGCCATCGATGCGGCCGAGGCGCTGCGACTCGGTCTGGTCAGCCGGGTCGTGCCCGACGGCAGTGCGCTGGAGGCGGCGCGAGAGCTCGCCGCCGAGATCGTGGCGGTCTCACCCAGCTCCGTACGGTTGTCTCTCGAGGTGATGGAGAGCACCCGCGGTATGGCGGACGATGTCGCCGCCGTTCGCCATCCCACCGACGCGATGGATCAGCTGCTGATCGGCGAGGACACGCTGGAGGGCGTCATGGCGTTCGCGGAGAAACGCGCGCCAGAGTGGAGAAATCGCTGAGACACTCGGGGAGTAGGCTGCCATGAGCGAGGTGAGGATGGACGCAGAGGCCCGGTTCGACGAGATCCTGGACGAGCTGGCACCGCATGGCGCGTTGCCCGGCGCACTGTTCGGCAGCCGTTCGCTGACCTACGAGGGACGGGCGTTCGCCAGCTTCCGCCGCGAGCGAATGGCGGTCAAGCTGGACGCCGACACCGCCCCGCACTCCGAGGCCCTGGCGCTACCCGGCGCAGAGCCGTTCGACCCGTCCGGCAAGGGTCGCCCGCTCAAGGACTGGGTGATGGTGCCGGCTGGGCAGTCCGACTCCTGGCGGCGGCTCGCCGCGGCTGGTCTGGACGCGATGCGGGACGACTCGCGATGATCCTGTCCTCGCCCGATCCTGCCGCTGATCCGCATGTCGCTGCTGCTCTGCTGCGCCTGCAGCGGACTTCCTATGCGCGCGAGGCCGTGCTGGTGGGAGACGAGCGCATCTCGCCGCTGTTGGAGGACGAGATCGGCCTGACGGCATGGCGTGGCCGGTGGCTCATGGCGTGGGACGGCGTCCAGCTCGTCGGAGCCATCGCCTGGTGGGAGACCGATGACGCCGTCGAGATCCATCGCGTCATGGTGAGCACGTCGGCGATGCGGCGCGGCATCGCCAGCACGCTGCTGTCCCGTGTCCTCGCCAGCGCCTCGGGCCGTCCTGTCGCGGCTGCCACCGGCCGGGCAAACCAGCCGGCCGTGGCGCTGTACGCCAAGCACGGCTTCCGGGCCGAGAGCGACGAACAGATTCCACCGGGGATCTGGATCACCCGGTTCCGCCACGCGGCCTGAGGCCTACGACTGCTGGATCCGCATCGCGGCCCAGGTCTCGTCGAGCGCAATGCTCTCGATGGCTCCCCAGCCGTAATCGGACAGCAGGCTCTGCAGGGTGTCCTCGTCGAGATCGGAGTGACCGTCGAGCGGGTACGTGATCCAGACGACGGGAATCGAGCCCAGCCGAGGGAGGACCTCGTCGAAGTCGTCGGCCAGTGCCGTCCGGTTGTCGGTGATCATGATCGCGGCGTCGGGGGTCTGGAGCTGCTCCTCGTCGCGTTCCTCGATCGTCACCGCGCCTTCGGGCAGCGGGTCGAGCAGCGAGGTCTCCTCGACCGAGGCGCCGACGACCCAGACGACGAAGCCGTCGCTGATGTGGAGCTTCTCGGCGTTGCTGGTCTCGATCATCGGTCCATCCTAGGGGGATCGTCGGATGGCTTCGACGTCGCGAATCGTTCGACCGACTCGCATGCCCTTGTCCTCGAACCGGGTCAGCGGGCGCCCCTCGAAGCGTGGTGACCACTGTCCGCCGTCGAAGTCTGGCGAGGCGTCCACAACCGAGCGGATCTGCTCGGCGTAGTCCTCCCAGTCCGTTGCGAGCCGCCAGCGGCCGCCGGGCTCGAGCACCCGCGCCGCCAATGCAGCGAAAGATGCCGTCACCAGCCGACGTTTGTGGTGCCGCTTCTTGTGCCATGGATCGGGAAACCACACCCGGAGCTCGTGCACCGAGGCTGGCTCGAGCATGGTCGTGAGCGCTTCAGCAGCGTTGACGATCACGAGCCGGATGTTCGTGACGCCGTGGTGACGCATCGTGACGAGGGTCTGCGCGACACCCGGGATGTAGACCTCCAGACCCAGGAAGTTCAGCTCAGGATGGGCTTCCGCGGCATGCACCAGGGCCTCGCCGCGGCCGCTGCCGATCTCGACGACCAGCGGCGCTTGGCGCCCGAAGGCGGCACATGTGTCCAGGACGTAGTCAGGGTCGACCGAGGTGTTGGTCCCGTGTCGCGGAACCTCCAGGACATGTTTTCCAGCGAGGGCGTCCCACGCCGTCTGCTGCCGATCGGTGAGTCGCCCGCCACGGCGAGCGAATGAGACCGGCTCGGTCCGGTACGTCGGCTGCTCCACTCGCGCTAGCGTAGACGCGTGGACATCGAGCCCGACACGAAGGACTGGACCGAGGTGCCCGACGCGGCCCACCGCCCTGCACGATGGCAGAGATTCCCATGACCTGGGACGCGATCGTGCTCGCTGGCGGCAGGGGATCACGTCTCGGCGGGATCGACAAGGCCACGCTGGAGCTGGCAGGCCAGACGCTGCTGGAGGGCACGCTGCGTGCCGTTGCGCCAGCCAGCCGGATCGTCGTGGTGGGCGACGTCCGGGCACCCGGCGCGATCGTGGTGCAGGAGCGACCGCGCTTCGCCGGACCCGCCGCAGCGATCGGAGCGGGGCTGGCTGAGGTGCGAGCACCGCAGGTCCTCCTGGCGGCCTGCGATCAGCCCTTCCTCGGTGACGTCGTGGCGCTCCTCCTCGATGCGGCCGCCGGTGACGGCGCGATCGCGGTCGACCAGGTCGGCCGGCGGCAGCACCTGATGAGCGTGGTGGACACCGCTGCGTTGCGATCGGCGGTCGCGGCGCAACCAACGCTCACCGACCTCTCGGTCCGCGCTCTGCTGGCTCCGCTGGTGCTCGTGGAGGTCGCGATCCCTGCCGGGGCGGCACTGGACATCGACACGTGGCACGATCGTGACGAGGCGCTCGAGCGAGGAGGACACGATGACGGGGATCTCTCTGGCGGACTGGATGGCGACAGTCGCCGATGAGCTCGGCATCACCGAGCTCGACCTCGACCCCGAGCTGGTTCTGGACCTGGCCGCCGTTGCAGCGCACTCCGTGGTGCGTCCCGCCGCCCCGCTGACCACCTTCGTGGCGGGTCTGGCGGCCGGACTCGCGGGCGGCTCCACGGCGGACCTGCGTGCAGCGATCGACGTCGCGACTGCGTTGTGCGAGCGAGTCGAGGAGGGCTCCTGAGTGGCAGGCAGACTCACCCGGCGCGCCCAGGTCGCCCGTTACGGTGCCGACGGACCGCCGACGGTCCGTGAGGATTCGCTGGCGGTCGAGGAGCCGCTCGAGATCAGGATCAACGGCAGGTCGCTGTCGGTCACGATGCGCTCACCCGGTGACGACTTCGACCTGGTCGCGGGATTCCTTGTCTCCGAGGGTGTCATCCACGCGGCCGACCAGCTCACCTCGATGCGGTTTTGCGCCGGCACCGATGACGACGGGCTGCAGACGTTCAACGTCGTCGACGCCGCACTGAGCGCGGACACCCCGCCGCCCGACGTGTCGCTCGAGCGACACGTGTTCACCTCCAGCTCCTGCGGCATCTGCGGCACAGCCTCGATCGATGCGGTCCACAAGGCCGCTCACTTCGGTCAGCTCGACGACGAATCGGCATGGAGCCAGGATCTTCTCGGCTCGCTGCCGGACCGGCTGCGGGAGGGGCAGAAGGTGTTCGACCGCACCGGAGGGGTGCACGCGGCCGGACTGTTCGACAGTTCGGGCACATTGTTGTGCCTACGCGAAGACGTCGGCCGGCACAATGCGGTCGACAAGGTCGTGGGGTGGGCGCTGCGCGAGGGTCGGCTGCCGCTGGCCGGGACGGCTCTCCAGGTTTCGGGGCGTACCTCCTTCGAGCTGGTCCAGAAGGCGCACATGGCCGGCATCCCGGTCCTCGCCGCCGTGTCTGCGCCGTCCTCGCTCGCGGTGGAGCACGCCCAGTCGGCGGGCATGACTCTGCTGGGATTCAGCCGTGGTGGCTCGTTCAACGTCTACGCAGGCTCGCAACGAATCTCCTGACCTGCTGTCCCATCCGGTGCGATCCGGCGCAGTCCGGCACTCTCCACGGCTGCAGCTTTCCTCGCGGAGCTGAGCCACAGCCATTTTCTGGAGCCAACGGGTGCATCGATGCACCGTGCGCCGACCGGCTGGCGAGCCGGGACAGCAATTCGACATGAATTTCTGAAAAGGCTGCGAGCCGCCGTCAGGGGCGAGGAAGATATTGGGCCATCGGGGATACAGGCCAGCAGATTGGGCTGGACGCTCTGGAGGAACAATGAACGTAATTTCACGAATGGTCATGGGATCGCTGGGAGTAGTCGCGGCAGGCGTTCTTGCCGCAGGACCAGCCTCGGCTCATGAATGCGTCAATGCGAGCAAGAACCCAGCCGCCGGGGTACAGATCGTCTTCAACCAGTATGACGAGGTTGTGTACGTCTCGAAAGGTTTGCAGAGTCGCTTCGACCGGGGCTTGGTCGACCCGAACACGGGGGACGGATTCCATGGCCTGGTCGGCTTCGACATGGACGGTGACAACGTCGCAGACATCTCCATCTACATCACGGGTCCGGAAAGCGAGCTGCCCCATCAGGCGCAGGTCAATGGTCCGCCATGCCGAGGCGTAACCAACATCCAGACGTACTTCGAGCAGTGCGTCTCGTTCTGATCTCGACGTCGAAGGCCCTCATCACGACTTGATCCATGGCTGGATCTTCGCCGTGGTCAGGGCCTTCAGACCGGTCGCGAGCAAGCCCACACAAGAGCTGGCGCTGATCACGCCGAAGAGCCAGGGGTGATCCACGAAGCGGGCACGGACGTCTCGAGCCGATCAGGTTCGAGTGCTCGGAGGCGAGCCATGTGGGTTCCGTCGACGCTGCGCAACGGGGTCGTGGCGTGGAATGTCTTCCCGATGCGAATGATCCAGGCGCGCTACAGCGAGAACGACGGCACCCTCAAGCCTGTTCCGGGTGCCTCGCCGCGCAAGTGGGTCTCGCCGTTCGAGCGGGTTCCTGCGCTGGTCAGCCCCGAAAAGGTTGCCAAGTCCAACGACTGAGGTGGGATCAAACCGGCGTGCTGCAGCGTTGGATACAGTGAGGTACAACGACTCCATCTGAGAGCCGACTCCCACGGAGGGAATCATGAAAAGCAGCAACCCCGTCTTCGCCCGCAGCGCCGAGTTCAACGGCCGCAGCGGCGCGACCGCCAACGACCCGTCCCAGTGGCAGGTGGACCTGAACGGTTCGCCCACACACACCGAGCGCGGCACCGGCCGCATGACCATCGACACGGTCGTCGAGAAGACCGCCATCACGCTGGGCCTGCTGACCTTGTCGGCCGCCGTGACGTGGTTCTTGATCGGGGACCTGAACGACGCCGACATCTCCAAGGCAGACGCGGCTCAGGGCACGGCGTACGCCTTCGCGATGGGTGGCGCCCTGATCGGCTTCGTCCTCGCGATGGTCAACTCCTTCAAGAAGGTCGTCAGCCCGGCCCTGGTCATCGCCTATGCATTGGTCGAAGGCGTGTTCATCGGAGCCTTCTCCAAGGTCATCGCGTCCTACGTCGGTGAGCCGTCGATCGTCTTCCAGGCTGTGCTCGGCACGGTCTTCGCATTCGGTGGCACGCTCGCCGCCTACAAGTTCTTCGACATCCAGGTCACGCCGAAGTTCCGACGCGTCGTCACGATCGCCGGATTCACGGTGGTCGGCGTGCTGGTCCTCAACTGGATCCTCAGCCTGACCGGAGTCTTCGACAATGGCGGACTGCGCGGTTTCAACACCCTGGGTCTGCTGGTGTCATGTGCACTGGTCGTCCTCGCGGTGTTCTTCCTGATCCTGGACTTCGACTTCATCGAGCAGGGCGTCGCTGCGGGCATCCCCGAGAGGGAAGCGTGGCGTGCGGCGTTCGGTCTCACCGTCACCCTGGTGTGGCTCTACATCGAGATCCTGCGCATCCTCGCGATCCTGCGTGGAGACTGATCACTGACCCGTACGACATGACGATGGCCGGCTCCTGCGAGCCGGCCATCGTCATGTCCGAGCTGTTGACGCACCCATGACTCGGCAGTCAGGAGGTGCGGCGCCGGCGCAGGACCGAGGCGAATCGGCCGCCGGGGCCCGCATCGCGAACGACCTGGGTGCCGGGATGCCGGACCGACACCGCTGCGGCGTCGGCCACCGAGGTGAGATCGCGAGAGTGGCCCGCATACTCCACCTTGACCTGCTTCTGTCGCAGTGATGCCGCGACCGCGGGGATCAGGACTGAGACCATGTTCGCGTAACCGGTCGCGGAGGGATGGAAGTGATCGGCGCCGAACATGAGCTCTCGCTTCTCGGCGAACAGCGGGCCCAGCAGGTCGCCGAGCGACACCGCGCGACCGCCGGCCTCGACGACTGAGATGGTCTGCTTGCGCGCCAGTGATCTGCTCAGCCGTCGCGCGATCGACCGAAGCGGCTGCAGGATCGGTTGCACCGTGCCCAGATCGGGACAGGTGCCGACCACGACAGCGCAGTCCTCGGCGACCAGGCGCCGGACGACCTCGGCGAGCATCCGAGCGGATGCACGAGGAGTCACCTGATGGGTCAGGTCGTTGATGCCGACGACGATCACCGCCACGTCGGGGTGCCAGTGGGGATCAAGGTCGATCTGGCCGTTCAGATCGAATGTCCGAGCGCCGACAACTGCTCGGCACTGCATCTCGACCGGGGCATCAGCGACATGAGCCAGGCCCAGGCCGATCAGGGCTGACGGGGTGGCATCGGCCCGATCGACTCCATAGCCGACCGCCGCAGAGTCGCCGAGCACCAGGACCCGGATCGGGCGGCCGGGGAGATCATCGCCGTAGACGCCATCGGGGGACGGGGGGCGGTCGTCGGTCGTGCCGATCGCGCGACGCGCGAGCAGTGCCTCGCCGACCAGAAATCCGTAGAAGCCCGAAAGGGTTGCGCCGCCGCCGATCAGCGCCTTCGTGGCGGTCTTTCGGGAGCGGGGCACGCGGCCATTTTACGACCCCTCGAGACCCGTTCGTACCGTGGCCGCTGACCAGGAGTGTGTCCTTGCTTGCATCTAGGGTGTGGGCGTGAGCGAACTCGTCCCGAATCTGCGTGACATCGGCGGCGTCCGTACCGCCGACGGCAGCCGGGTCGTGGAGGGCCGGGTCCTGCGCAGCGCGGCACCGTCCCACCTCGATGATGCTCCACCGGGCATGGCGTGGCCGCCCTCGTTGGTGCTCGACCTGCGATCCCCGGGTGAGTCCGAGCAGGTCCATCCGCTGGCCGGCACCGGAGCGCGCATCGTCAACCTGCCGCTGCTCAGTGCGCTCCGCCCCGATGCGGCACCCGCTCGCGATCTCGCGGCGCTCTATCTTCTGTTGCTCGACCACGCCTCGAGCCATTTCGTCGAGCTCGTCGAGGAGGTCAGCCTGTGCCGCGGTCCGACCCTGATCCACTGCGCCGCCGGCAAGGACCGCACAGGCGTCTCGGTCGCGCTGGTGCTGCGGCTCCTGGGGGCGTCACGCGATGACATCGTCGCCGATTACCTCCTGACCCTGCACGCCGAGCGTGCCATTGCCGCGCGACTCCGGATCACCCCGGGCCGCCGTCACCGGGCGACCCTGCCTCGGGAGTTTCTCGCCGTACCGGTCGAGGCGATCGACGGGGTGCTGGACGTGTGGGACACCCACGACGGGGGCGTGCACGGCTGGTTCCGAGCGATCGGCGGAACGGAGGCCCAGGTTGACCAGCTGCGTCGTACGCTGCTGCAATGACCTCGCCAGACCTGACGCTGGACTCCCGTGAGGTCCCCCTCGGCGGCCTGCGAGGCATCACCGTGCATCGGACCCTGCCTCAGCGGGGCCTCCCGACGGTGGGCCCATGGTGCTTCGTCGACCAGTTCGGACCCACAACCGAGCCGATGGCGGTGCTGCCGCACCCGCACACTGGACTGCAGACCGTCACTTGGCCGCTGGCCGGCGAGATCCGCCACCGGGACAACCTCGGCAGCGATGTCGTGCTACGGCCCGGTGAGCTCAACCTGATGACGTCCGGGCGGGGTGTCGCCCACTCGGAGTTCTCCGTCGGCGACATCACCCAGCCGATCAGCGGTCTGCAGCTCTGGGTCGCGCTCCCGGGCGGGCAGCTTGCGGCCGAGGCCGCCTTCGAGCACCACCCGGATCTGCCCCCGGTCGAAGGTCGCACCTGGACGGCCACGGTCCTGATGGGGGAGATCGACGGCGTGGTGTCGCCGGCCACGACACACTCGCCGATGGTCGGTGCCGAGCTGAGGATCGCTGCGGGCACAGCAACGATCCCGCTGCGGCCCGACTTCGAGCACGCGATCCTCGCGGTCGACGGCGCGACGCTGGTGGACGGCATCGAGATCGCCGCACGGCAGATGCGCTACCTCGCGCCGGGACGCGCCGAGGTGCGGCTCCGCGTCCCGGCAGCCACGACTCTGCTCCTGATCGGCGGCACCCCATTCGAGGAGCAGCTCGTGATGTGGTGGAACTTCATCGGCCGATCGCACGAGGACATCGTCGAGGCGCGAGACCAGTGGCAGGCCGCCTCGCCGCGATTCGGCGAAGTCGCCGGACACGCTGGCAAGCGGATCCCGGCGCCGCCGCTGCCGCAGGTGAGGCTGCGGTCCAGACGACGCACGATCGATGGATCGTCCTCGCACGATTGAGCTCGACCGTGGCTTGGTTCCAGGTTTGTCATGCCCCGGGTGGACACTTGGCAGGCCAAGTCGATCCAGGAGGACGCCATGAGCATGGACGTCACCGCGTGGACATCGCTCCATCGCGTCATGACCACCAAGACCGGACCGCAGAAGCTCACCAAGGAGACGCTGCGCCGGATCGGTTCGTTTGCCGCGCCCCACAAGCGGCAGCTGGTCCACTTCCTGATCTTGAGCGTGGTGTCGGCGGCTCTCGCCGTCGCCACGCCTGTGCTGGCCGGTCGTGTCGTCAACGCGATCGTCGACGGTGACTCCCGGAGCACAGTGTTCGGCATCGCGGGACTGATCGCGCTGATCGCGCTCGCCGACGCGGCCCTCGGCATCTGGACCCGCTGGCTGTCCGCGACGATCGGTGAGGGGCTGATCCTCGACCTCCGCACGACGGTCTTCGATCACGTGCAGCGGATGCCGATCGCCTTCTTCACCCGCACCCGTACCGGAGCACTGGTGAGCCGGCTCAACAATGACGTCCTCGGTGCACAGCGTGCCTTCAGCGGCACCCTGTCAGGGGTGGTGAGCAACCTCGTGATGCTGACCCTGACTCTCGTGGTGATGCTGAGCATCTCCTGGCAGATCACCACCGTGGCACTGGTGCTGCTGCCCGTGTTCGTCGTTCCGGCGCGCCGCATGGGCAGCCGGCTGGCGGCATTGTCCCGCGAGGCGGCCAACCACAACGCGGTCATGAGCACGCGCATGACCGAACGCTTCTCGGCTCCGGGTGCGACCCTGGTCAAGCTGTACGGCCGGCCCGGCGAGGAGTCGGTCGAGTTCGCCGCTCGGGCGCGTCGGGTGCGGGACATCGGCATCCGGTCAGCGATGCTGCAGTCGGTCTTCGTCACGGCGCTGACGACGGTCTCCGCGCTCGCGCTCGCCGTGGTCTACGGACTGGGTGGCTTCTATGCGCTCAAGGGTTCGCTGGATCCAGGTGCCGTGGTGTCGCTGGCCCTGCTGTTGACCCGGCTCTACGCACCGTTGACCGCCCTGGCCAGCGCCCGGGTCGAGATCATGAGTGCCGTCGTCAGCTTCGAGCGTGTCTTCGAGGTGCTCGACCTGCAGCCCCTCATCCGCGAGAAGGAGGGTGCGGTCGACGTACCTGCCGGCCCCGTGTCGGTCGAGTTCTCGCACGTGACCTTCGCCTATCCCTCCGCCGACAAGGTGTCGTTGGCGTCCCTGGAGGAGGTCGCCCTGCTCGACAACCGCGGTGGCGTCGAGGTCCTGCACGACATCTCGTTCACGGTCGAGCCGGGCCAGATGGTCGCCCTGGTCGGCACCTCGGGTGCTGGCAAGTCGACCATCGCGAGCCTGATACCGAGGCTGTACGACGTCGACTCGGGGAGCGTGAAGCTCGGCGGCGTCGACGTGCGCGACCTGTCGATGGCGTCGCTGCGCGGGACGCTCGGCATGGCGACTCAGGACGGGCACCTGTTCCACGAGTCGATTCGGGAGAACCTGCTGATCGCCCGGCCCGAAGCCACCGACGCGGAGCTCTGGACTGCCTTGCGTGACGCCCGGCTCGACGATCTTGTCGGCTCGCTGTCCGAAGGCCTCGACACGGTCGTGGGGGAGCGGGGCTACCGGCTGTCTGGTGGCGAACGTCAGCGGCTCACCATTGCGCGGCTGCTGCTGGCGCATCCTCGGGTGGTGATCCTCGACGAGGCGACGGCCCACCTCGACTCGACGTCGGAGTCGGCGGTCCAGGAGGCGCTGGCAGCTGCGCTGGAAGGTCGTACCTCGGTCGTCATCGCGCACCGGCTGTCGACCGTCCGGGCCGCCGATCGCATCCTGGTCATCGAGGACGGCCGCGTCGCGGAGCAGGGCACCCATACTGAGCTGCTGGCGCAGGAAGGCCGCTACGAAGAGCTGCACCGTACACAGTTCGACCAGGGGCAGACCGATCCGATCGACCAGCCCACTGCTGGCTAGCGGGAGAATCTGTTAGCCTCAATTTGAGATACTCTGGGTATCTGAATCGCGAGAGGACCTCCATGACTCACTTCACCGACAAGGTCGCCGTCGTCACCGGCGCCGGTTCCGGAATCGGCCGCGCTTTGTCCGTCGAGCTCGCCCGCCGAGGCGCGAAGCTCGCGATCTGCGACGTCGACACGCACGGCCTGGCCGAGACCGAGGCGCTGATCAAGGCCGTCGGCGGCGAGGTCAGGGCCGATCACCTCGACGTCGCGCAGCGCGAGCTCGTGCTGGCCTACGCCGATGACGTCGCCGCGCACTTCGGCCGAGTCAACATGGTCTTCAACAACGCCGGCATCGCTTTCACCGGCAGCGTCGAGGAGATGTCCTTCAAGGACATCGATCGGGTCATGGATGTCGACTTCTGGGGCGTCGTCAGCGGCACCAAGGCTTTCCTGCCCCACCTTGTGGCATCCGGCGATGGCCACATCATCAACATCTCCAGCATCTTCGGCCTGTTCTCGGTTCCGACACAGAGCGCGTACAACGCGGCCAAGTTCGCGGTGCGCGGATTCACCGAGGCGCTTCGTCAGGAGATGATCACGGACGGACGTCCGGTCAAGGTGACGTGCGTTCACCCCGGCGGCATCAAGACCAACATCGCCCGCAACGGCGGTGAGGTGGAGGGACGCGACCACGATGAGCTGGCCAGCTCCTTCGACAAGATGGCTCGGACGTCCCCCGAGAAGGCCGCTGAGGTCATCCTCAAGGGCGTCGAGAAGAACAAGGCCCGGGTCCTGATCGGCGGCGATGCGTGGGTGCTCGACAAGGTCGTCCGCATCAGCGGCTCCGGCTACCAGCGCCTGACGACGGCATTCAGCAAGCGCAACGGCCTCTAGTCAGCCAAGCCGGCCAGGCCGGAGGGACGTGAGCCCTCCGGCAGGGCCAGCAGCGCGCCCAGCAATGTCTGGGCGCACAGGTCGCGGACCTCGTCGCGGGTCGTGTCCTGCGCGTCCAGCCATTGGTGACAGGCGCTGCGCATGAACTGGAGCCAGCTGCGTACGGCGATGCGCATCAGCTCGCTGGCCTGCCCGCCCGGCTCGATCAGCACCACGATGCGGTCGTGATGGACGCGCAGGTCGTGCTCGATGATGTCCTGGATCTCCGGGTCCGCGGACGCAGCACCGTGGAAGATTGCCTTGACGCCGAGCTTGTGGTCCTTGCAGTAGTCGAGGTAGATCTCGATGCCCTGGTTGAGCTGATCGACGACCGGCAGCGCCGGGTCGGTCGTGGTGAGCTCGGCCATGCGGCCTGACTCACGGCGGACCATCGCTGCAAAGAAGGCCCGCTTGGTCGGGAAGTAGTGGTAGAGCAAGCCGCGGGAGACGCCGGCGACTTCGGAGAGCTCTTCGATGTGGACGTCCTCGTACGAACGATCGGCGAACAGTTCGGCGCCGAGGTCGAGGAGCTGGTCCTGACGGGCCTCGCGGCTCATGCGGGTGCGGGTGGCCATGCCGCCCACACTACTTGACATCGATTCAGCAGGGGCTAGGCTGACCCTACTGAATTTCAGTCTAATAAGGAGCTTCGGTGCAGAACGACTGGTCGGGCCAGAGGTTTCCCCACCCTCCGGGGCGCAAGCCTGTGGTCGGCGACGCGCTGGGGTCGGCGGGTCCGACCCCGCTGCAGAACACGATGCGGCGCGGGGCAGGCCTTGGTCCGATGTTCGAGCTAAAGGTGTTCGACCAGAAGTTCGTCTTCGTCGTGGGGGCCGAGCTGGCCGCCGAGCTCGCCGACGAGTCACGATTCGTCAAGGGCCTGTCACCGGCGCTTGTCGCGCTGCGAGAGTTCGCCGGTCAGGGGTTGTTCACCGCGTACAACGACGAGACGAACTGGGCGCTGGCTCACGATCTGCTTCGTCCGGCCTTCACCAAGGACGCCATGCGGCGATATCACCCGGTGATGCTGGCCGCGGCCCAGGAGCTGTTCGACCTGTGGGACACCCGCGAGGGCCCGGTCGATGTCTCGGCCGACATGACCAAGCTGACCTTGGAGACGATCAGCCGCACGGCGTTCAGCACCGACTTCGGCTCGTTCAGCCGCAGCGAGCCACATCCCTTCATTCCGGCGATGATCGCCGCGCTCAAGGCCGGACAGCGCAAGGGCGTGCTCAACTCGATGCCCGGTGCATCGTTGATGGCCAAGCGGATCAACAAGGTCAATGCGCACCACCAGGAATACGTCGACTCGCTGCTGGACGGCATCATCGCCGCGCGGAGGTCGTCCGATGAGGTCGACGAGAGCGATCTGCTGGGAATCATGCTCCACACGCCTCATCCCGAGACGGGAGCGCGTCTGGACGACCTCAACATCCGGCACCAGATCCTGACCTTCCTCGTCGCCGGGCACGAGACCACGTCGGGTGCGTTGTCATTCGCGCTGTACTACCTGTCGCGCGATCCCGAGATTCTCGCGAAAGCGCAGGCCGAGGTCGATCTGATCCTGGGTGGTGACCGAGACGCCGAGCCGACGTTCGAGCAGGTCGCCAAGTTCCGCTATCTGCGCCGGGTGCTCGACGAGGGCTTGCGACTGTGGCCGACCGCACCGGCGTTCACCCGCAGTCCACGGGAGACCACGGTGCTCAGCTCGGGGCACACGATGCGGCCCGAGGACTGGGCCATCGTGATCCTGCCGATGTTGCACCGCGATCCGGCCGTCTGGGGCGACGACGCAGACCAGTTCGACCCGGACCGGTTCCTGCCCGAACGCTCGCGCGGACGCCAGCCGCATTCGTACAAGCCGTTCGGCACGGGGGAGCGATCATGCATCGGGCGGCAGTTCGCCCTGCACGAGGCGATCCTGGTGCTGGCACGATTGCTGCACCGATACGACGTCGTGGGCGATCCGGACTACGAGCTCCAGATCGCCGAACGGCTGACGCTGATGCCCAAGGGGTTCACGCTGAAGATGACGCCCCGTCAGTCTGCCTGAGTCGGGTCGACTGCGACCCGGCCGGACTCGTCGACGGTGCAACGGCGCGGCGGAGAAGGGCGATCGCCGACCACGTCATCTGCTCGATTGCTTCGTCCCTCGACATGCCGGCGACATCGACGAGCCAGATCAGACTTTCGATGCCAACGACGGCTCGTACTGCCACGGCGAGTCGACGGATCGCCTGCTCGTCGAACTGGGGGGCGAGGGGGGAGAGCGCCTCGGTGAACCAGCCGATGGCGCGTCCTTGGCGTAGTGGCAGCGCTCGCGTCGTGGCATCGGCCTGCAGCGAAAGTCGGAGCATCGTGCGCTGCTGAGACTCGGTGTCGACCACCATCACCAGAAAGCCGCGCACCGCAGCCTCGAGCCGATCCTCGGGATCGTCTCCGATGTCTGATGGCAACATCGAGGTTGCGGCGATCTCGGGGTGCGCAGCCAAGAGCAATGAGTTCTGCGAGGGGAAGTATCGGTAGGCCGTGGTGCGCGAGATCGAGGCAGCCTCAGCTGTCTCGGCCACGGTGGGCGGGCGTCCTCCGCGCGCCACCAGATCGCGGGCGGAGGCGATTAGGGCCGCCCTCGTCCGCTGCTTCTGGCGTGTGCGACCGACCTTCTCGTAATCCATTGACACGACATTCACGGTACCTTAGTGTCGTTATGGTACTCAAGTCCCATAAAAGGAGTCGGGATGAAAACAGCAATAGTTCGCAATGTCGAGGACGCCGAGCGCCGCTGGTTCTTTGGCGGCGGATTGCATACCTGGCTCGTGCGACAGGGCGAGGTTGACGGGAATTTTCTGCTCTTCGAGGACGACGTAGAGCCAGCCAAGTGCACACCGCTTCACACCCATCCGGGCGCAGAGGAGACCTTCTACGTTCTTGCAGGATCCATGCTGTTGCACCTGGACGGTCTCGAAACGGAAGTTCGAGCAGGTGGGGTCGCGGTCGTTCCACGCGACGTGCCGCACGCATTTCTCGCCGGCCCCGATGGCGCTCGGATGTTGTGCCTGCACACGCCCGGCGGCGGCGAAGACTTCTACCGGCAGGCGAGCAAGGAAGTCGTCGAAGGCGAGCCGCAGCTCCCGGTCGACTTCGACCAGATCAGGGAATCAGCGCGAGCAACAGGAACCATGAAGGTTCTCGGTCCACCGCCGTTCTAGCCAGCGTCCAGGGCCGGGACGACGATTTCGACGGACTCTCCCGTTCGAATCGAGTTCACAGCCGGCGACATCCAGGAGGAAAGATGGTCAAGATCAAAGCACCTGCGACAGCTCCTGTTCTGATGGCGAGGAGTGCGTGCCTGACCGGGATCGGCGTCGTGCTGGACGCCCGCCCGGTCCGAGCCTCAGGAGCCACGTCATGAACCGCGTCACGACGCTGGCGTTGGCCGTGGTCGGGCCGCTCTGCGTTGCCTTCCTGCGATTTGTGCTCCCGTACTACACGGCATCCGACAGCACTGCCGCCGCGCGGGCCGTCGGCGAGCACCTCGGCAGGGAGAGCGCCGTCCTGTGGCTGGGTCTGGCAGCCAGCCTGACTCTTGCTCCGGGGCTGTACGCCGTCAGGGACGCCCTACCCACGAGCCAGTTGGCAAGGTGGGGATTCAGCCTGACCGTGATCGGCTACCTGAGCTTGCCGATCGTGCTGGTCGGAGACATGGCTTTGTGGGCGGGTACGAAGCAGGGACTCGGACCGGTGGCGACCGGCAGGCTGCTGGACAATGTGCACCCCGCGTACGACGTCGGGCTCGGCGTATTCGTCGCTGCCCACGTCATTGGCACGGTCCTGCTC